>NZ_JBHIPQ010000019.1:0-30004 GCF_042196125.1 Bartonella sp. AP280QHHD | reverse complement strand
GCTTTGGTTCAACAGGGGCAGAAGGAGGAGAAACAGTATCCAGAGATGAAGTGTCCTCCGGAGCAGAGGGCTCAGATGGCAGAACATCATTAGTAGAATCTTCAACTGGAACAAACGGTGCAGGCATAGGTTGCACAGCAGAAGGAGCCTCCGGAACTGTTGGTACAGAGGGAGGCTCAGACGGAACTGGTGCAGAAGGAGTCAGCGTCGAATCCGTAGGGATAAATGTTTCAGACGGTTCAGATCCTTCAGGCAAAGAAGGTGTAGATGGTATAAGTGGAGGCTCAACAGAAGGGGGTTGTTCAGGTGAAATAGTCTCTGTTGGTCGTTTAGAAGGAACCGTCTCTTCTTCAGATTGAGGAGGTAAAACTGTAGACGTTGGCTTAGAAGCAGTTTCAGAAGAATCTAATTCAGGACCAATGTAAACACTTTCGAGACGAAAATCCCAAAAATCCCCTTCTCCAACAACCAATCTATTCTTTGGATCTGCATTTCCAGAAGAAGAACTTGGACCATAGACACGAAGTTTATATTGATAAGGAAATCCATTCACCGTAGTATAACTATTGGCTAACTTAAAAGAACTTTCCTCTGCTGTCCCAGCAACTTGAACAAGCGAAATACTTTGACTTCCTTTATTGCCAGCTTCTCCTTCTAAAGTTTTGGAAAATTTCTCCATCATGAGCAGTGTACTTCCCAAAACATTCCCGTAGATCAAAATACGATCAGTTTTTTGAGGATTAAACGAGCCGTCATTATTCACAAACGCACTCATCTTAATCTGCACATTTCCCTTTGCATTATAGGCTTCTTTATCATATTGTATCCCCTCTATTGGATTTATGTCATTTAGATTACTTCCTTTCTCAATATATACTTTTCCAATATATAGCGTTTGATAATCTTGAGATATAAATTTATCAAAAAAAATTGTGCTATCAGAAATGCTTATAGACGAAAGTAATGAATCTACAGGAAGAGATTCCTGTAAATCTGTATGTTTCCTTTTGGTGAGATACCATGCAGAGCCATTTGTTAATTCTAAGTGAACAGTTGATGCATCCTCAACACGAATACCCCCTGTAAGGATAGAATCCTTTGCTTTCACCAATAGAGAAGAATTATTTTGAGCCTTTAACAATAAATCACCAGAGATCTTTGTCCTTTCTGTTAATTCAATAGTAGCTTCAGCTCCATAAATATCATCTCCCGTACTATAAATGGCAATACCATCGGGAACTGAAAAAGTTGTCTGTGACAAATGCAAAGATGCTTCACCCCAAACAATTTTTTCTACTTTTGAAAGTTTTTCACTCCCTACCTTAAACATATCACCCCATACATCTGGACCTAATCCATAAAAATACAGACCGTATACTCCCTCACCCTGAACAGAAATATTGTTTTTTTCTATCTTAATACTTGTCTTTTTAAACTCATTTGATGAAGCGTATTCTTGAACCAATTTACCTTCAGCATCTGCATAACCTGCAAAATTCGTAATCAAGAAGCCATGCATATCAGTGAGCTGAATAGAATCACCACGCAAATGAACATCACCACCCTGTGATATGTCAAAAGCTCTTGGAAATTCATCAATAGTTTCATTATCAACTACAATCGTATGTTTCTTACCTTTTCCCTGAATATTGGTTGTATCAATAAGATATTTTCCCCCAAATTGTGTTGAAAACGCACCAATCTCATTAAAAGTAATAGTACTGCCTGACATCCTAATGAATGCATCAGAACTACTAACAAATCCAATCCCTTTTGCATTCAAATTATCTGATACAATATCAATATTTACGCTCACTAAAGCAATATCGGTTTTTTTTCCTTCTGCACATACAGCTTGCAAACTACCTTCAATCTTCCCTCTATTCATCACAACTTGCCCATTCTGAACACGAAAACCGGACATATCCTTAATATTTGAATTGGTTAGAACAAGCTTGCCATCATCTTTTACAGATGCACTATATAAAAACATCTGCTTTGGCCTATGCGAGATAATATTTGTCTCTAATAAATTTAAAACAGTTCCCTCTTTTTCTATAGAGAAGACAGCAACAAAATCATCTAGAGAAGAGACAGAAGGAGTATAATTTTTATTACTTATCGTATGTTTTTTACTATCGCTATATGTAAAAAAACTCTCTGATACATTACAGGAAGTTCCTAAATTATTAGGATTCGCATTAACACTCACGATTGGCAAAAAAGAAACAATAGCCGTTGTAATAAATAAAAATCTATACCCGCTTAATACATTAACCATAACTTTATTCCCAATTTGCCTTTCTCCCCCTGTTAGTTAAAAATAAAAAACATTCCCCATAACATTAAGTTAAACACACTAAAAATAGCAAGTATAAAACTTAAATAATCACTTTATACTTCATAAAACACTCTATAACTTATGTAAAAATTACTCTATATTTCATAGGCACCTAAAAACGATAGTATAAACCGCCTGAAAAAATAATCCCTGAAAAACCACCTTTTCTAAGGCAATGCTGATAAGTTACATCTCCATGCAAAGCAAAGTTTGAAGACAACTGAGCCTTCAATCCCATTCCAGTTTCTAGAGAAGAGCCAAAAGCCCTTATTGGAATTCATCTCCAAACCGCACACGTTGTTTTCCTCTAAAACTAATGGCAAGCTGAAGCTCGCAATTGAAAGAAACAACAAGAGCCTCTTCAGAAGCAGCAAGCATCTTTCTTAAAGACCACCAACACGCATCACCCATAAATCAAGTTTTCCCATCTCAATATCAAAACCATCAATATCAGACGCCTTATCAAACCGCACATTTTGATAAATAACCTAAACCTGCGGATCAAAAATAACCCCTTTATGCCCTGTCGTAAATGACTTGCCCGCAATCAATGAAGCACTCAAAGGTGTTTCCTTCAATGTTGCTGTCTTGCCTCTTGCTTGCGTGAGAACATCCCCTTTAAATAAACCATAGGAAAAAAGGACATCTATATAAAAGCCTGTATCATGCTGCATGCTGCCATATACTGTAATAGACCATTTATCAAATGTACTTTTTTGCTTTCTTTAACATCTTGAGGTTGTAGAAAGTTTTTTTCCATTATTCTCCATTATTCCAAAGCTCAAAGTGTGATGTGTATCCTCAATCGCATTGAGCAAGACACTTGCCTCTATACCATGAACAACAGAAACCTGAATCTTACCTTCATCAAAGGAAAGAACCACCCTGCTTCACACCAAACACAGATTGAGATAACGTAGCATTTCTACCACTTTTCTTTTCGCCATTTCCTGTAATAGAACTCTTTTTAAAAGAAGTTTTATTATCTTTTGACACAACCACTGCTGATGTAATCTTCTCAGATCTCTTTAATTCTAAAATTCCATCAGCTCCTGAAAGCCTTTTTCCCCTTTACTTTTTTGCGGCTTAATAACTATGTCATGAGTTCGTATTGTAAAAATAACACCTGCAGCTCTCCTATCCAATCCACTCATATATAACTTATTACGACTTCCAAAAGTACGAGAAGCATCAACTGTATCACACGAATACGACTTAAAAAGAGAATTACACGAGGGGTTATAATCTTCTGCACTCACATCTATATTGTGCACGAAGAAAGAAATAGAGGTCGTAAGAGAACACAGACATAGCGTTTTAGTACTTTAATCATAATTTAGTCTAAACTTCCTTTATTTTATTCATAAAAAACTGAAAAGACACACCTAGTTCATCTACTTATTATGTACCGTTACATATAATTTGTTTTGTATTATATGTAAAGTCAAAAATCAGAAAAACGACACAACAAAACCATGTTTTGTGCTTATGTCTTTCACAAAGGATGTATTAAAGAAAAATACAATTAAAAATGATAACTTAATCCACCAGAAAAATGCGTTCCGGAAAAGCCGTCACTCGTAAATTTATGCTGATAAATCAGATCGCTATGAAAAATAATTTTGGGAGATAATTGCGAAAAAACACCAAATCCAGCTTCTAAAGAAGTCCCAAAGGAACCAAGCTGGAAGGCATCTTTAAAATATACAAATTGTTTATCATCAAAACTACGAATGAAATGAAGCTTACCATAGAATGAGAGAACATGTGCATCTTTATCTTTAGTAAATGTAAGTGTCTTCGTTAAATACCCACCAATACGCATCCCCCAATGATCTGGACTTCGCATATCAATATTAAAATTATCAATATCACGAGTCTTATGAAACTGGAGATTTTGATAAACAAACTGAACCTGTGGTTCAAAAATAAAATATCGGCTGCCTATCATAAACGTTTTACCAGCAATTAAAGAAACACTTAGGGGCTTCCCTCTCAATGCAGCCGTTTTACCTCGCTCAAGTGTGAGAACATTTCCATTAAACAAACCATAAGAGAAGAGACCATCCATATAGAGACCCGTATCATGCTGCATGCTTCCATATGCTGTGATTGTCCATTTATCAAATATACTTTCTTGACTTTGTTTAACCTTTCGAGGCTGCAAAGAAAGCTTGCCATAATTTCCCATAATCCCAAAAGATGTCGTACTGTATGCACTTTCGATTTTCTTGAGTAAAATACCTGCCTCTAGTGCATTATAATCAAGCTCACCGCCATAATCACCATATTTAAATGCAGACAAATTTGAAGTATAATGATGATGTCCACCGTAACCGCGCAAAAACAAAGCGGGATTTTCATCATTTTTCAACAACCGACCAGGAACAGTTCGCAGCGCTTGCAACTGCTTGCTTTGATTACTGATATCCATCAATCCAGCATAAAATAAGGTATTTGGCACAAGAATATAAGTCAAAACCTGTGGAACAACGACTCTCACATTTGGCTCAAAATGAGAAGAAGGCTCAAAAACAGATGCCGGAACAGAAGAACCAGACGCAGGTGGAGTAACAACAAAAGGAGTGGGTGAAACAGATGGCGGAACAGAAGAACCAGATGCAACTGGGGAAACAACAGAAGGAGTGGGTGAAACATGCGGCGGAACAAGTGAACCAGATGCAACTGGAGAAACAACAGAAGGAGTGGGTGAAACATGCGGCGGAACAGAAGAACCAGATGCAACTGGGGAAACAACAGAAGGAGTGGGTGAAACATGCGGCGGAACAAGTGAACCAGATGCAAATGGGGAAACAACAGAAGGAGTGGGTGAAACATGCGGCGGAACAAGTGAACCAGATGCAACTGGGGAAACAACAGAAGGAGTGGATGAAACATGCGGCGGAACAGGTGAACCAGATGCAGGTGGAGAAACTGGATTAGATTCAGCAATAGCGGGAACAACAGGTGCAAGAGAGGAAAGAGGATTGGGGATCTCAAGTACAAAAACATCAGATACATTAGGTGTGGTCGTAAGATGGGAATCCCTATCAGGAGAATCTACAGGAGAAGAAAGACTTGGCTCCTGAGACTTTTGCTGAGAGTTAGAATCAATAGAACCATCCTCACCTCCAGTAATATTAGGATGAATTTTAGGAAAAGAAGGAATATCATCAGAAGAAGGGGGGACAACCAAATCAAGAACAGGAAAAACTTTAGTGGAATCAACAAATTGACTTTCAAGTCGGAAATCCCAAAATGTTCCAGAGTTTTTAAGCACTCTTTGATTGGAATCTGCCGCCCCTAAAGCAGAGCCTGGACCATAACTCTTAAGATGATACTGATAGGGGGAGGCTTCAAGTGTGACATACCCCCCCTTTAACTGAAAAGAATCTTCCATGGCTTTTCCATAAACCTGAATAATGGAAATCCCCTGATTATTACCACCATCTCCCGTCAATGCCCCTGGACTTCCAGGAATCTTATAAACATGAACTGTTGTTTTTCCTTCAAGATCACCATTGATTAAAAGCCGGTCAGTTTTTTGCTCTTGCAGAGTTCCGCCTTTATCCAAATATGCATTAAGATAAAGATTCACATCACCGTGCGCTTTATAGACAGTCCCAAATCCTTTTCCAATGAGAAGTGTCTGATAACCATTTGTTTTTTTAGATTTTAATTCTTCAAAAACAAGAGAACTATCCGTAAGATTAACCGATGAAATAGAAGAATAATCTTTTAACCTAGAACCAGAAGCATCAGAATTTTGCAATTTGTCATATTTTGGTCGCGATAAAATCCACTTTGAACCATTTTTTAAATCTATCTTAGCTGTAGAACTTTCATCAACATGTGCGCCTCCTACAAGGGTAGAAGCATCAGCCTCAATCTTTACATTAGAACGCTCAACAGCTTTCAGGAGTGAATCTCCAGAAATTTTTGAATTTTGTAAGAGTTTAACAGAACTTTCGAATTCTCGACTATAAATAGCCGTACTTTCTGGAGCCATAAAAGTTGTCTTTGTCAAATGGACAGTCCCTTTTCCAGGTATAATTGTTTTTTTATCATTTAAGACAGCTTCCCAAAAAAAGTGCATGCCATTAAATCCATTCCCTCTCACAAAAATATTGGAATATTTTATATGAGCAGCATTATGGTTATTCCCCTGCACTACAATACCATGAACATTGTCGACATTAACGTTTCCTTTCTGGAAATTAAGAGAGCCTTTCCCCTGAAGCATACTAAAAGCAGAACCTTCACGATAATTATCTGTATTTGTTCCCAGTTTCCCCCTCCCACTAATAGAAACGCCCTCTAAATTAATTTCTCCATCTCCTCCTGTTTGAACACCAATACCATCAGCAAAATTAATTTTTCCTCCTTTCATATAAATTTTTGCACCATTATGACTCAAAAGACCTATCGCATCAGAAGATGTCTTAATCTCTGTCTTGGTCAAAGAAACAAACGACCCTTTACCCCCAACACTGATCCCCATTCTGGTTGCTTTAATCACCCCATTCTGCATCTCAAAAGCTCCCTCATCATTAATATCGGCCCCTATCGACACGTTATTTAACATGGAATCAAATAGAGCAACGCCTCCCCCATTTGAGGACTTTACAGCTGTTGTCCAAGCGTTTGTTTCTGAATGTCCATGTGCATTCGAAACACCGTTAATGATTATAGCCTCTCCCTCAATGACTGTATTTTTCCCTGATGCCTCTATGGCAGCATCAGAACTTTCACCCGTAAGTTGATAAGTTTTCTTGGCAATTTCATGCGTTTTACCATCATTACAGCGATAAAATGAGGCACTTTCGTTACATGAATATGGCTTCTTCTCAGAAGAAATCTCACCTGCATCAGTATTGTATACAAAGAAAAAAATAACCGTTGTAAAATGATATAAAGAGAGATGATTTTTAAACATAATTTTCTACAAACTTTCTTCCCCTTCTCTAAAAACAAAAAACACGCGTTCTGTTTAATAACTTTGGTTGCGCGTGATAATTTAAAATACGTTTTGTGTTTTATATATCCGCCCTATGTTTTATGTAAAGCCAGAATCCCAAAATATCACAATTTAAAATTGTATTATTTATAAAAACGCGTAAAAATATAGATAGAAATAAAAATTCCACCCCAAAGCAGTGATTTCAAGAGAATTTAATAAAAATAAACTCAAAGAAGAAAAACAGCATAAGAAGCAAAAACTGCAAACCAGAAAGCCTTATCTCGTTTCTAAAAAGAAACAAACTTGCTCATGCAAAAAAAACATTTTTTTAAAAAACTTATTTAAAAAGTTGCAAACAAATAATAAAAAACCACAAGCTATGCTTGTGGTTTTTTAAACAACTTACCTCAAGATGATCATCCTAAAAACGATAGCGCAATCCACCAGAAAAACTGATTCCAGAAAAACCACCTTTACTCAACTTATGCTGATAAACCAAATCACCATGAAGCGCAAATTTTTGAGACAAGCGAGCATTAAGACCTAATCCAGCCTCTAGAGAAGAACCAAAAGCCCCTAACTGGAAAGAATCTTTAAAGCGCACAGACCTTTCTTTTCCAAAATCATGGGCAAAATGAATCTTTCCATAAAAAGAAACATCACGATCTTTTTCAGACGCAGTAAGAGTCTTTATCAAGCGACCACCCATACGCACCATCAATTGATCAAGTTTATCCATCTCAATATTAAAATTATCAATATCGCGGGCCTCATTAAATTGAAGATGCTGATAAACAACCTGAACCTGTGGATCAAAAACAACACCTTCATATCCTGTGGCAATTTTCTGACCACTCATCAAGGAAACACTTAAAGGGTTACCCTTCAATGTTGCCGTTTTACCCCGCGCAGTTGTCAGAACATCTCCCTTAAACAGACCATAAGATAACAAACCATCAACATAGAATCCTACATCATGCTGCATACTTCCATAAACTGTAGCAGTCCATTTATCAAATGTACTTTTTTGGCTTTGTGCAACATCTCGAGGTTGTAGAGAAAGCTTTCCATAAGACCCCATCACCCCAAAGGATATAACACTGTCAACATTTTCAACAGTTTGTAGCAAAACACCTGTCTCTAGTGCATAGTACCCTAGATCTCCCCCATAACCATATTCAAGCGCAGATAAATCTGAGGCATAACGATAACTTCCACCATAGCCACGCAAAAATGAAGCAGAATTTTCATGAATTTGCAACATTCCACTAAGATTAGTCCGTACTATCTCCAACTGCTTGTTTTGATTGCTGATATCTATCAAACCAGCGTGGAACAAACTATTCGGCAAAAGTAGATAAGTTGGCACCTGAGGAACAACAGATCTTACACCTCGTTGAGACGGAGAAACATTTTCAATTTCAGAAAGACTATCTGTAGAAGACGCTGGAACAACATCACCAGAAGATTCGGGAATAATATCCTCAACAGAAGCACGTGCAGGAGGTGTACGTTGAGAAACCATAGGAGTTTCTCTATAATCAGCAGTTTGAACATATTCATTTTCTAAACGAAAATTCCAAAATGCTCCTCCGTTCAAAGCAAATCTCTGTTTAACATGCTCCTCCCCTCTAGTAACACTTGGGCCATAAGAACGAAGAACATATTTATAAGGCGCGCCATTTAATGCAACATACTGCCCATTCAGTTGAAAAGAGTCATACGATGCATCTCCATAAACTTGAATAATTGAAACACTATGCGCTTTTTCGTTTTTTTCTTCTAAACCTCCCGCAACCCCTTGTATATGGACTATAGTTCTTCCCTTAACGTCACCATGAATGAGAAGCCGATCCGTTACTTGATGATCACTTGTATCACTAGGATTTAAACGTGCATTCAAATGAATCCAAGCATCACCAAAAGCCTGATAAACAATACCTGTTCCTTTTCCAATATAAAGCGTTTGATATGCATGATTAGTACTGGACTTTGGTTTTTCAAAAGTAATGGAACTATTAGAAAGGTGTACCGATGAAATAAACGAAACACCTCTATAATTAGGATCTTGTAATTTTTTCTGTCTTGGTTGCAATAAAGCCCACTGTGAATTATTTCCCAAGATAAGGTCGACTTTAGAACTGTTATCAACCTGAGTTTGACCGACAAGTGCAGAAGCATCAGCAACAACCTCTATAGAAGAGTTACGATCAGCCTTCAGCAACAAATCCCCAAAAAGCTTTGTTTCCTTTAAAAATATTTTAGATTTTCCAGATTGACTGCTATAAACAGCTATACTATCTGGAACGACAAAACGCGTCTTTTTCAAATCAACGCGCAATGATTTTCCCTCTGACGAACCTTCTGATGCTGCCACACCTTCAAAGTGTATACCATAAAATGCATTACCTTTCACTGTAATATTGGAATCTCCAATATTAATCTGAGGAGCTTTATCTCCCTGCAATAAAAGCCCATGAGCATCAGTAACATCAACAGAACCTTTCATAAACTGAACATAACCATCTTCAGATATATGAAAAGCTGCCTGACGACCTGCATCCAGCCCTTGATCATCCTTGCCGGTACTCCCCTTGCCGGTAATAGAGACACCCTCTAAAATAAGATATCCTTTTTCTTCTGCTTTAACCCCAACTCTCCCTAGGCTAATTTGCGTATTCGTTAAATCAACACCACTTTGAGATTTTCCTCCAGCAAAAGCCCCCACTTTGATTGCATCAATTGATCCACCAGACATTACGATGAATCCACCTTGAGCTTCCACCCCCACTAAAACCCCACTCAACGTGGAATCGCTCAGAAAGACGCCCGCTTCTTCTGATACCTTTACTCCATATTTCCAAAAATTGTTTTCCGAGTTATTCTTTTCATCCAAAATACCCTTAACAGTTATATTCTTGCCACGAATAATTGTACCTTCCTTAGACGCCTCCATGGCTCCATGAACACCATTAACATTTTTATCCATTAACGAATAAACTTTATTATTAATTTCGTGCGCTCCACCATCAGAACACTGATAAAATGCTGCATTCTGATCACATGAAGACTGCTTTTTTCCAGAGATAACCTGAGATTCAGCATTGCGTGCAAAAACACCAACATTGTGTGTCAAAAAAAGAAGTGCCGTTGTAAAAGTACATAAGGAGAAGCGATTTTTAAATAGATTGACCATAATTCCACCATAATCCCCCCTCTTCTTACTAAGATCTATACATAACGTATCAAAAAACTTAACCAAAAGAAAAATATTTAATACGTTTAGGTTTTAATATCGTGAGTTTATTAATATTTTTTGTGTTTTATGTAAATATGGAATAGAAAAATTACTCGAAAATACAATCTAAATCTGTCGCTTTTACAAAGAATTTGCAAAAATATAACTGAAGAACGACAGAAAAATCACCTTTAACGTTGTTAGTCAAAAACACCCTTAGTCAGTTGACATGCATTAAGAACACCTACTTTAACTGCCGTCTAATCACCGCCAAAACGGATATAATCAACATCCTTACGATAATATTATATTGAAACAGTGTACACTCTGTAAGCAGACAAAACATATGCCAAAATTGAGAAACAAGAGTTCACATATGCCTTTTAGGCAATCTTCATGGTAAGACAGTCTAATAAAAAGTAGGAACGTGTAAAAATCAGTTCCGATTTTACCTTTTCCTTTTAATTCAACTTTACAATATTCAAAAACATTCAGAGCCATATTTTAAAAAGTGAAGATGACACATGACTTCATCTTTTTATTTATGCATTTAAAGAAAACACACTTTCAAAAAACAATACGTCATTATGTTTCTCATTCACCAATTTTCTCAGATATCTCTCATTTTTTCCATCCCCATTTCACAACGACAGCGGATATAATATCAAGTTCATCGGATACAGCCCTCATTGTGCCTGAGTAGCATCTTTGTCTTTGCTAATTTCTAATATTGTAAATCCTCTCCTCTTAATATAATTCCCCAAATTATATTGACTCCTTTCTTAAATGATTATCCACCTGCCAATTTTACATATAATAGACAAAGGAATGCTTTTTATGGATTCATCATAAAATCCTTGAAAATATTTCAGCACCCTAAATTAAAAATATCTTTATAAATCAAAATATTATAAATAATATAATAATCACTCTGAAATACGCGTTTTGAAACAATAACGTACAAACTCTTCAGACTTTTCAAAAAAATGAAAGAAGTCCAACCTAAAAGCATATTAAAGATATGCAAAGTCATACTCTCGTAAAAATGCTATAACACAAGATGAATAGATAATGAGAAAAGCCACAAGTACAACTTGTGGCTTTTTGAAAGATTAATCAAAAACAGGAACAACACTAGAAATGATAACGCAATCCACCTGAAAAACTCGTTCCAGAAAAACCAGCCTTCGTTAGTTTGTGCTGATAAACCAAATCGCCGTAAAGCGCAAATTTTTGAGACAATTGGGCATTAAAACCTAATCCTGTTTCTAATGAAGAACCAAAAGCACCTAGCTGGAAAGCATCTTTAAAATGCACAAATTGTTTTCCTTCAAAACCATGAGCAAGATGAAGCTTGCCATAGAAAGAAACAACCTGAGCCTCATCAGTAGCAACCAGCCTCTTTGTTAAACGCCCTCCAACACGCCCTACCCACTGATGAAGCTTTCCTAAATCAATATCAAAGCCATCCACATCACGCACCTTATTAAATTGAAGATATTGATAAACAACCTGAACTTGCGGATCAAAAACAAAACCGTCTTCCCCCACCATAAACGTTTTACCAGCAGTCAATGAAGCACTTAAAGGGAAACCCTTTAATGTTGCCGTCTTGCCACGTGCAGTTGTTAGAACATCACCTTTAAACAAGCCGTAAGACACAAGACCATCAACGTAAAAACCTGCATCATGCTGCATACCACCATATGCCGTAACTGACCATTTATCAAATGTACTTTTTTGACTCTGCTCAACATTCAAAGGTTGCAAAGAAAATCTCTCGTAAGCCCCGATAACTCCAAAAGAAGTGGAACCATACATATTTTCGATTGCTTTCAGCAAAACACCTGCCTCTAGTGCATTATAATCAAACTCGCCGCCATAACCATATTCAAGCGTGGAAAGATTTGAAGTATAACGATGATTGCCGCCATAACCGCTCACAAAAAAGAGAGGATTTTCACGACTTTCTAATAAGCCCCCAGAAGTAATTCGCAAAGCTTCTAACCGCTTATTTTGATTGTTAACATTCATCAAACCAATATGACGTAAGGCATTAGGCAAAAGGAGATAAGTCGGAACCTGCGGAACAACAGCCTTAACGCCCGGCTTAGGACGAGGATGAGGCTCCGGAGCTGGTTCTGGAGAAGGTTCTGGTCCCGGAATTGGCTTAGGAGAAGGATCTGGTTTAGGTTGAACATCAGAATCTATAGACCTACTTTCAAGGCGAAAATCCCAAAATTCCCCGTTACCTTCAACTAATCTCTGATCCATACTTGCTTTTCCAAACTCAGATTCTGGACCATAACTATAAAGCTTATACTGATAAGGTAATTCGTTTAAGGCTACATAACCACCTTCCAACTGAAAAGAATCTTGCTTTGCTTGTCCAGAAACCTGAATGACTGAAATACCTTCAGCATTCCCCCCCTTTCCCGTATATCCTCCTGGACTTCCTGCAACTCCATGCACTTGGAGCTTTGTTTTTCCCGAAACATCACCATGAATTAAAACACGATCCGTCTTTTGATGATTAAGAGCACCACCACTATTCAGATATGTATTAAGGGAAATAGAGGCACCATCCCGTACTCTATAAACTTCACCCTTTCCCTTTCCAATACGAAGAGTTTGATAATCATCAATAGAAGGAGATTCTGGTCTTTTAAAATGAATAGAGCTATCACCCATAAGACTAACGAGTGAAATAGAAGAATCATGTGCAGCCGCATGTTGATCTTTTTGCAGCGGTTGTTGTAAAATCCATGTAGAACGACCTCCCAAATAAAGTTCGGCATTAGAGTCTTTATCAACGTGTGTGCGACCTTCAAGCGTAGAAGCATCAGCCAAAACGATCACAGATGCCCCTTTCTCAGCTTTTAATAAAAAATTCCCTGAACGAAGAGTGCTTTTCATCAAACTCACCGCACCAGAAATAACATTGCTGCCATAAAGAGCCGTATCGTCTTCAACAGAAAACTCTGTTGTATCCAAATTAACAACTTCCAATCGTGGTGGAGCTTTTTCTTCCTCTAATGAAATCTCCTCTTTTTTATCCCCATCTTCGCTCCATGGCTTTTCTCCCTGAAAATAGATACCATAAGATCCCTCACCCTTTACGGTAACAGAAGAAGACTTAAAATTAGCCTCGGTCACATAAAAGTTATTCGATAAATCTTCAGCTTCATCTTCAGCTTCATCTTCAGTTTCAGCTTCTGTTTCAGATCGTTCTGGTACAACACTAAAAAGCTTGACGGGATTTTCTAATAATATACCATGTGCACCCTCAACCTTAATAGTCCCCCCTGTAAACTCAACACGTCCCCCTTCATCCATTAAAAAAGCCGCATCATTTTTATCTTTGTGGCCCTTTCCAGTAAGAGTGACACCATCGAGAATCACCGTCCCTCCCAACATCGCAGAAATCCCATGACTGTTGGTAAAGTTAACCTCCCCACCTTCCACCCAAATATCTGCCCCGCTATAACTGGAAAGACTTGCCTTCCCATCACGCGTATTAACTTTTGCACCCTCTAAAATAACCAATGAATTCCCCACAGCTTCAACAGCCCTATCACTGTCCTCTATAATCCCCTGCTTTATCTCAATTATCCCATTATGAGCGAAAAGAGCTAACTTTGTATTTTGAAGCGTCGGTTTTTTCAAAACAATCTTTCCGTCATCTGATACAGCCACACCACGCAAAAAAGATTTATCAGAAACTTCACTGCTAACAGTTACATTCTCTCCATAAACTCTGGTCCCTATTCCCTTCACCGTTATAGCAGTGGGATTAGCAGGGTAGTTGGAAACATTTGCACTCGTAATTGTATAAGATTTATTATCAATTTTAGGATCTATCCCGCAATTATCACATACATAATACAACCCACTATAGTAATAAAAACTAGGATTCACTCCTCTTCCATCAGAGTCTGCATCTTTAACAGAGTTATCTACATTTTTCTGATGTTTGGTGTCCCCAGCCAATCCACTCAGCTTACGATAGTCATTTCCTCCACGAATACCCTCATCGTTATTGCCAACATTAATCATATTAGAAGGGTAATAATTATCCCCACTCTCTCCACTAAGAGGAAGCTTATGCTTATTACTCCCGCTAAGCTGAGGAGAAGAATTAGCAGAGACAACTGGGATAACCTTTATAACATAACGATTACTATCCTTCCCCTCTGCAGCCGCATACACTTCTCTTCCATTTTGAAGCAAAGAGAGGATAGCTGTTGTACAAGCACATAAACATACATGATTTCTAAAAACTTTAATCATAGTTCCCTCGAAACTTTCCTTCCCCTCTCATTAAAAACAAAAGCACTTACAAAACACCCCCTTGCACACCTCAAAAATACGAAAAGTGTAACAAAAGAACATGCCTCATGCTTATTTGAACTGTGCAATGAATTATCCCAATAAATTTGGCAAAAGCTCTACGCTAAAAACCATCTATAAGAGAATAACAACAAAACACAATTTATAAGTGTATAATGCATTCTGTATTTCGTGTAAAGAAAAAATGAAACCAGTGCGTGTAATTAATTAAAAACACAATCTAGCCTTGTGAACTTTAAAAATTAATCCACAAGGAGATGAATGAAACAATGATTTAAATCCGTAAAAAACAAACTCTCAAAAACGAGCTTTAGAAAACATCAAATATTATATTAGATAATATCAATACAGTACTAAAAAGGATAACGTAACGCATACCAGTCTGCTGAACGCTTAAAAAGCCGATAAAAGCGAAGCACTCTATCGCATCAGTAGCAGCATAAATTTTAAGAAAATTCGCTTTAGCGGAGAAAAGTGCTCTCATACACAAAAAAACTATGTTTTTTTGCTCAATCAAGAAGACGAAAATCTTTTAAAGACAACACAAGTTGTTACAAAGAAAAAAGGCAGCACAATGTGCTGCCTTTTCTAATAAGGTACATAGTGTACCTTATATTAAAACTGATAACGTACTCCTCCGGAAAAACTTGTTCCCGAAAAACCAGCCTTATTAAGCTTATGTTGATAGAGAATATCAGCATGCAGAGAGAACTGTGGCAACAATTTGGCATTAAAACCTAATCCAGCCTCTATAGAGGAACCAAAAGCTCCTAACTTGAAAGCATCATTGAAATGCACAGACTGTTTTCCTTCAAAACCATGAGCAAGATAAAGCTTACCATAGAAAGCAATAGCATTCACGCCTTCAGAACCTGTAGGAATCTTGGTTAAGCGTCCACCAACACGTGCTACCCACTGATTAAGGTTACCCATTTCAATATCAAAATTGTCGATATCACGGGCTTTATTAAACTGGAGATGTTGATACACAACCTGAACCTGCGGATCAAAGACAAAGCCCTTATATCCTGTCATAATTGTCTGACCACCAGCTAAAGAAACACTCAAAGGATTACCTTTTAATGTTGCTGTTTTACCCCGTGCAAGGGTGAGAACATCACCTTTGAACAGACCATAGGATAAAAGACCGTCGACATAGAAGCCAACATTATGCTGCATGCTACCATATACCGTAGCAGTCCATTTATCAAATGCACTCTTCTGACTGTACTCAACATTCACAGGCTGCAGAGAAAGTTTTCCATAAGTTCCCATAACGCCAAAGGATATAGCACTGTCAGCATTTTCAATAGTTTGCAGCAAAACACCTGCCTCTACACCATTATAACTAAGATCACCTCCGTAACCATATTCAAGTGCGGACAGATCTGAAGCATAACGGTAACTTCCACCATAGCCGCGCAAGTATAAAGCAGGATTTTCACGAACCTCTACCATTCCTGTAGAAGTCATCCGCAACGTCTCCAATTGCTTATTTTGATTGCTAATATCCATCAAACCAGCGTGGAATACACTATTAGGCAAGCTGAGATAAGTTGGAACCTGTGGAACAACAGACCTTACAAATTGTGCAGGAAGGGCAGCAGATCCAACAGACTTAACATACTGATTTTCTAGACGGAAGTTCCAAAATTCTCCACCATCCTTAACAAATTTCTGCTGAACATGCTCCTGTTTCGAAGTCGCTTCTGGAGCATAAGCACGAAGGGTGTATTTGTAAGGTGAGTTTCTCAGTGCAACATAATTGCCATCGAGTTGGAAAGAGTCTTTCTTCGCTTGACCATAGACCTGAATAATTGAAACAGTATGAGCAATCTTGGCATTCGCTTTACCATCTCCTACATTGCCCGCATCACCTCGTACATGTATTTTTGTTTTTCCAGAAACATCACCATGAATGACAAGCCGATCAGTGACTTGCTGATCACTCGGATCACGAGGATTTAAACGTGCATTGAGATGAATTACAGCATTACCCTGTGCCGCATAAACAGTTCCTTTCCCATTTCCAATATGGAGAGTCTGATATTTTCCTTCAGATTCCGAAGGTGCAAAATCAATAGCACTATTTACAAGACTTACAGAAGAAATGCATGAATCCGCACATCCTGAATCTAGAGTCCCCAAATTCCTCTGTGCACTTCTTTTTAGAATCCACTGTGAATTATTAACCAAGTCTAATTTTGCATAAGAATTTTTATCAACGCGAACACCGCCTGTAACAATAGAATTATCAACTGAAACCAATATGTTCGAATCATTCTCAGCTTTTAATAACAAGTCACCAGCAAGAGTTGTTTTATTTTCTAATGAAACACGACCACCAGAATTATTACCATAGATAGCTATACCATTTGCAACTTCAAAATCAGTTTTTTTCAACGAAACTGTCCCTGTTATGCCTATAGGCGTTTTTTCCTGTTTGGACACAGTACTCCGCTTAACAACATTTGTTTTCTCAGTTGTTAAATCCTGACTTCGATTTTGTTGACTCGCTTCCTTCTGTGTTCCCCCATCAAAATATATACCGTAGACTCCGTCACCTTCCACTTTAACAGTAGAAGACTCGATATTTACGTGATTCATAGTAGGACGAACGTCAGAGGATCTCCTTCTCCTAGAAGAACCCGTCTCAACCACATTATCACCAGACTTTATAATCCACAAAGCATGAGCATCAGTAACAACATTTCCGTTCTTAAAATCAACAGAAGCATTATCACTCACCAGAAAAGCTGCACGTCCAAATTTCTCTGTAGAATTCGATTTTCCTGCTTCCTTTTTCGCAGTAATATTAACTTTGTTTAATCTTACACGTCCCCTAGCTTCTGATCTCACAGCCACTCCATTTGTCAGCATAATCGTTCCAGAGTCCATAGTTACCTCACCAGCCTGACTCGCCAGACCAGCCACAGCTAAATCCCCCGTTACGTTAATTTTTGTATCCTTTAAATTAACAGATGATCCAGAACTCGCCAAAGCGCCCACATAATAAGCATTAACTGTTCCATTATTCATCTTAACCTTCCCGCCATTTTGGGCTTCAAGCCCAATCACAGAAGAGGTAATTGTTGATTTATTATCCAAAACAACTTCCGCCCCCTCTTCTGCAAGCACAGCACTCACGGCATATATTTCATTAAAATCAACATTATTTTTGCTATCAGAAAAATCCGCACCACTAATTGTGGCTCCCTCTAACTTAATAACCGTATCCTGATTTTTTGCATGCATAGGATGTTGAGTTTTATCACTTACCTTCAATGTAACGTTTGCCACTGTACGTGTTTGGCCATCACTGCATAAATAAGGAGTTCGCAAATCCTCTCCACCATTATTCTGTATAGCACCACATGTAGAAGAAACCGTTTCCTTAGAAGAAACATCTCCATTACCAGCATGATCACCAAGCATAAGAACACGCCCAACAGCTCTAGAAGATACAGCAGATGTCTCAGAAACCATAGGAGCAGAAGCATTCATAGCAGAAGCTCCATTAGAAGATATGACAGCTATCTCAGAAACCACAGAAGTAGAAGGCTGCATAGCAGAAGCTCCATTGGAAGATATAACAGGTATCTCAGAAACCACAGACGTAGAAGGCTGCGTAGCAGAAGCTCCATTAGAAGATATGACAGCTATCTCAGAAACCACAGAAGTAGAAGGCTGCATAGCAGAAGCTCCATTGGAAGATATAACAGGTATCTCAGAAACCACAGACGTAGAAGGCTGCGTAGCAGAAGCTCCATTAGAAGATATGACAGCTATCTCAGAAACCACAGAAGTAGAAGGCTGCATAGCAGAAGCTCCATTGGAAGATATAACAGGTATCTCAGAAACCACAGACGTAGAAGGCTGCGTAGCAGAAGCTCCATTAGAAGATATGACAGCTATCTCAGAAACCACAGAAGTAGAAGGCTGCATAGCAGAAGCTCCATTGGAAGATATAACAGGTATCTCAGAAACCACAGACGTAGAAGGCTGCGTAGCAGAAGCTCCATTAGAAGATATGACAGCTATCTCAGAAACCACAGAAGTAGAAGGCTGCATAGCAGAAGCTCCATTGGAAGATATAACAGGTATCTCAGAAACCACAGACGTAGAAGGCTGCGTAGCAGAAGCTCCATTAGAAGATATGACAGCTATCTCAGAAACCACAGAAGTAGAAGGCTGCATAGCAGAAGCTCCATTGGAAGATATAACAGGTATCTCAGAAACCACAGACGTAGAAGGCTGCGTAGCAGAAGCTCCATTAGAAGATATGACAGCTATCTCAGAAACCACAGAAGTAGAAGGCTGCATAGCAGAAGCTCCATTGGAAGATATAACAGGTATCTCAGAAACCACAGACGTAGAAGGCTGCGTAGCAGAAGCTACTTTAGAAGATATAGCAGATATCTCAGAAACCACAGGAGTAGAAGGCTGCGTAGCAGAATCTCCTTTAGAAGATATAACAGCTATCTCAGAAACCACAGGAGCAGAAGCCTTCATAGCAGCCTTCATAGCAGCAGCTGATTTTATAGGTGATGGCCTCTTAGATACAATATGATCCCCAGGTGTTACAAAAATTTCATCGGCAGATATTACAGGCCCTCTACCCGTATCAGACCTCCCACTTAAATTAACTCTTGGAGGTACTAAAGGTGCCAAATTTCTGGATAAAGAAGGAGTAACAGATGACGAAGATGGAGTAACAGGTAAAAAAGTATGCACTACAGCCTCAGATGTTTCAGATTCCGTAAAATCTTCGTCATCATCATCTTCATAAAATTCGTCAGATGTTTCAGATCTCAAAAGTGAATTGCCTTGAACAGAGACTACAGATGCAGATTCCCCAGATACAGGAGGAGTTATGGATTCACTATTTACTTCACCAGCACCAGTGTCAGCATTAGTATTTATTGCAGTTTCAGTAGAAGCATCAGTAGAAGCAACTGCAACAAGTGGCTTAGCCTTAAAAATAGGTTGAAAATTAGCAGTAGCAGTATAAGCAGAAACGAGAGGTATAAAATATTCATTTTCTAAACGAAAATCCCAAACACTTCTACTATTTTTAAGTAATGTCTTATCAAAATACTGCATTTTCGGAGGAATAGTTGGACCATAAGCACGAAGAACATACTTATAAGGTAACCCTTCTCGTGTAATATAATCACCTTTCAGCTTAAAAGAATCCCTCTCTGCATTTCCAAAAACCTGAATAATTGAAATGCTATGAGGTGTATCCTGACTTTGTGATATACCATCAGAAGTATCATTCACAACTACCATTGTTTTTCCAGAAACATCACCATGAATCAACAATCTGTCAGATATTTGAGAATTTTCTGTATTGCTAGGCATCAAATTTGCATTGAAGTAAATTGTAACACCAGAAGCGGCAGGAGCACCAGAAGCGGCAGGAGCACCAGAAGCGGCAGAAGCAGCACTATAAACTGTTCCATTCCCATTTCCTATGCGAAGAGTTCGATACTCAATATCTTTATTAGATGTATTTTCATTTTTCAAAGAAGTAAAAAATCTAACATTACTATCTACAAGATTCATAGACGAAAGACATGAATCTACACAACCCGTATTTGAATTTTCCAAACTATTATGCAGATTCTTTGTTAAATACCACTCTGATCCCCCAGATAGAAAAAGCCTAGCTTGAGATTTTTTATCAACGTGAGCTCCCCCCATGACGACAGAGTCTTCAACAAAAACCGACAAATGCGACCCCTCTTCAGCTTTCAACACTAAATCACCCGAAAGAGTTGAGTCATCTTTTACAACGACGTACCCATCCAAACTGTTACCATAAATGACCACACCATCAGGAACTCTGAAAACCGTATTTTTCAAAAGAACTGCACGCAAACTATCTCCATCATCTTTTATTCCGCCCTCTCCCAGATTTTGACCTACATTTTGACCACTTTCTTGTCTCACTCTCGTTTGATCATTTTTTCTCCTCACATTCGAAGGTATATCACCAAAAAATACACCATAAGACTTACCTTCCACTTTAACGGTTGAATTTTGAATATCAGAAACTATTAAGTTGACAACCCTAGAGTTTGGATCTGGTTTAGACGCCACCACTGCAGAATCTCCAGCGCCAGCTCCAGATGGTGCACTAGTACTTCTAGAATCTGCACCGCTTCCTAAAAAATTCTCTATAGGGAATAAAGCCTCAAAATACGTGGAACTAATATTATTAAGGACAGCGCCATCTCTAGTTTCAATAGAGATGACCTCACCAATGAAAGAATCACTATCAGCCTTAGAACCCTGTTGCGTATCATCGCCATCCTCACTCTCCGCTCCTACTCTATTAGAAGCTACAGAGATATTATTCTTAAAGCTATCACTTACCAACAATGCAACAGTATTAGGAGCTCTAAGTTTTCCATTTTTAAAGGAAATAGTACCTCCAAGTGACAATAAACCTATATTCGTCTCCGAAGTACCAACTTCTGTAGTTTTTGGTTCCTCAGCAACATTGATAACCGTCCCGTCTAGTAGAACAGTCCCCTCTTTTGTAGAGATAACTCCTATTCCACCCTCTTTCACGGTAATTGCTCCAGACCTCATCTCGATAACGGATGGACCCAAACTAACTAAACCGATTCTTTTAACATTAATATCTACATTCTCTAAAACAATCCACCCATTATCACTAGCAAGAGCACCTATATACGCATCTCTGATTCCTCCCCCCACCATCGTGATCTTTCCAGTCTCTTCAGTCCGAAGCCCAATAAAAAAACCCTGAATATTTGAGTTTTTCAAATTAACCTCTGCATTCATATGTGAAGCAGAATCTCCGACATATACACCAACATAAAGCGGATCATGAGTATATAAACTATCTATGTTCTCTATACCTACTTTATAATCCTGTATACCCACTGCAGATAAACTTTCAGAAAGTTCTTTCCCAATATTCATACTTTCAATGGATACTTCGTCCAAATTAACAACTACTTTCCCATCATCAAGAGGAGATTCCACATTTACAGCGCTCTCACCTTGATCCGCTATAATAGCCCCCCCTATTAGAGTATATACTCCCGACTGATCACAGGAAATAGATCCATATATTCGCTGATCACCATTGAGTAAATCAGCCAATCCTTTACCTGCCTCCACAGAATCTATAATTTCTAGAGCCCCAACACCATCACCAACTGGTATAGATACACTCACACCAGGCACCATAGCACCTGATGTATCGGGTGGTAAAGAATTCAATACAGGACTCGATATACCTGGCATACCAACAAGACCATCTGCACTCGCTTTTTGTACTCTTAGCGCCTCTTCCCCCACTGGAAAATATGTTTCGCTTAAACTATCTTTTCGCGGAATATTAAATAATCGCCAAACATCCACATTTCTTGGAACATCTAGTAATCTAACTAACTCTCCACCTACTCCACTTGGCACACCTGCACGCCCCGCACGTGCTTTCTTCCCACTTGCTATTGCTGTTTTTGCTTCTTTTGCTTCCACATTTTCTGCTCTTGTTGCTCTTGCTCTCCTAGTAGTTACACCGCCTGTACCTGGAACACCTGGCATATCACTCAAAGCATCATTTGGCATAGCACCTGGACCAACACCTGGAATAGCAGGCAGGTTCGTTGTATCTGCCCCACTCGAAACACCTAATATAGTCTTTGGTCTTTGTTGACTTACAGTGTTTAATCCTCCTCCTGCTATATTACCTGATAATAAAGTATCTTGTACAAGAGCTAATGAGCCACCAAAGCCAGCTGGTACACCTGCTTGCGGCACATTTGCTACTGTTCCTATCCCAGTAGATAAAACGCCTGAACCTGGGAGCCCTGGCACACCACCCACACCATCTGGAATATCACCCAAAATACCTAGCACTGCACCTGCACCACTCGCAACACCAGGTACTGCACCTGCACCACTCGCAACACGAACACTACTACCTGCAACATTCCGTATCATGCCAGGAACAAAAACATTATTCTTTCTAGAATGACAAGCACTAATAGGTCGAATATGATTTAAAACAGGCACAATCTGAGCCTGAGCCTGAGCCTGAGGCTGAGGCTGAGGCTGAGCAGGACCACTATTAACAGCATTATCGACTCTAGGTTCTGCTCTTTCAGACCCCCCCACTCCTCCGGGTGGTGTTATAGCCCCTGTGCTCGATCCTCCAATTAAAGAGGTAAATGATGATAATGATGGCAATGAAACTGAAGGAAGGTATGATGAGAACCAACCATTCCCCATAGAAACATCTACACCTTGTAAAAAGAAGAAAGCACTTGTTGTCAGTGCGTACAAACGTGTACGCTTTTTAAATACATTGATCATATGTCAAACTTTCTAAATAATGTTGCAAAAACACTAGAATTAAGTGAAAATGAGGTAAGTGAACGATTTGTAACATATGTCAGTCAATTTTACAACATAGTGTTATTTATTTACGCTTCATTTTGTGCATAAAAATACCAAAGTTAAGTTTTTAAGTGCGCAAACCTTTGTAATATTAGATAAAAGGATAAAATCACGATGATAAAATATATGAAATGGATGACTTCTGTTTTACTGGTTGCAATTAGTTTTGCAACGATTTTGTGGACTCATACGAGTATTGCAAATACCAGTACCCAGACAAATGTAACGATTGATCATGTTTCAGGAACGACTTCTGTTCCCACTTCTCCGCAAAAGGTTGTTGTGTTTGATCTTGCCTCGCTAGATAATATGAATCGCCTTGGTATCCAAGCAGTTATCGGCCTTCCTGAAGGAAAAAAACCTTCCTATCTGCAACAATTTGACGATGCAAAATATGAAAGAATTGGAACCGTTTTTGAGCCAGATTATGAAAAAATTGCCACTCTTCAACCCGATTTGATTATTATTTCCTCCAGAACTCAAGCAAAATATAAAGACTTATCCAAAATAGCCCCAACAATTGATCTAACCGTAGAAAACGAAAATTCTCTTGAAGATATAAAACGAAATGTGTCTATCCTTGGAAAAATTTTTGGTAAAACACAAGAAGCAGAAAAGGAAATTGCAAAAATCAATGAAGCTTTTGCTGAAGTCCGTAAAAATACCCAAGGAAAAGGCACCGGGCTCATACTCATGACCTCTGGTGGAAAAATCAGTGCTTTCGGACCAAAATCACGTTTCGATATTTTTCACTCCGCTTTTGGAATTGCCCCTGCAACCGATAAACTTACCGTGCAAAAACATGGACAACTCATATCTCCTGAATTCATTCTTGAAACCAATCCTGATTGGTTGTTAGTGATTGATCGCGATGCAGCCATTGGACGGGAAGGACAATCCGCAGCACAATTGCTCAACAATGAGCTTGTTCACCGCACAACAGCAAGCAAACAAAACCAAATTATTTATTTGGACTCTTGGAGTTGGTATCGTGCAAATGGCGGTTTAACGGCACTCATTGAAACCGCACAGCAGATCAATGAAGCCTTTACAAAGAGCAAATAAGCGCACGAAAGAGCTTGCTTGCTATATAAATAAAATTTAAAAGCAGAGGTTGTTTATTAAGCAGTCTTTGCTTTTTGTAGATTTTGTTAGAAAATGATTTAACGTGAAGAATTACTGGATAACCATAACACTTCTAATTTTCCTGTCTATCCTCAGCATTTTTGTTGGTTATTCTGATGTCACACCTTCTAACCTTTTCGCAGCCGATCCCCATGCGTGGCTTATTTTTTGGCAAACACGTCTTCCTCGTACCATTGCAATCCTTTTAGTAGGCGCAGCACTTGCACTTTCAGGCATGATTATGCAACTATTAACACGCAATCGCTTTGTCGAACCATCAACCACTGGAACCATTGAATCTGCTTCCCTTGGCATTCTTTTTATTATGATTTTTTGGCCCGATATTCCTGTTTTAGGAAAAATGGTCGTTGCGACAATTTTTGCCATGGTAGGCACTTTACTTTTTATGTTTTTATTGCGACGCATTCCTCTAAAATCTGCTCTCATTGTACCCCTTACAGGGATTATGCTAAGCTATATTATTGGCTCTTTAACCAATGCCATTGCAGATTATGAAATGTTACTTCCTTCTCTTCAAGCTTACTTATTTGGCAGTTTTTCGATGGTTCTTGAAGGAAAATATGAGCTCTTATGGCTATCCCTTCCCCTTTGTATTCTGGCCTATTGTACTGCTGATCGCTTTACGGTTGCAAGTTTGGGAGAAGATTTAACCAATAACCTTGGATTGAATTATCGTGTTGTCATGTTTTTTGGTCTTTTTATTGTCGCCTCAATCACTGCTGTTGTTGTCTGTACCATTGGCCGTATTCCTTTTGTTGGGTTGATTATTCCAAATATTGTTTCAAGTTTCATGGGAGATAATATGCGCTATACCGCTCCTTGGGTGGCCATCAGCGGTGCAGGATTGGTCTTAATTTGTGATCTTTTAGGACGAATCATTCATCCCTCTCTTGAAATTCCCATCAGCACCATAATGGGTGTAATCGGTAGTTTTATTTTTATGATACTGCTTTTACGCTGGAGAAAGCGTCTTGGATAGAAGAAGAAAAACAATATGTGTACTAACAACACTTATCATCATAGCATGCACTGTCATTAGTCTTTACATGACGTGGAATATCAATGTTTATACATGGAAATTTCGTCTTACAAAACTTTCCTCTCTACTTCTTATTGCCTATGCAATAAGCGTTTCCACGGTTTTATTTCAAACAATCGTTAATAACCGTCTTCTTACTCCTTCAATTATGGGATTTGATCAGCTTTATATTTTAATAAAGACTGCCCTAATGTATTTTGTAGGCTCTCTTTCTTTGCCCTTTTTGAATGAAGAAGGACAGCTTGTTCTTGAAACCCTCATTCTTATCCTTTTTTCAATAAGCCTTTTTCGCTGGCTCTTTTCAGGAAGCCTAAAAGGACTTCATTTGACGCTTTTAATCGGTGTTGTTTTAGGCGGATTTTTTTTCAGTTTACGGATGTTTATGCAATTGCAACTAAATCCAGACCAAATGATGAATTTAACCGATATTATGTTTGCAAATTTTAATAAATTCAATACACCGTTAATAGGCTTTGCCACAATCATTGTCTTCATTGTGAGTCTGATTGGATGGCATTCCCGTCATCTTCTTGATATCTTGGCTTTAGGACGTGAAAATACCCTCAATCTTGGCGTTAATTACCACAAAAGTGCAACAGCTGTCCTTATTTTTATTTCCATTCTCGTATCCATTTCCACCGCATTAGTAGGCCCCGTCACCTTTTTTGGACTGTTAGTTGCCAACCTTTCCTATGAACTTTCTCCTCAAGCAAAACACAGTGTTGTTGTGCCGATTGCAATATTGTTAGCGATTATTTGTTTGGTGGGGGGACAATTTATTTTAGAACAAATTTTTCATATGGCAGGGCGTTTAAGTTTTATCATTGAGTTTTGTGGGGGTATTGTTTTCTTAATGTTACTGATGAAGGGAAAACTAAAATGATTGAGATCAATCATCTTTCCAAGGCTTACGGAGCACGATTGATTATCGATAATTTATGCCTTCATCTTCCAAAAGGGGGGATTATTTCTCTTATTGGGCCCAATGGTTCGGGAAAGTCAACTCTTTTAATGCTGATAAGACGTCTTTTGCCACACCATAATGGTACAATTCATATCGACGGCTTTGATATTGATAAAATGCCCCACGATATTTTGGCTCAAAAACTCTCAATTCTGCGTCAAGAAAATCCTTTGTCTTTTCGCTTAACCGTGTACGATTTAGTAAGTTTCGGACGCTATCCTTATTCAAAAGGCTGGTATACACATGAAGATAAACAATTTATCGACAGTGCGCTACGCTATCTCGGCTTACAAGATTTACAAGACCGTTTTTTAGATGAGCTTTCTGGCGGTCAGCGTCAACGCGCTTTTATAGCCATGGTTATCTGCCAAGACACTGATTATCTTCTTTTAGATGAACCATTAAACAATCTGGATATGAAACATGCGGTTTCTATGATGAAGCAATTACGCCGCACAGCTGATGAACTGAAAAAAACCATTCTTATTGTTATGCACGATATTAATTTTGCCTCATCTTACTCAGATATGATTGTTGCATTGAAAAATGGGAAAGCGGCCTATTGTGGGACTCCAAAAGAAATTATGCAACCAAAAATTCTTAAAGACATTTATGATGTCGATATTCAAATCAAAACAATTAATGACATCCCTATCGCTCTTTATTATCGATAATCATAAAGATTTTTTGCGCTTGCATGCACTATAGAATCTGCTAGGGATAGTAAAATTGGCTTATTGGGGAATAGTTTAATGGTAGAACAGCGGACTTTGACTTCGTCAATCTTGGTTCGAATCCAAGTTCCCCAGCCAGTATTTAATGATTGTAGCTTGTCATCGGGTTTTGTATAATTTGAAAGCAGGTTTTGCATCAATTTATTTTTTTCAAAGGATCTTCAAAAACTTTCAAGGGTTATTTAAAATCCCTTTAATGCATATTTTCTCTTCCTCTAAAAATTGCAATTTGAGATGATAAGCTCTTGAGCCGGTGCGGATTCTTTGAACCACATGTATAAGATGTGGCAACCCCTTTTATATTAAATTGGCTAAATATTTTTCGGATCTGAGACACATCATTGAGAGAGAAGAATTTTTCTCTTGCGCAAGCAAAGCAAACATTGTCTGGTAATCCTCGCGCAAATAAATCCTTTCCATAGTAATACACGTATATCTGGCTCTGTTTATGGGAAAGCCTTATCTAATAGCTATAAACCTATCTAAAGAGAGAATTCAAAAAAGAAAGCCGAGCCAAATGATATGACGCGGCTTTCAGATATTGATTATAAGATTCAAATGAATCATCCACAATGGAGTAATAAATTCATATATACAAAACGTATCATATTGCAAGTGCTCTATTTAGAAATATGAAAACTTATCAAAAGAAACGTAAATGATAGCTATGATTTTGATATCATTCATTAGCATTATAGAATCTATAAACGCTTGGTAACTTTATCAATCCAATCAAAAGAAAATGCATCTTAAATGAATGTTTTCTCAATAAGGCTTTCATAAGTATCTTTTCATTTTGCACTCAAATGTAACTTCTTTGCAAATTAACCAGCTCAAATTTGAGTTGGCAAAATTAACCAATCCAATTTTGGAGGCGTTATCTTTAGAATAGCCATCTTTAAACATTATAGCTTTTGACTCAAAATTGAATAAAATCCCATACCTTAGATGTTACAATGGTTTTGAATTTTGCTGCCTCATCTTTTTTTCAATAGGTGCCCCCCAAATTTTGAGAGAGCTCATTTGGTTTCGTATTTTTAAACTGTAACTTTTAAAACGTTTTTTTCTCGCTTGCTTGCGTTATATCATTAAAAGGCTTTCAATTTCATAAGACATAACATTGTGATTTTCATTCTATATTGTGATGATAGTATCTATATAATGCCTGCCTATCATTTACTAACTTTTTAGTAAGCGTTTTTAAAAACGATCTTGTCTTTAAATTCTTTTATGCAATCTTTATGAACTCAATCTATAAGCTTATGATCGTTTCAAACGATTATTCCTTTTAAGGTTGCACTCAAATAAAGAGCAAAACACATCCCATTCTTAAACGTATGCAATTTATGTTATTGATAATTCCAAACGACTGAAATTTAAAACAATGTGATTTGTGCTGTGATAAAAACGTATCATAAAATTTATGACCTGTTATGAATGATAACCGCTTTTCATTTCATTTGAATGCACCTATGCGTTATAGTATTTGCATCATGATTTGCTTTTTATAGTCTATACATCCATGGCAATTTTATATAAAAAATGATCAATTCAAACATGCATAAAAGTAGGGATTCTTAAGTGGATTCATACAAAATAACTGCACTTAATATATTGATTTTATTAGTTTTTATGTACAAAACCTTTTTAACTTCATAAAGATATCAATTTCCTTGTAAAAAATATTCCTCCCATTCCAACAAAAGACTCCACATAAGGCGATAAGGGATAGCTTCTATGATTTTACAAGTACTGATCGCTGGCCATGCAATAACGCCGACTGATGTCCAAGCCAATTAGACCGCCTGTGGAAACAGGCAGGTTGTGGGGCTGAATATAGTGGAACAGCACCGAACGGATAAGCCACGCGTCGTAAGTAAGCCTCTTAGCTTGCATAGCTTATAGGTTTTGGAAACAGACAATTATTATAATTCAGGTATTATAATTCAGACAATTAAAGATCAGATCTCAAGCTTTTTAATCCAGTGGACAAACACGAATAATATGTCCGTCTGGATCTTTGATTAGGAAGGTACGTCCAAATACATCAGTATACGGTTCCTTCAAAACATTTATCTCAACAGTGGTTTGCCTCTTTCCATTCCGCATAGAGCTTATCTACGTCCTCTCCAGTAGGCAACATAATGCCGATTTCTGAAAAACGAGGTGCATTTTCCTCAGGCGTATCGCCCCCAGACCAGAGAGCAAAGAGAGCATCCCCCGAAGAAGCAAATGCAACATAGCGTAGCGAGGTAAACACAGGTTCTTTCCTGAAGATGAATTTGTAAAAAGCCGTAGAATACTCTATGTTTGAGACGTATACCAACTGTAGGTTTGGGGTAACAGGATAAGTAGGGATATTACTCATTAATTCTCTATGATTTAGTAGCTGTTGCCTGACAGGCATATACCTATTAGAGAATATTTCAACAAGAGTTTGTGATGCCTCCGTTCGCGGTGTGCTCTATTTATATGTTTTTATTCGCTTATTGCTATATGCTAAAATATTGAGACCGCCACTACTGGGATTATAATGATATCCCTATCGCTCTTTATTATCGATAATCTAAAGATTTTTTGCACTTGCCTACACTATAGAATCTGCTAGAAATGGTAAAATTGGCTTATTGGGGAATAGTTTAATGGTAGAACAGCGGACTCTGACTCCGTCAATCTTGGTTCGAATCCAAGTTCCCCAGCCAGTTTGTATGTAGCTTGCCAGCAGGTTTTGTATATTTTGACACTAGGTTTTGTACCAATTTATTTTTTCTCAAAGAGTTTTTAAGGGGT
>NZ_JBHIPQ010000018.1:0-81984 GCF_042196125.1 Bartonella sp. AP280QHHD | reverse complement strand
GACGCTTGTAATGCGGCTGGAATTAAAAAATCGGCGCATGGATTAAGAAAATTAGCCGCAACACGTGCAGCTAATTCTGGAGCAACAGTATCACAATTGAAAGCAATTTTTGGCTGGACAGAAGATCAGATGGCATCCCTTTATACAAAGAGTGCAGATCGTAAAAGACTAGCTCTTGAAGCTATAAAAAAGCTCCAAAAAAGTTAGGGGCAGAGACAAAAAAACGTAATAGAATCAAAATTCATTAATTCCCTTATATTCTATATAATTCTTTGATTTTATTTACTCTATACCCGCCCCTTGGGCGTACCATGTTTCTTTTTTCTATGTGTAATATATTCATTTTATTTGTGTTTTTAAAAATGAGGGATGCATAAATAAAAATGAGGGAATAAGATTTTAAAAGGAATCTCTTCGTAAAAAGGATACAAGAATCATTAGGTGATTAATTTCTTTGTTGCATTTCGAGGATAGTGCTTTACTGCGCATAGTTAATAACAATAAGAATCGATAAAACATAAGAATTAGAAGATTCTAGCTCGCGATACGGTAATTTTATAAGTCATATTCTTGCGTATGCTGTTAATTTTTAAATTAAAACCAGCCGCATCATTTATACGTTTTTTTCAACCTTCAAAATTGAAGTTTATCTCAAACGCATTTTATATGAAGCATTTCTAATTACAGTGCCTTTGTTATCACATTAAACTTTTTATAAACAAACAGACCGTAAGCTTAGAATTGAAATAGCAATATAAAAATAGTTTCTTATTCACCTAACACAACAAATCAAGAAACTATAATTCAGAATACGATCAACTTATTAAATGGAATCTCTGATAATAAAAACGCATAATCCCCGTCCCTCGGTGATCTAACTACCTTATCTATTAAACAGATTCTTCATCAATCATAGAATAATTATAGATTTGCAAACACATCACTTCTTTTCAAAAATTAAACCCTCCAACAAAATTTTACACTCTATTGATAATATATTCTAAAAGCTCATATTTGAATGCTTTTTTCCCTTGTTTTTACTTTTCATTATAAACTTGAAAGTGTTATACAAGTAGTATCGCTTAAAAGAAAAAGGATTTCTAATGGTAAAGATCAAAGTAGAAAACCCCGTTGTTGAACTTGATGGGGATGAGATGACCCGCATCATCTGGAAATATATCAAAGATAAATTAATCCATCCCTACCTCGACATTGATCTAAAATATTATGATCTTTCCGTCGTAAATCGTGATGCAACCAATGATCAGGTAACTATCGATTCTGCCAATGCTATCAAAAAATATGGGGTTGGTATAAAATGCGCAACCATCACACCTGATGAGGCACGCGTTAAAGAATTTAACCTAAAAAAAATGTGGAAATCACCTAATGGCACAATCCGCAATATTTTAGGAGGAGTCATTTTTCGCGAACCCATTATCTGTAAAAATGTCCCTCGCCTTGTTCCTAACTGGACAAAGCCAATTATTATCGGACGTCACGCTTTTGGTGATCAATACAAGGCAACAGATTTTAAATTTCCAGGAAAAGGGAAATTAAGTATTAAATTTGTCGGTGATGATAATCAAGTTATTGAACATGATGTTTTTGATGCTCCAAGCGCAGGGGTTGCCATGGCTATGTATAACCTTGATGAGTCAATTCGTGATTTTGCCCGCGCATCCTTTAATTATGGACTACAACGGAATGTTCCAGTTTATCTTTCAACAAAAAATACCATTCTAAAAACTTACGATGGTCGTTTTAAAGATATCTTTCAAGAAATATTCGATACGGAATTTAAAACTGAATTTGAAAACCGTAAATTATATTACGAACACCGTCTTATTGATGATATGGTTGCTTCTGCATTAAAGTGGTCAGGTGGATACGTATGGGCATGTAAAAACTATGATGGTGATGTCCAATCTGATATTGTTGCCCAAGGCTTTGGTTCTCTGGGTCTCATGACTTCTGTTCTCATGACACCTGACGGCAAAATTGTTGAAGCAGAGGCAGCACACGGCACTGTAACACGCCATTATCGTCAGCATCAAAAGAATGAAGAAACATCAACGAACTCTATTGCATCTATTTTTGCATGGACGCGTGGACTAGCGCACCGTGCTAAACTAGATAACAATGAGAAGTTAAAAAACTTTTCCACGACATTGGAAGAAGTTTGTATTAAAACCGTCGAAGAAGGTTTTATGACCAAAGATCTCGCACTTTTGATTGGGCCTAAACAAAAGTGGCTTTCTACAACAGGTTTCCTCGATAAAATTGATGAGAATCTCAAAAAAGCAATGGGCAATTAAGTTATTACTTAAATTAAAATTCAAAGCTCTAAACAGAGCTTTGAATTTCTCTTGGCAAATTCAAAGAAGTACCTTATAAGTAAAAAGAGGATAGATTTTTATTAAATAGCAAACAACAGTGAAAAAACAGGGCTGGTCTGCGCTTTTATTGGGTAAAAATGGTCTTTGCTTTTTAACGTTTACAGGTGGAGTTGTGTTACACGCCACCAACGTTTATATTGTTATTACTATTTTACCCTCTCTTATGAATCATATTGGCAGTGAAATATATTATTCTTGGGTGGCTACTGTCTTTATTACAGCTTCACTCGTGGGTACTTCACTTGCAACAAAAATATTAGGGAAATTAGGTCCTCGCAATGCGTATGTTATTTCTGGACTTATCTTCACCCTAGGCACTTTTATGTGCAGCATTTCTTCATCTATGCCATTGTTTTTAATAGGACGCTTTATTCAAGGATTTGGAAGTGGTTCTTTGTTATCCCTATCCTATTCCATGGTACGGATTGTTTTCAGCCCATCTTTATGGTCACATGCATTAAGTATTATCTCTGGAATGTGGGGAATATCAACCTTGTTAGGACCAGCAATCGGGGGGCTTTCTGTATATTATGGGCTATGGCGAGCATCCTTTTTGATCATTGGCGTATTAGCTATATTTTTCTCACTCATCGCCTTTAAATTTTTACCAAAAAAGAATGAAAACGATGTTCCAACACCCCCTCTTCCTCTTCTCCAGCTTTTCACACTCACCTTATTGATTTTTATTATTTCTGTTGGAGGGGCTATGGAGTCTACAATAGCAAAAATTTGCGGATTAGTTATCGGACTTAGTCTTCTTTTTGTTCTAGCAAAAATCGAATCATCTACCCCTCATCCTATGTTGCCCCGCAAATCCTTTTCTTTCTCTTCTGAAATCTTTTCTGTTTACGCATTGATACTCGTTATGACAACAGTCGTATACAGTATAGAACTTTATTTTCCACTTTTTCTTCAAGAGCTTCATGGGCAAGCTCCACTTATTGCTGGTTATATAGCAGCACTTATGAGCCTAGGGTGGACATGTGGAGCCATCTCAAGTGCTGGTCTCTCCACAAAAAAAATTCGCAACATCATTGTATACTCGCCCCTATTAAAACTGTTAGGCATAATGATTCTTTTATGGCTCATCCCAACAGAAGTTTCCGCGCTTGAATATATTTTTATTATTTGCTTAGCACTGTTTTCTATTGGAATCAGTGCGGGCATAGCATGGCCACATTTGCTCACAAGGATCTTACAATGTGCAAATGATGAAGATGCTCTCCGTGCCAGTGAATCCCTTACCTCTGTACAACTATTTTCAGCAGCCTTAAGTGCAACTCTAGCAGGAGTCATCACCAATCTTGCAGGCCTCTTTAATCCTGGAGGAACAATAGGAATGATCTTAGCAGCAAAAACTCTTCTTATAGTGCTCATGGGTCTTTTATTTTGTCTTGCTATTCCATTAGCACTGCGCATTTCTTACTTCATATTGAAAAACCCAACAGGACATTCCAATAACTAAAAATAAATATAAAAATTCCTTCTTCATTAAAAAAATGAAAAATATTAAGCATGCTTCTCCATATACCATGAGATGCAAAAAACCATTAATCCACACAAAGTTAGAACACTTCCTAAAACAGCTGTATATTCATAACTATAGCCCAATTTTAAAACTAATGCTCCAGATTCAGCACCAAGAGCGTTGGCAATATTAAAAGCAGACTGCATTAATGCTCCTGCCAAAATCTGTCCCTGTAGTGCAACATCCATAATTTTTGTTTGTATAGAAGGCATAGCAGCAAAAGAAGTTCCAACAAAAAAGCATCCTATTGCCGCTGTTAACGGAGCATAGGATAAAAAGAAAAAAAGAAAAAAAACAAATACGCTCCAAAGCATAGAGAAAAATATCATCGGTGAAATGCCAATTTTAACAGCTAATTTAGGCCCCAAGAGATTTCCTATCACCATTCCCAATCCAACTAACGGCATAATAAATGGTACCCACTCAAGTGAAACACCAGAAATATGCATTAATGTTGGCTTGATATAAGTGAAAACAGAAAATAATCCTGACGCTCCCACCGACACCATCAACAAAAGAAGCCACACCTGCTTTTGCTTTAATACACCCATTTCTTGCAAAGGATTCGTTTTTGGAAAACTTGAATCACAAGGAAAAAAATTCCAAATAAGCAAGCTACACAATAAAGCAATCATACCCACAAGGACAAAAGCAATCTGCCAACCAATAAGTTGACCAATCCAAGTAGCACTGGGTGCTCCCAAAACGGTTGCAATTGTTAAGCCGAGCATAACATATCCAACAGCTTTAGAACGTTCTTTCATTTCTACCATTGAAGAAGCAACCATAGCCGCAAGTCCAAAATAGATTCCATGGGGAAGTCCACTGAGAAAGCGTAATACTACTAATATGCTAAAATCAGAAAAAAAGGCACTAGCAATATTTGCTAAGGCATAAAAAAGCATTAATCCCATCAAAACAGTTTTGCGTGATACCTGAGCTGTTGCCACAGCTAAAAGAGGTGCTCCAATCACAACTCCTAATGCATAAGCAGAAATATATTGACCAGCGGTAGGAATATCAACATAGGAACTTCGTGCCATCTCTGGCAGTAGCCCCATTGCGACAAACTCTGCAGTACCAATAGCAAAACTCCCCACGGCAAGAGCTAAAATTATTAAACGCCGTATTCTCGAATCAATTCCCAATGCAAGAACCTTTTGTTGATAAAAATCCTTCATACTATCACTTCTGGATAGGAGTTTTAACTGTAAATATCTGTAATACACACAAACAAAAATTCAAAACATTATTATACGCATGCCCAATAGTCCCCAATAAAGTTTTAGAAATATTTTGATATATAAAGCATTTTATAGAGTTTTAAGTAAGATTCTTTAATGGAAAATCTTTGAAAACCTCAAGATCATAGACGTATTCACCTATTTCTATCAGATCTACCAGATAATAAACTTTGTCTCCTCTTTTCAGCCATTGTAATTTTACAGTGAAAACTTTATTTTGCAACGATATACTATATCCTATAAATAATTCTAAAATTTGCCGAAGAATGCATTTCAAACAAGTGAATAATATCTCATCATTATCTTGATACAAAGATAAAACTTCTCCCCCAAAATTATTGTTGCTTTATTTTGCTACCTGAATACAGATCCCCCAAATCGATAAGCTATAATTTCAACTTTAGGCCATTCTTATAAATTATTATAGAGTCTTTTAAAAATTCTCATGATAATAGTGCTTGGTTTCTAGATTTATTAAATACCCTCTTTTAGACATCTTTACCCCTCCCTCATCTAACAGAGGAATCGCATCAGATATCTAACTCACTATCTGTAAATTAAAATATTCACGTAAATATATTATGATTATTTTCAGATAAATTCTATAAACAAAGCAAAAAACAAATATAATAAATTTTGTATAAGTATGTTTATTGATGTTTTATAAACATGACAATTACCGTGATTAATATTTAATTTATTATGACATAATATCTATATTTTTATTATATAAATAATATTACATAAATCTATTTTAAAGAATATTTATATATAAAAACTTAAAAAATAAAATTATAACATTTTAAATGTTGTAATTTTATTTTAGTTTTATTTTAATTTTCTAAAAATTTATCTGTTCGATTGTATATAATCCATTCTTTACCTTTAGTAATAAAAAACACAAAGTAGCTCATAAAAATACAATTTTCATACTTCTTTAAGAGTTCGCTAACGCCTCATTAACATTGTTGCTGTAAACAGTCATCAGAAACAGAAAAACTGTTTTTCTCCGGATCAGGTAGCGCGTACCGGAGTAACAGTTTCTGTTTTTATCTAGTAATTAGAAAAAGAATATGTGCCCTATAAAACCGCACTGTTATATCCTAAGATAGTGGAATTTTATAATTTTGGAAGATGTTTCTAATTTCATTTTTTAGCTAAATTTGTAAGTGCGAGAATAAATTCAATAAAAAAATGAGGCGCTATATTACGATTAATATTTTAGCGTCCTTGTGCCCATAGAGCACGCGTTTCAGCGCAAAAATCGGCATAACAGCCTTCCTCAATGGCATCACGAATTCCCTGCATAAGTTGTTGATAATAAAAAAGATTATTCCACGTCAACAACATCCCCCCAAGAGATTCACCAGATTTAATCAAATGATGCAAATAAGCACAACTATAATCATGTGCTGCTGGACAAAGTGACTGTGGATCAAGAGGAAGTGGATCTTCTGCATAACGCGCATTACGCAAATTAATTCTACCAAAGCGGGTAAAAGCTAAACCATGACGTCCTGCACGCGTCGGCATAACACAATCAAACATATCAACACCACGAGCAACACTTTGTAAAATATCATCAGGTGTCCCTACTCCCATAAGATAGCGTGGTTTATCCTCTGGTAAAATCGGACAAGTAGTATCCAATACTGCTGTCATAACACTCTGCGGCTCACCAACAGCAAGCCCTCCAATAGCGTAACCTTTTAAATCTATTTCTTTTAATGCTTGAGCAGAACGTTCACGCAGTTTCATATTATCACCACCTTGAACAATCCCAAACAATGCTTTATCTGGCTGCTCTCCAAAAGCTGTTTTACAACGCAGCGCCCACCGCAATGAAAGTTCCATAGCTTCTTCCATTTCTTTTTCAGTTGCGGGTAATGCAATACATTGATCCAACTGCATCTGGATATCCGCACCAAGAAGTTCTTGAATTTCGATAGAACGCTCTGGACTCATTTCATAGTAGGCTCCATTAATGTAAGAACGAAAAATCACACCTTGTTCAGTAATTTTACGGATTCCCGCCAATGACATAACCTGAAAGCCACCAGAATCGGTTAAAATAGGTCCGCTCCAGCGTGAAAATTCATGTAATCCTCCTAAACGCGCAACACGTTCAGCTCCTGGACGTAACATTAAATGATAAGTATTCCCCAAAATGATATCTGCACCAAGATCACGAATTTGATCCATATACATAGCCTTAACGGTTCCTGCCGTCCCAACAGGCATAAATGCGGGTGTACGAACACATCCTCGCCCCGTTATAATTTCGCCTCGACGTGCATACCCATCTTGAGCAATTTTTCTATAATGAAATGTCTTTATCATAACTCTCGTCTTTTTGATTCCATCAATGCATATCTCTATAGAAAGAAAAAAGATATCCCCTTACGAGCATTGTCAAAAGCTTTATGAATTAATTTTTGATTCGCTCAATATTGTAATCAGCATCAAAAATTAAACGAGATAAAAGAACATTTCTTGTTAAGAAACCACCATAATAAAAGTGATAATCTAGCTCCCAAAAAATAGTAAAATCCTTATAATATCATACCTCAAAATACCTACGCTTATCCTTAACAGAACTGCAACATTATTATCACAATAATTTCATCTTCACATACTTCCATAAGCAGTAACTTTGTACCCATAGAAGAAAATTTTGAACGCATTGTACAGCTTACATATTCTTTAACTTTTACAGATAAAAATTTTTCATCTACTGGGCACAGCGATCCTCACGCTTAATAAAAACGCAAATGAGCATAATCACTTATCCACTCACAATATTGAGATAGCTCTTGGCATTAGAGATAATTCACAAAAGAAATTAACGTGTAAATAAAAATACTTTAAAAAACTAAAAATGCTTTTTGTAAAGATTCTCAAATACCAAAAGCTCTATCGTAACATTAGAGGCTGAAAAAGCGTATGATGGTACCCGCTTGCTCCTTCATAAGCTTTAAAGAAGGTGGTACATAATAGATTTTATACTATTTATAGCTTTAAAACTATACATGCCATGAATATCATCGTGGAAGTGAACGTTGATATGTACTAAGAAATGCTTCTTAAAAAACACGTAAATACGCAACACAAGTGTATTCCGTTTGGAGCATTCCTCTATTAAAAAACGAGAAAAATAAAAGCGTAAGTCCATGCATAATCTTCATTATTTAAAAGATATTGCATTAGATACTTTTAAAAAAGTAAAGTTGAGTTAAAAAGGAGATGGCAAGACTAGCCATTTATTTCACTTCTGCGCCTTTATTATATTCTTCTAAGATTAAACTGTCTTCTTATTTTAAAGATTACGCCAATATATATAAATGCTGGTTTTCCACCTTGCTAAGAAAACTGGATGAGCGAGTAAAGCTCTTATCCGTCTTAATATGTGTTTCAAACATGCTTCTGCATTAGGATTGGATGTTGATTTACGAGCAGAAACAAAAGCACACGCTCTCTTAAGAAAGTAACATCATAAAACCATTAAGACCGACAATGGATTGAAGAGAAATGCCGAATTTTTTATAAAACACTTTGCCAAACAACAACCATAATACAACAGACTTTGCGTTTTCTTATTCTGACAGGTGTTTGTACAAATCCGTTGCGTTATATTCTTCAGGAAGATCCGATTAAAGAAAATATATGGACAATGCTTAGCTCGAAATTATAAAAGGTAAGCGTGATACTACAAAAGAGTTTCGTGTGCCTTTATTGATCAGAAAAGAGTACTTTTTCTTAGAAACTTACAATTGAAATCAGTATAGTTTATACTATTCTACATCCGCAGCAATAATGGCTTTGGTAATTGAATCTGGATCTGCAACAGGTTCACCACGTTTAATTTTATCAACATTTTCCATACCTTCAACAACCTGCCCCCATATGGAATATTGACGATCAAGCCACGGAGCATCTGCAAAACAAATAAAAAACTGAGAGTTAGCAGAATTTGGATTCTGACTCCGTGCCATAGAAACTGTACCACGCTTATGAGAAAGATTTGAAAACTCTGCTGTTAAATTTGGTTTTTCTGCTCCCCCCATACCAGCACGTGATAAATTGAATTTTTCACTATCCTTCTTTCCAAATTGCACATCCCCTGTTTGCGCCATAAAACCATCAATAACGCGATGGAAAATAACATTATCATAAGCACCTTCCCGTACCAGTTCTTTAATACGTGCAACATGACAAGGTGCCAAATCAGCAAAAAGCTCAATAACAACTCTGCCCTTTGTTGTTTCAAGAATTAAAGTATTCTCTGGATTTTTATTCTCAGCCATATGGAAAGCTCCCTTGATTCATTTCTCAACTTGTAAAGTAGCAGCATTAATAACATCAGGATTTTTTACAGATCCATTATTACTTGTCGTACCTTTTTTTATTTTATCAACAACATCCATCCCCTTTATAACCTCTCCAACAACCGTATACTGACCGTTTAAAAAAGCAGCATCATCAAAACAAATGAAGAATTGAGAATTCGCGGAATCCGGATCTTGTGACCGTGCCATCCCAACTGTACCACGCTTAAACGGCTGTTTTGAAAACTCTGCCGGTATATTGGGATAATTTGAGCCACCCATACCAACGCGTTTCAGATCAAAATCTCTACTGCCTTTTTTTCCAAATTCTACATCACCAGTTTGTGCCATGAAATTAGGAATAACGCGATGAAACACAACATTATTATAGGCCCCCTCCTCTGTTAATCTTTTGATTTGCGCAACATGCTTTGGCGCCAAATCAGGACGCAGACGAATAATGACATCACCATCTTTGAGAGATAAAACAAGAAGGCTTGCATCGCTTGCTGGTCTAGGATTACCAGCGACAGCGGACAATGAAAAAAAACAAAACACACATATCAAAACAGCAAAAATTCTACGAGACACACTTATTCTCCCCTAAAAGATTGGTATTTCGAGCTTAAAGCTTGTGCAACATTGGGCGGTACAAATGGTGTCACATCACCTCCCATAGAGGCAATTTGGCGTACCAATGTAGAAGTTATCGCGCGCCCAGAAACACTTGCCGGCAAAAAAACAGTTTGCAATTCAGGAGCCATAACACCATTCATTCCTGCCATTTGCATTTCATAATCAAGATCAGTACCATCACGCAATCCACGAATGAGAAATGAAGCACCAACTTCACGCGCCTTCTCAATGAGAAGGTTGCTAAATGAAAGAACCTGCAATCGATTAGAATCTGCACCAAATAAGTCTTTCCCTACCTGCGTAATGAAATCAACACGCTCTTCGAAGCTAAAGAGTGTTTTTTTGTCAGCCTGTATCCCTATAGCGACGACCACCTTATCAGCTAACACAAAACACCCTTTCAAAACATCAAGATGACCATTTGTAAGAGGATCAAAAGAACCCGCGTAAAGAGCAATTTTCATGACTTTACTCCTTCCTCTTAAAAATTATTTTTCTTCGCTCATATCAACTGTATCAGAATGCTTCTCACCTTCATCATCTAATGAACTCGTATCATCTTCAGGTTCAGAAATACGTTCAACCGATACGACTCTTTCACCTTTGGCTGTATTAAAAATTGTGACTCCCTTAGTTGAGCGCCCAGCAGTACGAATTCCCTCAACAGGGACACGAATAAGCTGCCCCCCATCTGATACCAACATAATTTGATCTTGCGCCTTCACCGGAAAAGCCGCTACTAATTTACCAATTTCAGCTGTTTTAGATGGATCTGTTGCGCGAATCCCCTTTCCGCCACGTCCCGAAATCCGGAACTCATAGGAAGAAGAACGTTTACCATAACCAAACTCACTCACTGTCAAAAGCATTTGTTCACGTGCATGAAGTTCTGCATAACGTTCATCTGTTAACTCTGTTTCAGCACCCCCATCTTCTTCATCAAAAGTTATAATATCTTCAACATCAGCATCTGCACCAGAAGCACGCCGTTCATTCATTACACGTTTAATATAAGCAGAACGCTCAATGGACGTCGCCTCGACATGCTCTAAAATTGTCATCGAAATGACTTTATCGCCTTTAGCTAAATTGATACCACGAACTCCCACAGAATTACGCCCAGCAAAGACCCGAACATCAACAACTGGAAAACGGATACATTGTCCTTTGGCTGTTGTTAGAACAACATCATCATGTTCTGTACAGGTTTCAACAGAAAGAATTTCATCTTCTTCATCAAGTTTCATCGCAATTTTACCATTACGATTAACCTGAACGAAATCTGATAATTTATTACGACGCACAGTTCCACGTGTTGTCGCAAACATAATATCTAATGCACTCCAGCTCGCTTCATCTTCAGGCAAAGGCATAATCGTTGTAATACGCTCACCTTGTTGTAAAGGAAGCATATTGATCAAAGCCCGCCCACGCGATTGGGGTGTCCCCAGCGGCAGCCGCCAAACTTTTTCCTTATAAACAATCCCACGTGATGAAAAGAAAAGAACCGGAGTATGCGTATTGGCAACAAACAACCGCGTTACAAAATCCTCATCCTTCGTGGACATACCAGAACGCCCCTTACCACCACGTCGCTGTGCACGATAGGTATTAAGAGGCACACGCTTAATATAGCCACTATGGCTTACCGTTACCACCATATCCTCTGGTGCGATCAGATCTTCACTCTCCATCTCAGCGCTACCAAAACCAAATACGGTACGTCGCGGCGTTGCAAATTCCTCACGAAGAGCACTCAACTCATCCTTAACAATAGACATAATGCGTACGCGTGATGCCAAGATCTCAAGATAGTCAGCGATATCCACGCCAATTTTATTCAATTCATCAGCGATTTCATCACGCCCAAGGGCTGTCAATCGTTGCAAACGCAATTCTAAAATAGCACGCGCCTGTTCTTCAGAGAGGTTATAAGTACCATCCTCATGAATAATATGACGAGGATCATCAATAAGTTTAATCAAAGGCGCGACATCCATCGCTGGCCAGCGTCGCTCCATTAACTGTGCACGTGCTGTCTGCGGATCAGGAGCTTTGCGAATAAGCGCTATAATTTCATCAATATTGGCAACAGCAAGGGCAAGGCCAACCAAAACATGTGCTCGCTCACGCGCTTTACGCAAAAGATATTTTGTTCGCCGACTGACAACTTCTTCCCGAAAAGAAACAAATGCACGAAGCATATCAAGCAACGTCATCTGTTCGGGTTTTCCCCCATTCAAAGCAACCATATTACAACCAAAGGAAGTTTGTAGCGGCGTATACCGATATAATTGGTTTAAAACAACTTCCGCAACAACATCTTTCTTCAGCTCAATAACAACCCGATATCCATCACGATCAGATTCGTCACGCAAATCAGAGATTCCCTCAATGCGTTTATCGCGCACCAATTCAGCCATTTTCTCAATCATTGTTGCCTTATTAACTTGATAAGGGATCTCACTCACAATAATTGCTTGTCGACCACTGCGAATTTCTTCGATCTCAACTTTAGCACGCATAATGATTGAGCCACGCCCTGTTTCATAAGCTGCACGAACACCAGAGTGGCCAAGGATAATACCCCCTGTAGGAAAATCCGGACCAGGAATAATTTCAATTATTTTATCGAGTGTGATATCGGGATTATCAATCAAAGCGATACAACCATCAACGACTTCACCAAGATTATGGGGAGGAATATTGGTTGCCATTCCCACAGCAATTCCCCCTGACCCATTAACCAAAAGATTGGGAAAACGCGCTGGTAAGACAACCGGTTCACGCTCACGCCCATCGTAATTATCCTGAAAATCAACAGTATCTTTATCAATATCAGCTAAAAGTTCTTCTGAAACTTTTTCTAAACGACACTCAGTATAGCGCATAGCCGCGGGTGGATCACCATCAACGGAACCAAAATTTCCCTGACCATCAATTAATGGATTTCTTAAAGAAAAGTCCTGCGCCATACGCACTAATGCATCGTAAATTGAAGCATCACCATGGGGATGAAATTTCCCCATAACCTCACCAACAACACCAGCAGATTTACGATACGACTTATTGAAAGAAAGCCCCATCTCATTCATAGCATGAAGGATACGTCGATGAACAGGCTTAAGACCATCACGGACATCAGGGAGTGCACGTGAAACAATCACGCTCATCGCATAATCGAGATAGGAGCGTTGCATTTCATCAATAATACTGATTGGTTCAATACCGGTTAGCACATCACGTTCTGGGTGTGGAGTAAGATCGGTCACAATTTCAAAACTTTCAAAAAAGAATCATTTCACTTTATTTATAGCGAAAAATACACAAAAATGCTAATTTCTCTCCCATGACAAAAAAGAAATTTAACAATATTTTTCAAGATGTTATTAATTTATATTTTAAATTACCAATAATAATTAACAATTTTCACTTCGCTAAACTTCAAAAATCTGAAACAAGCAAACCATAAAATGATCATAATACTGCAATTTAAAGACTCTTAAAAAGGGACGTCATCATCTAATTTGTGTGAAAAACTTTCTCCCAATTGATTATTATTTTGACCAAAAGCATTTCTCTGATTTGAGTGACTATCGGCAAAGCCACCACTATAACTCCCCCCTTGACTTGCTCCTTGCTCCCCGCTCGCAGCTCCCCGCCCATCAAGCATTTGTAATTCGCCACGGTACTTTTGCAAAACAATCTCTGTTGTATAACGGTCATTTCCATTTTGATCTTGCCATTTTCGTGTCTGTAACTGCCCCTCAATATAAATTTTGCTGCCCTTTTTTAAATATTGCTCTGCAACTTTGACAAGGTTTTCATTAAAAATAACAATACTATGCCACTCAGTGCGTTCTTTTCGCTCATTTGTATTCCGATCGCGCCAACTTTCTGAAGTAGCAATACGCAGATTTGCCACTTGATCACCAGAATTCAAACGGCGGATTTCAGGATCCGCACCAAGATTACCAATCAAAATAACTTTATTAAGGCTACCAGCCATCGCATAAACTCCAAAATTTTAATTTGTAAAATACTCTGTTCTATAACAGTTATAACCATCTTGACCTTCAATTTACATGTCGCAATTGACCATCAATATGGGTATTGCTATCCTTTACCAATATTGTATTCAGTGTAATTATAACAAAAGATGATAAAAACGCATAGTTTATTCCACCACGAGAGAATAAAAAGCTGCTCATTTGTATTTTTTTCACAAAACTTATACCTTCCTTTTGCATTAAAGCAGTTAAACACATTATAATTCTAAAAAAACAGTTTTATTCCATTTTAGGTGCTCAATTTTTGCCACATATGCCAAGGATAAAGTATGACTCATCAAAAATATATCTCCATTCGCGGTGCACGTGAGCATAACCTTAAAAATATTGATCTCGATCTGCCTCGTGATAAACTCATTGTTATAACAGGACTTTCTGGATCAGGGAAATCATCCTTAGCGTTTGATACAATTTACGCTGAAGGACAACGCCGCTATGTCGAAAGCCTTTCAGCCTATGCACGCCAATTTTTGGAAGTCATGCAAAAACCCGATGTCGACCGCATAGACGGTCTCTCTCCAGCTATCTCCATTGAACAAAAAACAACCAGTCGCAACCCTCGTTCAACGGTAGGTACCGTTACTGAAATCCACGATTACATGCGTCTTCTCTTTGCACGTATTGGTATTCCTCATTCTCCTGCAACAGGACTTCCTATTGAAAGCCAGACAGTAAGCCAAATGGTGGATCAAATTATGGCCTTACCAGAAGGAACGCGAATTTTTATTATGGCACCCTTAGTGCGAGGACGAAAGGGAGAATATAAAAAAGAGCTAACAGAACTTTTAAAAAGAGGATTTCAACGCGCTAAAGTTGATGGAAAATTCTATGAAATCGCTGATATTCCACCTCTTGATAAAAAATATAAACACGACATCGATGTCGTGGTAGACCGCATTGTTGTACAGAAGGATATCACCTCTCGCTTGGCTGATAGTATAGAAACCTGTTTACAGCTAGCAAATGGGCTTGCCATAGCTGAAATGGCAGACCACCCCTTAGCACAAAAAGAAACGACAAAGGAATCTGCTCATAAATCAAAAAATGATACACACAAACGGCTCATTTTTTCAGAAAAGTTTTCCTGCCCTGTATCGGGTTTTTCTATTCCTGAAATTGAACCACGCCTTTTTTCGTTCAATAATCCTTTTGGCGCCTGTCCTCTCTGCGATGGACTGGGCATAAAAAAAGCAATGGATCCACTGAAAATTGTGCCCAATAAAAATCTTACCCTCAAGAATGGCGCCATTGCCCCTTGGGCTAAATCAGATTCACTTTACTATAAACAAACCTTAGAAGCATTAGGAAAAGCTTACGGTTTCAAACTCACAGATCAATGGTGTGAACTCTCTAATGAAGCACAACAGGCTATTCTCTACGGTACAAAAAGAGATGAAATTTCTTTTATCTATAAAAATAATTCTGGTTCGCATAAAATGACCCAACCTTTTGAAGGAATCATCCCTAATATGGAGAGACGCTGGAAAGAAACCGATTCTGCTTGGTCTCGAGAAGAAATCGAACGTTATATGTCTTCTTCGCCCTGCCCAGCTTGTCACGGTTATCGTTTAAAACCAGAGGCACTTGCTGTAAAAATCAACGGAATGCATATTGGGCAAATATCAGATCTTTCTATTCTAAAAGCAGATGATTGGTTTGCCAATGTTCATCAACATCTCACAGAAAAACAACGTAATATCGCCGTACGTATTTTAAAAGAAATTCGTGAACGTTTGGCTTTTTTAAATCATGTAGGATTGGAATATCTTACCTTGTCTCGAAATTCAGGAACGCTTTCAGGGGGAGAAAGCCAACGTATTCGATTAGCATCTCAAATTGGTTCTGGTCTTACAGGCGTTCTTTATATTTTAGATGAACCATCTATCGGTTTACACCAACGCGATAATGAACGCCTGTTGGAAATGCTGCGCCATTTGCGTAATCTTGGCAATACAGTTATTGTTGTTGAACATGATGAAGATGCTATTCTCACAGCAGACTATGTTGTCGATATGGGGCCTGCCGCAGGCGTTCATGGTGGAGAAATCATAGCGCAAGGAACACCGCAGGAAATTATAGAAAATTCAGCCTCTCTCACAGGCCAATACCTTTCAGGAAAAATGGCTGTTAAAATGCCGACAGAGCGACGCAAAATATCAAAAACGAAAACACTTAAAATCATCGGCGCCAAAGGCAATAACCTCAAAAATATCAATGCGAATATTCCTCTTGGAACCTTCACATGCATAACTGGTGTTTCTGGAGGAGGAAAATCAACATTTCTTATTGAAACGCTTTTCAAAGCAGCATCACATCATATCATGGGCTCTCATCACAGCCCTGCCAGCTATGACAAAATTGAAGGATTAGAATTTCTTGATAAAGTCATCGATATCAACCAGTCTCCTATTGGACGCACCCCACGCTCTAATCCCGCAACCTATACAGGTGCTTTTACACCGATTCGTGAGTGGTTTGCCGATCTTCCAGAATCAAAAGCCCGCGGTTACAAAGCTGGGCGTTTTTCATTTAATGTTAAAGGAGGACGGTGCGAAGCATGTCAAGGTGATGGAGTCATCAAAATTGAAATGCACTTTTTACCTGATGTCTATGTTACTTGCGATGTCTGTAAAGGAAAACGCTATAACCGAGAAACACTAGAAATAAAATTCAAAGGACAGTCTATAGCCGATATTTTGGATATGACAATTGAAAAGGCAGAGGAATTTTTCCAAGCTATTCCCGCTATTCATAATAAAATGGAAACTCTCATTAAAGTAGGATTGGGTTACATAAAAGTAGGACAGCAAGCAACCACACTTTCTGGTGGGGAAGCACAACGTGTAAAACTTGCGAAAGAACTTTCTCGTAAAACAACGGGACGTACACTCTATATTTTGGATGAACCGACAACAGGTTTACATTTTCATGATATTTCCAAACTTCTTGAAGTGCTTCACGAACTAGTCGAGCAAGGCAACACAGTTATAGTCATTGAACATAACCTTGATGTTATAAAGACAGCCGACTGGATTATTGATTTAGGACCAGAAGGTGGAGATCGCGGTGGTGAAATTGTTGCAATTGGACGCCCTGAAGACATCATTAAGGTTCCCGCTTCCTATACGGGAAAATTTCTAAAACATGTTTTACTGCGCCCATCTCTCTATAATTCCAATTCTTAGAAACGCTTTCTATTGTAAAATACAGCATACTAACAAAGCCTGTACTTTTATTATTACCTGTAAACCAACACCTAATTCCAGTGGTGCAACACGTTTGAAGCAAAGACTAAAAACAATTTAGCGCTTTATAAGCTGTTTCAGTTGTCGTATTGCCAAATAGGAACGCGCACATAATTGCGTATTTATTCTCTGTTTTGTTTATACCTGAAACGACCAGACAACCTAAACTGGGAAGAATATGAAGTTTTAAGGGTATAAATAAATTTCTATATTTCCATTTCCTTTTAATTTATCTTTATGATTTTCCAAGGCATCCACAGCAATATCTTATAATGAAGATTGCCATTGCTTCACACTTTTATTTATCGCGTTCCTTAATGAAGATCACATTCCTCACGAAGGAACAAAACGCCCCAAACGGAATATATTTGCGTTGCCAATTCCCACATCTGTTTTAAAGAAACATTTCTCAATGCTCTCAAGCCCATTTCACAACGGCTCCTATGAATGCTATAATGATAAACTCATTATTATACACCACCATCTTTACATTTATGAATCGGCATCATCACACTCTTTTCCAATATTTGTCTTCCCTACTCCCTAATATTGTAAAGCCTTTAATTATCGAAAGCTTTCATAAAAAGCATTTTATTTCTTTTTTCAAATGTTGTTATCCACACACTCATAACTATTTATGATATATAAAAGTATCGTTTTGATTGATTGACGATAAAAAGATCTAAAATGAGAAAATCTTACGCTATTAGAGTTTCTCATTCAATGTGGAGAGCGTCTAATTATCCTTATAAGTCAAGATATTATCTAATAAAAAAGAAACAAAACTCTTTTATTATATTATTTGAATTCTGTATAAGAATTGTAAGTTTTTTTCCCAAAAAACAGTATTTGGCTGTATTCTACAAAAGAAACTCTCCTAACAGAGCATAGAGTGTCATTATTTTCGACTTTTTGTGCACAAAGTATCTGTTGGACATCTTACAGTTGTCAATATAATGTGATGCAGTCTAAAAAGACAAAATAACGTTGGAGATAATTTCAGCATGAAAAAAATTGAAGCCATTATAAAACCTTTCAAACTTGATGAAGTGAAAGAAGCGCTTCAAAAAATTGGGTTACATGGTATTACAGTAACAGAAGCGAAAGGTTTTGGTCGTCAAAGGGAACATACAGAACTTTATCGTGGTACGAAATATGTTGTTGACTTTCTACCTAAAGTAAAGATTGAAATTGTTGTGTCCGATGAAAAACTGGAACAAACTGTTGATGCAATACGTAAAGCAGCTCAAACCAAACATATAGGGGATGGAAAGATATTTGTCTTTTCCATTGATGATGCAATTCGTATAGGCACAGACGAAACCGGTATCGATGCCCTTTAATAAATAACAGGAAAATTCACTTTTTTATCCACCTCAACGCCATATTAAGGAAATTGAATATGACAACCGCATCAGATATTATCAAACAGATTACAGACAACGAAATCCGTTTTGTTGATTTACGTTTTACTGATCCACGAGGAAAATTGCATCACATTACAATGGATATCGCAGAGATCAGCGAGGATACTTTTAGTGATGGTGTCATGTTTGATGGTTCTTCAATTGCTGGTTGGAAAACAATTAATGAATCTGACATGGTTTTAATGCCAGATCCAGCAACAGCACATATTGATCCTTTTTTTGCTCAATCTACTTTGGTCATATTTTGTGATGTACTTGATCCTGTCTCTGGTGAGTTTTATCGTAGAGATCCTCGTTCTATCGCCAAAAGGGCTGAGGTGTATATGAAATCTTTAAACATTGGAGATACAATCAATGTGGGTCCAGAAGCAGAGTTTTTTATCTTTGATGATGTGCGCTATAAAACGGACCCTTACAACACAGGGTTTAAACTCGATTCAAGTGAACTTCCCTCTAATGATGATACGGAATATGAAACAGGAAATCTAGGGCATCGCCCACGAATAAAGGGAGGCTACCTTCCTGTTCCGCCGATTGATTCCTGCCAAGATATGCGTTCTGAAATGCTCACAGCACTCAAAGATATGGGTGTACAGGTCGAAAAACACCATCACGAAGTAGCAGCGGGCCAACATGAATTGGGTATTCGTTTTGATACACTTGTTCGCGAGGCTGACAAGATGCAAATTTTTAAATATGTTGTACATCAAATAGCAAACAGTTATGGGAAAACAGCAACCTTCATGCCAAAACCAGTTTTTGGTGATAACGGCTCTGGAATGCATGTCCACATTTCCATTTGGAAAGATGGCAAACCCATTTTTGCAGGAAATGAATATGCTGGACTATCAGAAACCTGTCTGTTTTTTATCGGTGGTGTTATTAAGCACGCAAAAGCAATAAATGCTTTTACCAACCCATCTACAAACTCCTATAAACGTTTGGTTCCTGGTTATGAAGCTCCTGTTCTTCTTGCCTATTCAGCACGTAATCGTTCTGCATCTTGCCGTATTCCAATGAGCTCCTCACCAAATTCAAAACGCGTAGAAGTTCGTTTTCCAGACCCAACAGCAAATCCCTATTTGGCATTTGCAGCCCTTTTAATGGCTGGTCTTGACGGTATCAAAAACAAAATTCATCCCGGACATGCTATGGATAAAGATCTTTATGATCTTCCCTTAAAGGAACTTAAAGAAATCCCTACTGTTTCAGGAAGCCTGCGTGAAGCGCTTGAAGCACTTGACAAAGATCGTGGCTTTCTTAAAGCTGGCGACGTTTTTGATGATGATCAGATTAATTCCTTCATTCAAGTAAAGATGCAAGAAGTCTTGCGTTACGAAACAACACCCCATCCTGTTGAATTTGATATGTACTATTCTGTTTAAACAATTAATACGTATTCTTTTGATTTTTAAAGTGGAGGCAAAAGCCTCCATTTTTGTGGATATTCTTCTCATGCAAAAGCGCAAGAGGCTTTTTGCTCGCCCGCTTTTCCTTTATAATGTATTGAATCTCTTCAAATGAATTAACAAAGGTTTCTAATGCCGCGAATTTGTTTTCTCGTTCCCGTTCTTTTATGCATTGTCTTTATCACATCAACAACTAAAGCACATACAATAACCAACCAAAAACTTACAACTCTTGAGAAAGCAACATCTGCTTATAGTAAAGCACTTAAAAATGCCGATGCAAATGCCATCTTAAATGCTATTCCTCCCCAAGTCATCAACCGCTTAACCGCCCAAAAAAATCTTAATCAATCACAATTTCTACAAATCATGAAAAGCCAAATAGAACGGTTGGCAGAAAGTTACAAGATTGAAACGATCAACATTGATCAAAAACAAAAACGTGAAGGTACCCTTGATAATGGTACCCCTTATTTTGTTATACCCGTGGAGCTTGTAACCACAACAAATGCTGGAAAAAAATGCTCTATTCAAACTGAAATTATTGCCCTACTTCACGATAACCAATGGTATTTTATCCGTGGTAATGACGAAGCGCTCTTAACCATAACCAATGAACTATTTCCTGGACTTGATAAAGTAAAAACCAATCCTCAAAAAGTCACAAAAATACTCTGAGCGAAAAGAATGCACGTAAATAAAAGATTTTCCCCTATAAACAAGTTGTAACAATTGTAGCAGCAGCCTTAAATTCAACTTTTTTATGAGAACGGCGTGCTATTGTTTCTTTATCCGTTCCCCATTGCTCCATCATCCAATCTTCATCTAAATAGGCAATAGACCAAGCATGATCAGCATCAATGTTTCCCGCTGCAACAGCAAGAGCAATGAGAGCAGATCCCGTTAATGTTGTCATCATATGAAGTGCAGCAAGCATATAAGCAGACTCAACTCTACGTAAATAATTACTGACTGCTTGAAGTGCTTCTGGTGATTGTTCCACATGCATCAGCCCTTCTGTCAAATAAAACCTTGCACCCAGTTTTTTTTCTGCCCAATCTAATAAAGGATCCCATTGCTCAGATTGTTTTTGCACCAACTCTTTAGGTGTTTGTGCACGATAAAAGATCATATCACATGCAACGAAACGCAATAAATCTTCAAAAACCGCCTGCATATCATCAGCGATACCATCAATAACAGTATTAACCAAACGCGTCATCGGCATTTTTGCAGGATCAACAACGTGCTTTTGGTTCTCAAATTCCTGAGCAACATATTCAGCAAACACTTCTGTTGGCACATGAAAATGACGCCTTGCGGGCGTTTTTACAGGACGTTCATCCAACAAAATCGTAAAGCCGCCCTCCTCACAAGCGATCTTCACTTGCTTATAAAACCGTTTTGGGTGTGATTGGAATGAAAGATTTTGAACCTTTTGAACAGAACTCTTCTTATTCAATGGCATATCAACATGATCCAAAATCTCACGCATATTTGTTTACCTCTGATCTTTTCAAAAAAAACGACTGTTTCTTTAGGTTCTGTAGCTTGAATAAGGTTTAATCTGACCTTCTTAACGATTCCAAAGAAGAAAAAAATCTTACCAATCTCAATCTGATTTAAGAGTTATATTTCATGTTTCTTTTACAAACAAGACAATGATGATTGCCTTTTATATATTTAATACAATCATAATAGTAAAACAATTTCTAAAAGTATTATCTTAATTAAGAAGTTAAACATATTGAGTTTTATGGCAAAGATGTTCATGCCTTACCAATTTGCTTATTATTCACCTACAATAGTATTATCAATATGAACAGATTCAAAAACGCTGCTCATCCAAAAAATGATAGAGCAGTACGGTTTACGTGTCATTCACCTTCGCTTAACCATTTCAATAATTCTCTAACATATCCAATAAATACCCTGCATAGAATTTTTCTGCTCAATTACTCCCCTAAAAGACGCTGTTTTACGGCATGATAGAATAATGAACAGACAAAATTATAATTGTAAATTTTCTTTCATATATACATTATTTTATAAAGCACTAAATTACTTAACGCATTGTTCTTGATATACTCTATCATATCACACTAATTTAAATTTAGTCGCATAATTAAAAGAATAGAGATTATGTAATCTGAAAATAATGCTTTTATCTATACACTTGGCCCTGCAGATACTAACTGTGCAGCAGCAACACAGTGGTGGCTTGACAATCACAATAAAAATATTTTGTCCACTGACTCGAGATCCCGTATTATATAATACGCAACTCTTGAAGAAGCATTTAATGAACTTGCTCAAAAAAAAGATGCTTATCTCTTAAGTTGTGCTGCTTACCCTGATTTGCATACACTCATATTTACCCGTTTAGGTGATATGCAATTATTTGACAGCTTTATCATGCCTACTCACTCTATGGTTTTAGCTAAACGCAATAACGCTGATGAAATTAAAACCATAGCGTCTCATCCTGCCCCGCAATCTCTGGTAGCTCATCAATATGACAAAGTATTTGCCAACAGCAATGCTGATGCAGCCGTTCTTTGTAAGGCTGAAAAAGCAGATGCTTGTATCACAACATCGGTTGCGGCAAATCGCTATAGGCTGAGTATTGTCGAAAATTTTGGACAAGTGCCAATGGCCTTTTTGCTCCACTCACTAAAGTCAACTCATCATGAAAAAATCTGAAGCGCTTCTTTCCATTGTTAACTTGGTTGACAAATTCCGTATGCGCCAAGAACGAGATGGGAGCATTAAAGAACCAACTTCAGCAGATAATAATATGATCAATGAATTGATCACTCTGCTGAACCACCATGCCAATATTCTTGACGGATTATCTCCAAAACTTTTAGCGACCACTTCTGATGATCTTCATCAGTGGATGATCAGCGGTTTAACGACCCCTCCTAAATTTGATAACACTTTGGCTGCTTTCAAAGCCCCATTACCAGATGCGCCCTTGTTTTTCTTGGCTCCAATGCGTGCAACAAATGGACCTGATCCAGAAGGATTCCGGCTGGAATTAGTTACAGGATATCGTCATGAAACGGCCTATCTTGCTGACGCCTCAAAATATACAAATAATTATGTATCACCATTTCAATGTATAAAAATGGGAATAGCATCAAGAGGTTTTTTAGAAGGCAATTGCATTGTTCTATTCCCAGAATCTGTAGCAGCTGCTCAAAAAATTGATAAGCAAGCATTTGCTTTGTTTTTTTTTCAGTAAATTCTTTGATATTTACAACAAGCAAACAATTGTGGAAGCTGAACGTTTACTCGGTCGAGATAGTAAATTCCTGTTCGGTCAATTGCATAGTCGTAACTTATCTAAAGAAGACATTTACGATGCTCGCTGTTTGTGGGGCTATTATCATGACTATGCACATCATACCGGACCGCGGCCATTGGATAAAAATCTGTATATAAAATTAAATTGGTTTACAGGTCTTCTAGAAGAAACTAAAGTTGATTTAATTACAGTGCGTATTATGCTACAAAATCATCCAAAATTTTGGAAAGAAATAACTGAATTTATCCTATTAGAACGCATATTTCGTTATCCAAAAGATTCTGATCAGCATATGACATTCGATGCTGGTACAGGGATCTTGCTTTTTGAAATATTGATGCGGAACAAAGCATTGATTGAAACAAATTAAGGTTATCTTCAATTTGATTTGGAGCGTCTTGAAAAAGTAATAATATTGATGATAGCAGATATAGAAGCACTTGAAGCATTAGATGATGACGCTTATTTGGCAGGAGCTAAAGATTATATCCAAAATAATCTTGGTAAGCCGCAAACTTCACAGTCACGATTTAATTTTTCAACATCATCTTATGCACAGCGAGTGATTAGAGGATTAAATCATTGAGTTTTATAAAAGGACGATTATTATTATTTACTTTTGCCATTCTAGCATTGTTTTCCATAAGTTGGTTATTATCTAAGAATTTGGTTAGCAATATACCCGTCATGCATGCGGTTGGACTTAGGTTGTTTGCCACCGCTGCCACCTTATGGCTGATTGCAATATTTCGTGAGAAAGCTGTTTTCAGATCCCTACCATTGCTTTCCATGATACCTTCTTTTTTAATTCTCTCAGTGTTAGGATTTTCGCTGTATTTTGTATGCAGCTTTGGTGCATTAAAATCGCTCAAAGCCAGTGATTTAACCATGGTGCTCGCTACTATTCCAGGAATTACTTATATATTAGGTGCATTGACAAATGTCCTTAAATTCTCATGGCTGAAGCTTAGTGGAGTGATAATTGTCAGTGTAGCAGCTGTAGTATTCAATATAAATAGTGGAGAAGGTGGATATTATAACCTGATAGGAGTAGTGCTTGCCTTAACAGCAGCACTTTCTTATTCTGCTTATGGCTTATTGTCTAAACGTTATCTTAAAAATCTACCTTTGCTCACCTCACTGGCTTGGATCACGACAATTTCTGCAGCATCATTTATGCCATTATTTATTTTTGATCCTGCCCCACTCTTCTATCTTAAGTTAGAAGATATATTTAAAATATTGATTTTAGGAACTGTTTGCTCGGCACCAGTTTACGTATTATATCAAAAAGTTTTAGCCGAAGGAGGCGTATTATACGCCAACACTATCGGCGTATTATCCCCTTTTGCAGTGATTGCATGTGAATGGATAATCGGCTCGAGCCCTTCTCTCAATATGATCAAAATAATTGCTATGATTGTAGTTGTTATAGGGATGACACTCTTATTTATAGATGCATCAAAGGTATCTACATGGCAACATAAACGCCATTCTCAAAACTCCAAATTTAATGAGGAAACAAAATGAAAAAACTCGCGTTAGTTTGCCAGCGCAATGCAAAATTACCATTTATATTTGAAGCAGCACAAGCAGCTAATATCGAATTAGTAATGATCTATGATACCGCTGAAAGCGTTCCCTCTCAACACCCCGCAGCAGTAACTTCAACTTGGCAACTTCCTGTTTTTGATAACCCAGAGGCAGCTCTAGACACTTTTGCAACGGAAGCAAAAGAACGCAATATTTCTGGGGTTATGACCCTTCGCGAAGAAGCCATCCTATGGACAGCTTTGGCTGCAAAAAAAATCAATACTCCAAGTATTGAACCAGAAGTAGCAGCATTAACCAGAAATAAATATCTCATGCGTCAAGCTTTCGCTAAAGCAGGCTTAAGAACACCAGGATTCTTTTATATAGATCATCTAGAAGACCTATCACAAACACAAGCCTTGGATTATCCACTCGTTATTAAACCCGTCTCTGGATGGGCAAGTACAGGCGTAATGTTAGCTAAAAATTCCGCCGAACTTCCTGATCTCATTAAAGCCGTATGGAATGTTCAGCATAAAGACATGGCACGTTTTAATGATAAAAATAAACCTGTAGGTTTAGTAGTAGAACAGTATTTGCCAGGAAAAGAGTTTGTCGTAGAATGCTTTGTTGATACAGCAGGTGTACACGTTCTGGCCATTGGAGACAAGGGACAGCCTGAGGGACCATGGTTTGAAGAAACAATTTATCGTCAACGCTGTGATATAGATGATCCTTTAATTATTGCTTTATGTGAGGCGGCATGCTCTGGAGTTAAAGCTCTTGGTATAAATATAGGTGCTGCCCATGTAGAGCTACGCCTAGATGCTCATAATTTACCTTATATCATTGAGATTGGCGCTCGTATAGGTGGATCGGGTGTCTCCCATTTTATTGTTGAGCAAGGTACAGGGATTTCATTTGCAAAACTATGTATGAATGCCGCTTTAGCTGAAAAAAACTTAGACCTTCCCGATATACTCCCAGCTGAAAAAGTGGCGGCAAATTATATTATTCCTCTTCGTGGTCATGGACGGTTTTCTGGATTTTTAGGTCTCGATAAGGTTGCACAGCATCCTCAAACCGCCAGAACTATCATTTTCTTTGAAACCAATCATCTTTCACCACCTCCACCAGCATTTGGTGGATATCCTGGTTTTATTTTCTCTGTTCATAACTCAAACGAAGAAGCACGCAATTACCACAAATGGCTCGATGACACCTTAAGCATCATATGGCAAAACATTGATTTATAATGATAATTTATCTTTATTCATATTGAATAAGAACCCCGATATTGTAGGATTTTCTCATTTTAATCTGTTTATCAGATGGACAAATTTTTTAAAACATTTGAGAAATGCTATAGTAGATAAAAATAAATCAACATGATATTTTCATATTTATTAAAGCACATGGTACCATTATTAAAAAATTCTGCACAAACAATGGTTTTAATTCCGATAGTAGAACAAGACTTCGAAAATCACATTTATTATTTTTAAAAAGATTGCTTAAAAATGATAGCGCAATCCACCAGAAAAACGAACTCCAGAAAAACCAGCCTTGGTTAACCTATGCTGATAGCTAAGATCACTGTGAAGTGTAACTTTAGAAGAAAACTGTGAATTGACACCCAAGCCAACTTCTAAGGAAGAACCAAAAGAACTCAACTGAAAAACATCTTTAAAATGAACAAATTGTTCTTTACCAAAACAATGAGCAAGATGAATATTGCCATAAAAAGAAATGATACGATCCTTTTCAGAGGCTGTAAATGTTTTACTTAAACGCCCACCAATACGCATAAACCATTGATCTATTTTTTTCATCTCAACATCAAATCCATCAATATCACGAAACTTATCAAATTGAAGATGTTGATAAATAAGCTGAAGTTGCAGATCAAAAATAAGATCTTTATATCCTGTCATAGACACTTTACCAGCAGAAAACGACACGTTCAAAGGATTTGCTTTTAATGTCGCCGTCTTACCCCAAACACGGCTACGCACATCCCCTTTAAACAAACCATAAGATAAAAGACCGTCTACGTAAAAATCAGTGTAATGTTTCACACTAGCATATGCCGTAAATGACCATTTATTAAATGTACTCTTTTGACTTTGTTCCACGTTATGAGGTTGTAAGGAAAGCTTTCCATAGGTTCCCATAATCCCAAAAGATGTCGTACTATATGCACGCTCTATTGTTTTGAGCAAAATATCTGTTTTTATAGCGTTATAATCAACATGACCATCGTACCCATATTTAAGTGTAGAAAGATCTGAGACATAACGATAACTCCCACCATAACCGTGGACAGATAAAGCAAAGTTCCCTTCAACTTTTAATAATTTACGAGGAATAGACCGCCTAACTTGCAACTGCTTTTGTTGATGACTCATATCCATGAGCCCAACATGAAACAAAGCATTTGGTAACAAAAGATAGGTCGGAACTTGTGGAACAACCTCTCTGACCTTTAACTCAGAAGGGGGAATAGCAGACACCTCTAAAACAGGCTGAATATATTTACTTTCAAGGCGAAAATCCCAAAAATCTCCATCTCCTTCAACCAATCTTTGAGAAGTTTGTGCATTTCCAAGAGCAGAAGCTGGACCATAAGCATGAAGATAATATTGGTAAGGCAAACCCTCTAATGCGATATAAGCACGATTTAACTGAAAAGAATCCTCTGCCGCTTTTCCAGAAACCTGAATAAGTGAAATACTATGAGCATTTTCACCGGTTGCTATCTCACCCTGATTTCCTGCAACAAATTGCACATAAACTGTTGTTTTTCCAGAAACATCACCATGTATTAAAAGCCGATCAGTTTTTGTATTATCGAGCAAACCATCACTACTGAGATGCGTATTGAGATAAATATCTGCCCTATCTTGCGCACTATAAACTTCTTTTTCTCCCTTCCCAATATGAAGTGTCTGATACTCCTGAAACATTGGAGTCTCAAAAGCAATAAAACTATCAGAAACTTTCACAAATGAAATAGACGAACTTGTACGGTTTGCAACTTGCAAATCGATCTCTCTTCTTTTTGTCAAAAACCATTTTGATCCCCCTGTTAAATAAAGCTCAGCAATAGAATCATCGGCAACACGAGTCCCTCCTATCAATGAAGAAGAATTAGCCAAAATCGCTACACTTCCCCCTTTTTCAGCTGTTAATAATAAGTCACCAAAAATTTTTGTACCTTCTGTTACTCCAATATAAATACGACTGTTATGACTATGAACAGCTGTCCCATCTGGAACCTCAAAAATCGTCCTTTTCAAAAAGACAAGCCCCTGTTCATACGCATCATTTTCCTCATCCCTCTCAAAATACATACCATGTTTGTTACCTATTGCTTTAATTGTTGAATCTTCAATATTAACCCGCGAAATTAAAATATTTCCTTCCCTGCCGTTATTGGATGGCGTGTTAGAATCTTGTCCAACTGTTAAAACATGAACATCCGTAGAAATAATATTCGTATTTTTTACATAAACAGAACCCTGATGTTTTACATTGAAAACTGTATGTGTAATTTTTTCATTTGTATTTTCTTTGTCTTCTGTTTTTTGATATTTTGAAGCAATGGTAACACCATCTAAAGTCGCACTCCCCCCTCTCCCCACATAAAGCGCAGCAGCATCATTCACATCAATAAATCCACTTTTCATCTGAATACCCGCATCAGCACTAACGAAAAGAGCACTCTCTTGACCGATACCCAAACCTTCCACTTTAATTTTTGTATTCGTTAACGTAACAGATGCTCCTCGCTTCTCTGCATAAGCAGCAATCTGAAAAGCCTCAATTGTTCCACGATCAACCTCAATCATTCCATTATCAGCTTTAAGACCTATTGATACATTTTTAAAAGCTGAATCGCTCAAAACAATTTTTCCCCCTCGTGATACAAAAACACCATAAATATCTTCTATACCCGCAGTCCCTTCAACCTCTACACGCGTTGCCTGAATAACTGTATTTGGCTCCTGCACTACTATAGCAGCAGGTAACATGAGAGAACAATCCTCCCCATTCGTTTCTTTAACAGGCGCCGTGAATTTATATACTTTATCACTAATTGTATGCTTTGAACCATCACTGCATTCATAAGGTAATTTGTTTTTGTCACATGACAGTGATGTATATGAATGAGAATGTGCCTCAATATTTATATTTAACAAAAAAGAAAAAATAGCTGCTGTAAAAACGCACGAATACAAGTGATTGTTAGATACCTTGATTATCATTGTTTTTCAAAACTTTCTTTTTTCAACAAAAACAAAAAATGCTGGCAAAAAAATAAACCACAAATTAAACACAAAAAGAATAAAACAAACAAAATTATTTTATTTTTTATGATAAAATCATAGCATTCAATAATATGTTTTGTGTTTTATGTAAAGAAAGAACAAAAAGTTTAAAAATACCATTTAGGATGAAAATCCCTTTAAAGAATGCATCTCAAAAACCGCTGGAAACTGTAATTACAAAAGGCCAAAAAACCAATCTTAAAAAAACGTAAAAAAATGCGAATTTTGAAGAGATATAATATTCAATTTATCTCACCACCAAAAAATAAAAATACAACAAAATGAGAATAACTTTTAAGATTAAACGATTAAAACGTTTTAATAAAACACAGAACAAAAAGATACAGTATACGAAATCTATAACCGCATCATCTCTTCAACTACAACAAAAAAACAAGAAATTGCACACTAATGTATAAGCTAATGTACACAATTTCTATATTAAAAATGCTAGATATCTAACAAAGAAATTTGAATAAATAAAAAACTTCTCCTAATACCCTATCATCAATGATTTGAATTAATAAATGTAATATTTTAGATCTTTTGATAAAATCTAAAATACAGTAAAACACTCACCATTCTGAACTTAAAAAACACCAAAATAAAATTTCATCAAAATTAGCTCTATGAAAGCTATCTGTTTATTATCGTTAAAGAAGATATTTTAGCAAAGCTATTATTTGCCATTCTTTATATTGAATAAATTTCTCTAAACAACAACTCACTATCCTCCGCTAGCATCATCTGACAACAACACTATTGCCAATCTCGTAGCTGATGAATATAACTACATTAGAGACAAAAGAGCTATATTTCTCTCTTCTCCCGTTTAATATTTTTATTTAATTATTGCTTTAAAAATTAACGTTCTACTGTTGATGATCACTTGTGCAAAGCTTTTTTTATTTTCTGGCGCTTTTTATCATTTTCAAAACGTAACATCAAATCTCGCTCTTGTTGTGTCGAATTGGTTACACCAAAAGTATCATTGTCCATAACCTGCTGATACCCTGCTACCATTAAATTGACTAAAAATGAATCACTTCGCGGCGTTGATGAAAAATAGATTCCCTTTGAATCTTGTAATTTGTACCGATAACCTGCTTTAGTCATGCACTCATAAACTGCTGCAAAATCACTTGCACGCGAATCCATATTTTTAGAAGAAGCGTAGATTGGTTTCCAACCACATTTTGACAGTGCTTGTTGGACCATAGACTTACTGACACCAGACTTTTCCCATAATTCTAACGTCGATGGGGGAGGTTTGCTAATACACCCAGCAGAGCTTAATAAAATTATAGCAATCAATAATTTCAATGTTTTTTTCATTTCCCCCTCCGTCAATATTTACGATAGAAAGACTGATAAGTCTTCTAATATTTTCTCACACGCAAGATGACTTTTGTTAGCATATAGATATTGAAGAAACAATCCCACCCCCCATGCAAAAACAAGAATGGAAGGATTTTTGATTACAGCAGCCTCAATACTTAAGGTTGACATTCAGGTTGTTCTTTATGCTCTTCACAATGAGGACTATTCAAACGCCTCTCTACACTTCGCTGAGGAATAACTGCATCAGGCTGACAAATTGGAAGATTTTTATATTTCTCACACCACTTCATTCTTCCCAATTTATCTTGGAAACCTGCTTGGATCATACATGCATTCACAGACTCCTCAGCATTGAATTTCTCATCAGTACTTGTTTCTGTATCAAGACGACCATCAAGATGCTGTATTCCACATTCTAACAGAGCTTTTTTGATCTCAAGCTGATCAGCACCTGATTTTTCCCATGCATCTACAGCTGTTCGAGAAGGCTGCTCAGGGTAGCATCCAGCCATAACAAATAAGGTTATCCCGCTTAATAATTTTAAAATCTGCTTCATTTTCCTATCCTTGAGTAATTTTGATATTACGAAACAATCTATAAATTATTTTACATGCTGTTTTTTATTTCCAAAACAATGATGAACATTATCAACCTATATTATTTTTATCTTTCCGAAGATTATGCCATAATTATTATATCAAAAATACGGTAAAATTATTACTAAAATCATCTATCTATCAACGATATGCTTATAATTATTATCAATATTTTGATTATAACCAAAATAGATATTTCATATTATTGCGCCAACAGTTGTGGTACCCATAAATAAATAGCATTGACATGCTGAATTAAGCCCCCCGCGTACGGGTATGAGAAACATGAAGGTAGGGATTGTGATCGTCACAAACAGCAAGACTTAAGGTTTGCATTCAGGTGCATTTTTATATTTTTTACAAAAAGGGCTGTTCAAGCGCTTCTTGACACTGCGCCTCGGGATGACAGCGCCTGAACGACAAATCGGCAAGTTTTCGGCTCTAAAAGTATAACATGGTCCACCCGCTCTTGCTACCTCTTCATCTTTATAGCGGAAACCTGATTGAAGCATGCAAGCATAAGTTGTTGCTTTTGCATTGATGCTCTGCTTTCTGTTTTCTGGATCGACATCATAAGGAGTTGGCATACCACATTCTAACAAGCCTTTTCCTATCTCTGTAAAATCTGCTCCTGGTTTTTCCCAAGCAGTCAAATATCCTGAAGGAGGCTTATTAAACTGACATCCAGCTATACTTAACAAAGTTACAGCACTTAATAATTTTACGATGTGTTTCATTTTTTACTCCATGATCTAATTCAAGGCTTTTGTTCTAAATGAGATGTGCCATAAAATTTTTGGCATTTTGGACCCGCATCTCCAAGACAGGTATGGGGATTTATGGGATTTGTAGCCACTCTCTACCATTCTATCCAAACGTTACTGCCAGCAGGTATCGTTTCGTAGGTATAGCCATTACCGCCAATAATTCTGCTTACAAAGTCAAATTTATTCCCATCAAAACCTGTTTCATGCGTCTGTGAATGGCTGCTATGATGGTCTGTCATGCCAACAATCGTCATACTTTCCCCCATTACATTGATATCTTGACCAGAAATCAGATGAGAAGCAATAATCGTAGCATCTCATTGTACATCCATATCAACATTGCCTGTTGCCTCAAGGATAGAGAGAATTGTTGTTGTGTGTGTTTAGAGCTATTGGAAGATTTCTCGTGTAAAAAGCCACTTTCCGATGATTTTTTTGCTGGTTGTAGTGTTCTTGAGCGCCTTTTATGGTAATATCGAATAATTTTGCACCGAAATACAGTTGCGGAGTGCATTTTGTCCGCCTCCACTTGTGATAAAAATTACTCTTGTATCAATATTAAAAAAATAAGTTTGATCCTTCCTCTTGTGAGAGCAATAAGAATCGTAAAACTGTCACACGTTCATTGTTCTCTTTAATTTACTCTTCTATGAGATTTTATTGTAATACCTTGCTGCTGTTTATTAAAGTTTTTGTAAAAACAATGATACAATGCCTCATGTAACTTTGTTATCCACTATTTTCTACCAACGCCAATCCTCTTTGAGAAAAAATACATAAAGAACTTTATCTTCGCTTCTAAAAGCAATAGTAATTTTCTAAACAACAAAATTTAAACAACCAATTTTTTAAAGAGCTAAAAAACAATTCTTACAATAACTTCTTTCGTGAAACAGAACTTCATTAATACGTTTAGAAAAAGATATCTGCCTATAATCATGTATCTGGTAAAATCTATTTGCACTGTTAGGCATTTTAACCTGAAAGACTTATATTGATGGCACAGCTCACCATCAAAAAAACGCCTAATATTTATATGATTTTGTCGTTACCGTAAACAATGGTTCACAAAAACTTCCAAAGCAAAATAATAACGAGCAGATTTTTTCAATCTAGATTGTTCTAACCTTTAGAGAAAACAATCAAACACCTGTTCTCCTGATGACATCAGCTATTTGTTTTGAGTTTTTTCTCTATTCACATTTTATTCAGCTTCTTTTGCTTAAAATTATAAAGTTTAAGTGCATAGAAACAAATAACAAGCCAAGCAATCCAAATAACACCTATAATTAAAACTGGTCGTGTCTCATCAAAATACCATAAGAGAATAAAAATAAAAACCATAAATAAAATAGAAAAAATCGACCCTATTGGCCAAAATGGAATGGGAAATTTTAAACCATTCTGTGCTTCTTTAGGCATCTTAATTCGCATAGAAAATTGTGAAAGTAGAATCATCATCCAAACAAAAACTGTCGCAAATGTTGCCATTGCGGCAATAAGAAAAAAAAGCTTTTCATGATAAAAATAATTAAGGACAGCACCAAGAAGAAAGATACCGAAGATCATCAAAATAACAAAAACTGGTATACCATTTTTTGATAAATATTGAAACTTTTTTAAAGCATAACCTTCCTGCGATAAACCATGGATCATACGACAAGCACCATACATTCCACTATTCATTGCTGAAATAGCCGCTGTAACAACAACAATATTTAAAATATTTGCTGCATACGAAATCCCAAGATTTTCAAAAATGGATACAAAAGGGCTATCCATGAGACCAATCTCATTCCAAGGATAAAGAGACATTAAAATAGCTAACGTCATGACGTAAAAAAGCAAAATACGAACTGGAGTAGAATTAATTGCCTTTGAAATCGTTTGATGAGGGTTTTGAACTTCCATAACTGCCATGCCAATGATTTCTATGCCACCAAAAGCAAAAACAACAACACTAAAGCAAGCTAAAAAACCAAACCAACCATTGGGAAAAAGTCCACCATTTTTCCATAAATTATGAACAGTAACGGTAGAAAAATCTGCACCTTCACCCCACCCCCAAAAAATAATTGCTATTCCTAAAATAATCATCGCAATGATAGCGATAACTTTAATAGAAGAGAGCCAAAACTCTAGTTCACCATAGACTTCTACAGCAGCTAAATTAATGCCTGTGATGATTAATGTAATACTCAGTGCCCATACCCAAGGAGCAACATCAGGATACCAAAACCCCATATAAGTCGCAAAAGCTGTAATATCAGCCAAACCAACAAGAATCATCTCAAATACATATGTCCATCCCGTTAAAAAACCTGCTAATGGTGATATGTAATTTGCCGCATAACGAGCAAAAGAACCAGGCAATGGATTATGAAGTATCATCTCTCCTAGAGCCCGCATAACCATAAAAATAGCTAAACCAGCAATACAATAGGCAATCAAAACACTGGGACCCGCAAGCTTAATTGCCTGTGCAGACCCATAAAAAAGACCTGTTCCAATAGCAGAACCAAGAGCTAAAAAAATAACTTGGCGCTTACTCATACCCCGTTTCAGTTCATTTATTGCCATTTCTTTCCTTACTTTTTGAAATGCTGACAATCCACACCACGATAACAGCTCTATGATAAATAAAGCCTCATGTTTCTTTCACAAATATATTTCAAAAAACATCGAAGACCAGCCAGTCCAACACTTTGCTCTAAACAATGAAAAAATACTTTTATTGCGAATTATTCAGCTTTTATAGCCTACAATTTCGTATTATTTTATTCAAATAAAGTGATAATGAATTTTTTCACAATTGTCATTTAATTCATTTCGTATTCTATAGTTTTTTACAGAGAAAATTAACCTTAATGTAAGCTAAACTTTTAGGCTTCTATTTCGGTGCACTGAAATAGAAGCCTAAAAATTCATAACAAACACATTAACTACGCATAAAATTAATTTTTTGTTACTTTAAGCAAACTTTCTTTAAGCCCATAAAACAAACTTTTTATGCCAATTGAATAGCTCAATCAATGATAATACGAATCTCGCAAGTCTTCAAAAGCATGAGAAAATTTATCTACAACCCATCTTTTAAGGACTCCAGCTGCCTTAACGACAAGCTTTCCAATGAAAAAAAAATATACGATAAAAAGAGCATCTTTGATTGTTGGTCCGATGATAGCGTTCTCATTACCTCTGGGAATTTGCCCTGATATAGCAATAAAATCTTTGTTTTTCGCTGAAATAAGAGGCTCTTTCTCTTGGGCCACTATCATAATGAAAACTTCCTCTGGAAAGCTACCTCTCCTAAAATTTGCATGAATCTCAAGAATTTGAGAGAAAAAAAGAACTGTTATTGAAACACATAATTTAGCACTTTTAAACATTCCTTTCTCCTTTTTTATTTTAAATATCAAAAATAAACTATAAAATTCATAAAGTATTAACAAATAAGAATAATATAAAATAAAACTTTTATTTTTACTCGATACAATACATATATTATAATTTATATTTATATTTATAGAAATATAATATCACGAATATATAATTCGTGGATATTATTTAACTTATATTAAAATTTCTGATATAAATCAGAAAATATAGGTGCTTTAAGTTTATAGTTTCTATAAAATAACATAATATCTAGTTAACTACAAAAATCAGATATATACAGTAATAAATATATGATTTATTAAATAATTCAAATATTGTATCGCTCCTCTATATTTTCATATGAGAAAGTTTTAAAATTCAATATCCGCCCTTCAGCATTGACCTTAAAACAAATACTATTGAAAACTTAATGAAGGAAAAATTGTTTCTGGTAAAACAGATAATAAGTGCCCTTCACGCACAAGTATATGTGCTTGATGAAGATCTGGAGCCAGATAGCGATCTTCCTTAAGAGAAGCAACATTTTTTCGTAGACATTCCATAACAGATTGCAAAAAAGTACTTGTTTTTAAAGGTGCACGATATTCAATTCCTTGTGCTGCAACAAGCGTTTCAATACCAATAAGTGTAAAAAGATTTTCGCTCATTACCAATAACCGACGCGCTCCATGGCAAGCCATTGAAACATGATCTTCTTGATTGGCAGAAGTTGGGGTTGAATCAACGGAAGCAGGATGGGCCATTTGCTTATTTTCAGACATTAAAGCTGCCGCTGTTACTTCAGCAATCATAAAACCTGAATTAAGACCCGCATTATGTGCTAAAAAGGCTGGAAGTCCATAAGAAACTGCTGGATCAACCATAAGAGCAATACGCCGTTGAGAAATAGATCCTATTTCACATAAAGCAAGAGCAATCTGATCAGCAGCAAATGCTACAGGTTCAGCATGAAAATTCCCACCTGATACAACTTCACCATTCCTTAAAATCAATGGATTATCTGTAACAGCATTTGCTTCAATAATCAGTGTTTTTGCTGCTGCCAGCAAAATATCAAAACATGCCCCCATCACCTGTGGCTGGCAACGTATACAATAAGGATCTTGTACACGCTCATCCCCCTGTAAATGTGCTGCACGAATTTCTGAATCCTCTACAAGCTTTTCTAATGTTTTCGATACGGCAATCTGCCCATAATGTCCTCGTAAAATATGGATATCAGGATGAAATGGCGCCGTTGATCCCATGATAGCATCTGTCGTCAAAGCCCCTGCCAACAATCCACCACACAATGCCCGATAACCCCGAAAAAGACCAGCAAGTGCAAGGGCTGTTGATGTTTGAGTCCCATTAATAAGAGCTAGACCTTCCTTTGCCTCTAAAATAATAGGGGACAATCCCGCTTTCTCTAATGCAACCGCCCCACTCATACGAATATTTTGAAAAAATGCTTCCCCTTCTCCCATCATAACAGCCGCCATGTGAGCAAGTGGAGCTAAATCACCTGAAGCACCAACAGACCCTTTTTCAGGGATGACAGGAATAACGCCCTTTGCAAGCATATTTTCCAGCAAATTTATCAATTCTAGACGAACCCCTGAAGCCCCTCTTCCTAAAGAGATAAGCTTTAAGCTCATTATCAAACGCACAATATTTTCAGCTAAAGGCTCTCCTACCCCACAACAATGGGACAAAATAAGGTTTCTCTGTAAAACAGCGACATCGTCCGCATCAATTTTAATGGAAGCCAACTTCCCAAAACCAGTATTAATACCGTACACAGGCTCACTTCCAGCAGCAATTTCAGCAATGCGCTGAGCCCCTTTCTCGATAGCTAAATGCGTGTCATTATGAAGTTTACTCACTTCACCATTAAAATAAATAGCTGCAAGCTCACTAAGCGTCACCTCGCTCGGTTTCAGTATAATAGTCATAATCTACTTTCTTTTTTTTTATCAAAGTATAACGTTTAGCATTATTGATCCTTCTATAAAACAAAAAAAACTATAACGACTCTTTAAAGCGAGAATGCTTTCTTAAAGGTATTCCTTACAATGGAGTTATTATCCAAAAGTAGAATAGTTTACGATAAATGAAAATGAAATATTGACAAACACAACCAAGTCATGGATTTCAAAAATAGATAAAGCTTTAATTTATAATCATAATCTAGCATGCTTCATATTAAATGAGAGAGCTGAATATCTTAAAACTCTCTCATTCCACATCTGTGTATGTTGAATAAATCAAAACCATTCGCTTGCACGTCATAAGCGAGATTGGCGTATGGATAAAACTGTAAAAAAGGACTAAAAACTCCTCTTATGAACCGTGTCAAGGGCTGTCGCAACATTGGGAGATGAAAGTGTGGATGGTGCAGGCTTATTCTTTTATGAAGCGTAAAGATGAAAAAATCAATGGATTTATTATCAAGCTATTCTTACTAAACTTATAAAAACCTTAAATAGATAGCTGTCACAATCTATCATGATTGCAAAAATCAAACTCTATAGAAAATTAAAAAACTTATTTAACACATCACAACAGAGAAGAAATTGAGCTTATTTGCGACTTCTAAAATTGTATTTAAAGCGCCAGATTAAACCTTGAAAAACACATCTTCAATAAAACCACATAAGAATCGGCCTAACTCGTTATTTAAAATAAAAATAAAAGAAGTTTTCTTATATCAAAAAAAAATAATTAATATATTGTTTTATATTATATCTTTTAAACAGAGAAATGCTTCATATAGCATATTTATATTTTACTTTTTTGTTATATTGAATCTGAATTTAGAGATAATTTCAAAATGAGTTGTTTTTTAAAGGTGCTTCCAAGCCATTACCTTTTTTACTACAAATTTCTGATTATGATAATTTTTTGTACTTTTTCAGTTGTTTTTGTCAAAATTTATTAAAAACACTCTCATTTAATAACAAAAAACAATCATAAAAACAAAGAATTATCAAATATTTCTATTCAATCTACCTCTTCTTATTTTATAAAATAATCTGTTGTTAAACTGCAGTAAAAAAAGCGCTTCGATACTATAATGCACTGCATAAATTTTCTATTTAAACTCTCTCATATCAAGTGAACAATGAAAATCAGCGGTAATAAGATGTCAATGTGAATGCTGAAGAAAAAACCTTTCTCTCTCAAAGTCTGACTTAATAAGGCGTTAATTTTCTGAATACCGCCCACTCTGATGTGTTAAAAGAGCAAAAGCAATCATCGATATCGGATTATCCTGCATACATATAGAGCTCACTTTGATACAAAAGCTCCAAATTGCCTTGCACTTCATATTTCTTTATCAATGCGACCAATTGCCGCAAATATTCTTCCCCATAGCAAGCAATAGCGCGTTGCACTTGCGTTGAAGAGCGGCTCATTCCAATAAAAGCTTCAGATGGGATCATCATCGTCCAATTGTGCGTATGAAAAGAAATCTTTTCTGGATCTACCCCAAAGCCATCACTCATTTCCTGTAAAAAATCAAAATTACGATAATAACGGGAATAATTCGGACTCATTTTCTCTAACAATGTCTCATAAGCCTCTAGAAATTCGCTATGCTTGAAATCACGATTATTTTGAATAACCGCCATGACACCATTGACTCGAAGTTGATCTGAAACAGAACAAAGCAACTTGGGACGATCCATCCACTGAAACGCTTGCGCTGCAATGACAAGATCAACCTCGCCAATTTGAGGCAATAGGTCTTCGGCTCGGCCCTGATACCACCGCACGTTCGGAAATTTTCTTCGTCCCTGCTTAATCATATCTGCCGATACATCAATAGCATGATATTGGTGCTCGTTGCCTAAAAATTTAACAATCCCCTCTAATGCGATGCCTGTCCCAGCGCCTATATCCACGATGGACAAATTCTTTTTGTTCTTAAAAGGATGGAGCATGGTCTTAAATAAAGTAAGGGGATAGCGAGGACGATAGCGATTATAATCATCAGCCAATCCGTCAAATTTTTCACTTTGCTGTTGGACACTTTCTATCATAGAACTTTGTCTCTCCTTACAGTTGCTGATATACATAATTAAAAAGTCTTTTTATCCAATACGTTAAGCATAACTTCTAAAGGAGGAAAATAAGAACTGCCCTGACCTTCTATTTTTCTATAAAATTGATCCTTACATTTTTCTCTTTTCCAGTTATTATCTGCACATTTTGAAACCCAAAACTCCTACGAAAATAATATAATTTTCTGTAATAATAATTAATATGAATATTATTGATCTTTTATAAGATGACATCTATATTACTATTATTATTTTAATATCAACAAGTCACTTAAGCGTACCTAAAACGCAGAGAGATATCAATTTATTGATAAATACGCCTGTTTATAAATTTCAAAATACTTTCCACCAAGAAAAAAAACTCTATATAATACATAAAATATCTGTGGAGACATCTTTATGTTAAATGTACAAACTTCTTCAATGTTTAGAATATTAAAACGATTTTCAATTATTATTTTTTTGGTATGGTTAGTGCCATTTTTAAGTGGTTGCGGATTCAATGCGATACCAACAAATGAAGAAAAAGCACATGCAGCATGGAGTGAAGTGCTCAATCAATATCAACGTCGTACAGACCTCATCCCTAATCTTGTAGAAACAGTTAAAGCTTACGCAGCTCATGAACAAAGTGTTTTCACAAATGTAATTGAAGCACGTGCTAAAGCAACACAAGTCAACATTAATGCAGATATGTTGAATAATCCAGAAATTATGCAGCAATATCTCAAAAATCAAGCAAATTTATCAAGTGCACTTTCGCGACTTATGGCTGTTGTTGAAAACTATCCGGATCTTAAAGCAAACCAAAACTTTCTTGCTCTTCAATCACAATTAGAAGGAACAGAAAACCGTATTTCCGTTGCGCGCCGCGATTATATTGAAACAGTACGTGCCTACAATACTGCACTCAAAACAATGCCGACGATGATTTGGGCAAAATTATGGTTTCGTGATGCTAAACCTATGCCAACTTTTACGATCGATACTGATAGCCAACAAACACCAAAGGTTAATTTTAATTAATGAAATCATTTCGATACTCTTTGCAACGTATTGTATTTCCAAAATTATGGGCTTTTATCTGCTCTCTGTATTTAGTTGCTGCATTGGGAAGTATCGCTTGTTCGCAAATAAAATTTCCTCATTTAACAGGTTATGTTAATGATGTGGCTCATTTGCTCGATAATGCAACCAAGGAAGACTTGACAAAAAAACTGGCAGCACTCGAAGAGAAAACGGGAGATCAAATTGTTCTTATAACACTCCCTACTCTTTCGGGCAACGATATAGAAACGTACAGCAATTTTCTTTTTCGTACATGGGGATTAGGCCAAAAGAAGATCAATAATGGTGTATTACTGGTCATTGCACCGAATGAACGCACAGCACGTATCGAAGTTGGATATGGTTTGGAAGGAGAGCTAACAGATGCTCTTTCCTCTGTCATTATTAATAGCTTCATGATTCCTAATTTTCGCGAAGGAAATTATCAAAAAGGAATTGCTGAAGCAGTTGATGCAATTATCAAAGTTATTACAGAAAGTGATTCTGATTTTACTTTTCGCATCAAAGAAAAAGCTAAAATCGTTGAAGAACAACGTAAACAAGCTGAAAAAGAAGAAATGGTAATCAATGCAATTATGTTTCTCATTCTCTTTATAGTCGTTGGTTTGCCCATTCTTGCAATGATTTTTGGTAAAAAAGTGGGTCCACAAAAGTATCTCTGGCTGGGGATCATCTTCACACCTTGGTTTCTTAACTTAAGTGCCGGTGGCAGATATCCTGGTGGAAGATTCGGTGGTCCTCGAGGTGGAGGGGGATTTAGGGGTGGTGGTGGATCATCAGGTGGTGGTGGTGCAACAGGAAGATGGTAAAAGGAACGTGGATTTTTAAGCGTAGCAAATCTTCTTAAGATAAAATTTTATGAACGTATTCTCTTTTATTCAACAATTCTATACCTTACTCTGTAATCACTTTTATTGATTACAATACAAACTCAAACATCAAGATAAATATTACCCATGACATGTGAATTGAAACATACAGATCGTAATCACTTATCACATCATTTTAATGCAATTCTAGAAAATCCACCCGTCGAATGGAAAATAAGCGATCATCTAGTTGAGTATCCTGAAGCTCTGCGTTATATGCAAGAACGTGTAGAAAAAATTCTTGCAAAAACTGCGCATGAACAAGTTTGGCTTCTCGAACACCCTTCCCTTTATACAGCGGGAACGAGTGCAAATAAAAAAGATCTTTTGGCTCCTAATTTATTCCCTGTTTATGAAGCAGGACGTGGAGGTGAATTTACATATCACGGTCCAGGACAGCGTATTGCTTATATCATGCTTGATCTTAAACGCCGGAAACAAGACATTCGTGCTTTCATTAGTGCATTAGAAGAATGGATCATACAGATGCTTGCCAACTTTAATATTAAAGGCGAACGCAGAGAAGATCGCGTTGGTGTCTGGGTTAAACAGTCTCATTGCCCATCAAAACAAAATGATCTTTCTTCCGAAGATAAAATTGCAGCTATTGGCATTCGAGTGCGCAAATGGATAAGTTTTCATGGAGTTTCTATCAATGTTAATCCTAATTTAGCCCATTATTCAGGAATTGTTCCTTGTGGAATTACAAACCACGGTGTAACAAGCTTTCTTGATCTAGGTTGCCCTGTAGCAATGCATGATATTGATATTGCTCTCAAACACGCTTTTGAAAAAATTTTTGGTCCAACAATCGATGTTTCCTAAGTGCATTGATTTTTAAATAAAAAACAGGCATAAAATTATTTTAATAAATATTTGATTTTATGAGGTGGATAGTTAAACGCTATGAGCGATAACAAAAAGGATCTTTTTAGTGTTTTAAATAAAGCCCAATCTCGGGTAAATACAAAAGAAAACACTCTGCAGTCTCCAATGAAATCAAACGCGATGATTTCAAGAAAAAGTGCAAAAGATACGCAAGAAGATGACTATAATGCCCTCTCTATTCGAGTTCTTGAGGGTTTAGAGCCGGTACGTTTACGCCCTGGAATGTATATTGGTGGAACAGACAGTAAAGCGCTTCATCATTTATTTGCCGAAATTATTGATAACGCGATGGATGAAGCTGTTGCGGGTTATGCAGATTCTATTGAGGTCTCATTAGATAGGAATGGTTATATAACCGTTACAGATAATGGACGCGGTATTCCTGTTGAAAATCATCCTCAAATGCCTGAGAAATCGACTCTTGAAGTTATTATGACACAACTCCACTCAGGGGGAAAATTTGATGGAAAGGCTTATCAAACTGCAGGTGGACTTCATGGAGTAGGAATTTCTGTCGTCAATGCTCTTTCTGATGATATGGAAGTTGAAGTTGCACGAGAACGAAAACTTTACCGCCAACGTTTCTCACGTGGTATTCCTCAATCTGGATTAGAAGATCTGGGAGATGTTTATAATCGTCGTGGTACGCGCGTTCGTTTTCATCCTGATCATAAAATTTTTGGTGAAAAAGCAGCTTTTGATCCAGAAAAAATCTATAAGATGACATGCTCCAAAGCCTATCTTTTTGGTGGCGTAAAAATTCGCTGGTCTTGTGATCCCGTCATACTTGAAGGCGCAAAAAATATTCCTGAAAAAGCTGTTTTTCATTTTCCCGATGGGCTTAAAGACTATTTACTTTCGTCACTAAAAGATGAATATCGAGTAACGTCAGAAATTTTTTCTGGCAAAACACAACACAATAATGGCCATGGCTCCGTTGAGTGGGCTATCGCTTGGCATGGTGGTGATTCTTGTGTGCAATCTTACTGCAATACGATTCCTACAGGAGAAGGCGGAACACATGAAATAGGATTACGTCAAGCTCTTTTGCGTGGATTGAAATCCTACGCTGAGTTAATAGGAAACAAGCGCGCAACGATTATTACGTCTGACGATATTATGATTTCAACAGCCGCAATACTTTCAGTCTTTATCAGTAACCCTGAATTTGTTGGACAAACAAAAGATCGATTAGCAACCATTGAAGCACAGCGTATCGTTGAGAATGCAATCCGCGATCCTTTTGATCATTGGTTAGCAAATTCCCCACAAGAAGCAACAAAACTTCTCGATTGGGTTATTGAACGTGCTGAAGAACGTGTTAGACGACGCCAAGATAGAGAAATAAGTCGAAAAACTGCTGTCCGTAAATTACGTCTGCCCGGTAAACTTGCAGATTGTAGCCAGAACCATGCTTTGGGTGCTGAACTATTCATTGTTGAAGGGGATTCTGCAGGAGGATCTGCTAAACAAGCAAGAAATAGAGCAAACCAAGCAATTTTACCTCTTCGTGGTAAAATCTTAAATGTCGCCAGTGCTGCACATGAAAAAATGAACTCAAGCCAAACAATTAGCGATCTGATCCTTGCTCTTGGATGTGGAACACGCTCCAAGTATCGTGAAAAAGATCTCAGATATGAACGTATTATCATCATGACAGATGCTGATGTTGATGGTGCTCATATTGCGTCACTGCTCATTACCTTCTTCTTTCAAGAAATGCCTGACCTTATTCATCAGGGACATTTATATCTTGCCGTCCCTCCCCTTTATAGAATATCGCAAGGAGGAAAAGTTGCTTATGCTCGTGACGACATTCATAAGGATGAATTGCTCAAAACTGAATTTACTGGAAAAGCTAAAATCGAAATCGGGCGTTTTAAAGGGCTGGGTGAAATGCGCGCAGAACAACTTAAAGAAACGACTATGCATCCTCAAAAACGTACATTGCTTCGTGTTTCTATTGATGCCGTGGAAATGCAAGAAACGAAAAAGACTGTAGAAAGTCTCATGGGAACAAAACCAGAAGCACGATTTCGTTTCATACAAGAAAACTCTACTTTTGCTTCTAATCTAGACATCTAATATAAAAAATATCCCTTTCAAACCACTGCAGCTGCGTCAATCACGCGCAGTTGCGGATTGATCGTTCCATTCCAATAATTCAAACTAAGATGACCAGCTAAATGAATCATTTCACCAATATTTTCAAAAAGAAAATCACCTAGCGATGTCCCTACAGCACGAAAAGCTATTCCTTGTAGTTTTTTTCCTTCAACATTAGATACAATGAGGCGAAGATGTCCTTTACCAACTTCAGATAGATTCACCAGTCGATGAGAGGGAAGAACAAAAACAGGTGTTGCATTCCCTGCCCCAAATGGCCCTGCTTTTTCAAGCAATTCAAACAGCGCTTCATTAACACCAGAAGCAGAAAGAGAACCATCTATACTAAGAGATTTTTTTGCACGCAACTGTGAAACCATTAAAGAAACTTTTTCTTCTAGCCATTTTCGAAAAATTTCAATTTTTGTTGATTGAATTGTAATTCCTGCTGCCATACTATGCCCCCCTCCTTTTTCTAATAAATTGAGTGTAACAGCTTCACGAACGATTGCTCCTAAATCTATACCATTAATTGAGCGTCCCGACCCTACGCCATTTCCATCTTCTTTCAAAGCAATAGCAAAAACAGGACAAAAAAAACGCTCTTTGAGGCGGGAAGCAAGAATACCAATAATCCCCGGATGCCATTCTTTATGAGAAATGACAAGTGACAATGGTGTTTCTTGACCTTGATAAAGAGAAGCAATATAGGATTCCGCTTGTGCTAATTGAATATTCTCCATTTCTTGGCGTTCTTGATTAAGCCGATCTAATTGTTCTGCTATTCTGTCCGCTTCATCTTTATTCTCACAGCTAAGCAAACGTGCTCCCAAAGCTTGATCACCAATGCGCCCTCCTGCATTAATTCTAGGACCTAATAAAAAACCTAAATGAAAACTATTAAGCGGCTCCCCTATTCGTGCAACCTTTGTTAAAGCTGTTATTCCTAGATTATGCATAGAACGAGCAACTTGAAGCCCTTTTAACACAAAAGCACGGTTAACCCCCTGTAATGGAACGACATCACATATGGTTGCCAATGCAACAAGATCAAGCATACTTAAAAGATCAGGCAGCGGTCCTTGGAATTGTTTTTTCCGCAGCAAATGATGAACCCAAGCTAACGTAACAAAAACAACGCCAGCTGCACATAAATGCCCCTGTTTAGAAAAATCATCAGGACGATTAGGATTGACAAGAGCAACAGCTTCTTGATGAATCTCTGACATTTGATGATGATCTAAAATCACAACATCAGCACCAGCAAGCCTCGCTGCTTTTACGGCATCAGGACTGTTTGCGCCACAATCAACAGTGATAATTAACCGAGCGCCTTCTTGCACAAGCATCCTCATTGCTTGTTCATTCGGACCATAGCCTTCAACAATACGATCAGGAATATAAATTTTGACTTCAATACCAAAATAACGAAAAAAACGTGCTATGAGTGCCGATGAACAAGCACCATCAACATCATAATCACCAAACACAGCAACCTGTTCTTGATTGAGAAGAGCCTTAACAATGCGCTCTGCAGCGCATTGCATATCCCTAAAACTTTCTGGATCAGGCATAAGCGTACGCAATGTTGGATTAATAAAAGCAACAGCCTCAGCTTCATCCACATCTCTTGCTGAAAGTACTCGAGCTAACTGATCTGGAAAGCCAAATTTTTGAGAAATAGCGCGCGCGTTATTTATCCCTTGAACATCAAGGGCATCTAACCAAGCTTGACCACAAGCAGAAGATTCAACATTGAGAAAATAACGAGACCACTGCATTATTTCTTATTTTATAATGAAGAACGATAAAATACAATCATGCGTTAAAGATAAAATAGTCTTTTGCAACATTCATTTTAAATTTAAATGGTCTACAAACTTCTTTTAATGGGGTATTATAATACCTTTCTTGTAACATGTTGTTTTATAAAGTTTTTATTTTCTCTTGACGTCAATCAAAAGACATTATATCAGAGCAAGTAGTATGCGTTAAATATTTCGCTATGGTAACAATTTTCAACGCAAAACAGTAAAAATTCCCTTATATTAAAAGGGTTCTAATAAAGGATACTTCTATGGCAACTTTTTCACAAAAGCCAACTGAAGTGGTGAAAAAATGGGTTATTATTGACGCAGAAAACCTTGTTTTGGGTCGTCTTGCCACATTTGTTGCTAACCGCTTACGTGGCAAACATAAAGCTACATTTACTCCACATGTTGATGATGGTGACAACGTTATTGTCATTAATGCAGATAAAATAGCTCTCACTGGCAAAAAATATACGGATAAAAAATATTATTGGCATACCGGCTATATTGGTGGAATCAAACAACGTACAGCACGTCAACTTCTTGAGGGGCGTTTTCCCGAACGCGTTATTGAAAAAGCAGTAGAGCGCATGATTCCTCGAGGGCCTCTTGGTCGCCGTCAATTGAAGAATCTACGTGTTTACGCTGGAAGCCAACATCCACATGAAGCACAACAGCCTGAATCTCTTGACGTTGGTGCTTTAAACCGCAAAAACAAAAGGATTGCTTGATTATGGCTGAAATTAATTCTCTTTCTGAGCTTAGCATAGTAACAAGTATTACAGAAACACATGAAAATGTTGTTCCTGTTCACGTGCAGAAGCTTGATTCACAAGGACGTGCTTACGCAACAGGAAAGCGTAAAGACGCTGTTGCGCGTGTATGGATTAAACCAGGTTCTGGAAAAATCACGATCAACAATAAGGAATTTGACAAATATTTTGCTCGTCCTGTTCTTAGAATGATTCTTCGTCAACCAATTGTTGCAACAAATAGGGATACCCAGTTTGATATTATTGCAACCGTTGCAGGCGGTGGTCTTTCTGGACAAGCCGGTGCAGTGCGCCATGGCATTTCCAAAGCTTTAACCTATTACGAACCAGAACTTCGCTCAATCTTGAAAAAAGGTGGGTTTCTTACCCGTGATAGTCGTGTTGTTGAACGTAAAAAATACGGTAAAGCAAAAGCACGTCGTTCTTTCCAATTCTCAAAGCGTTAATTTCAATTTTTGCAATGCATAAAGCCTCGGACAAAAACGGGGCTTTTTAAAACTGCTAAAACAGACTTTTAGATGAATGTAGGAACAAATCTATACCGATTAGAAAAAACAAGAATGCAAAACAACCTCTTCTCTTAAGATAAAAGGCAAGAAAAATAGACCGAAAAAATTCAAAACTTCAGTTTCAATTTTTTAAATCTGTTTTACTAACTTGTAATATATCGACGTGCTAAAGCACAAAAATCTTTACGCGACAACTTTAGCAATCTTATAAGCTTTTCAATATTTTTTCTATCATCACTTAACAAGCTTTAGTCCAAGAAATGCTTTACCATTGTAATAAAATGAGGAACAGAAATAGGCTTTGACATATATTCTTCACATCCACTGGCACGAATTCGCTCCTCATCGCCTTTCATAGCAAAAGCTGTTACAGCAACAACGGGGATTGATCGAAGTTCTTCATCTTCTTTTAATTGTTTAATAACATCTATTCCAGAGACCTCTGGCAACTGGATATCCACAAGAATAAGAGATGGCATTGATGAACGCGCCAAATCTAATGCCATAAGACCATTACGTGTTTCAACGGTTTCATAACCACTCGCTTCTACAAGATCGCGAAATAACTTCATATTAAGCTCATTATCTTCCACGATCATGACTTTTTTTGACATTCGTATAACTCCACCCTTCTCAGATAAAATAGAGAAATAGAAATGAATCCACATTCTCTTTGCTTAAGATAAAATGATAAAATGAATTGTAAACCACAAAGAGATTAAAAGAGTCCAATAAAAGCATTTTTGCAAATATTTGTAAGACGCATCGCTATACTTATTCAGTTCATCAACATAAAACCCACAAATAGTCGTAAGATTGTGTGACCTTGTATTTTTTGAGTTGATATACAAAGTTTATGGATATCTCAATTAATGCATTCGCGTTTTCATCATAAAAAAAATATCAACCACAAACTTAGCTCAAATGCGCATTTTGAAGAGAAAAAAATTTAAGTAAATTTAAAAAGCAACTGATTAGCTGAATTTAATGCACCATATACAGGCATCCACAAAACAATATCTTAATGATATAAAAGGATAAACTTATCAAGGTCATTAAGATTAAAAAAAATAAATAAACCGTGATTAAATATCACGGTTTATTTAATATAAAACATTCAATAACAGCATAATTCAAAGTTTATCAAGGATAATATCTTTTAATTCAAAGCCCATGAACTATGAGCAAAAGCATCGAATGTTCTTCCACCTGTCTCTCTGTTAGGACTCGGTGGCTTTCTAGTAAAGAAATATACAAGATATGCGATGAGACCAAAAATCGCTGTCTCCAACCCCATTAAACCCGCAACTTTTTGGACATTTTTCTCAGCCCCTTGTCCTCCAAACTGGCTAATAATCATATCAACAGCTTTAATAACTCTATTTTCCTGTGTCATTACAGAAATAAAACCAGCATTTTGAAATCTGCCATTTAAAGAATCAGCATTGGCTCTTAAAATCTGTGAAAAGAAAATCGCTACTGCAACAAAACATACTATACAATGCTTGAATATTTTCATCATAACCACCTAATTACAATATTTAGTAAAATAAATTTTCTTTACCGCCCCCTCTAAATAGAAAACATTCCGTTATCTATCGATAAAGTATATTTATCTTCTGATAATAAAAATATAATACAAAATTTAATTAATAATTTTATTTTAATTGTTATTTTAATATTATATTACACTTACAATATATCCGTTACATGTTTATTTAATAATTGTCAATTATTTTATTTGTACTTTACATTATGTAGTTTAATGATAAAAATATATTAAAATAAAATTATTTTATTGTTTTTATTATGAATTTAGCTTTATTATCATAAATATTATTATGATTTTATAATATATAAAAATATCAATATGTTGTTTTTTAGTTACACATAATATTTTTATTTTTTTGTATAATATAGTAAAATAAATATTTTTATAAAATAATTTTTCCTTAGGATAGATTGAGAAAAAATATTTGCCCCAGCTACAATTAGCGTAAGCACCAGCTTAACTCTTTGATTGAAAAAGCTAAATTAGGTAAGATAAGGGATAACTTTGGTGAATGCGCCAAATCTAATGCCATAAGCTATTACACATTTCAACGATTTCACAGCCATGCGTTTCTACAAGAACGTGGAATAATTTTAATAAAGTTCATTGTCTTCCACAATTATAACTTTCTAACATTAATATAATTCCACGACTCTAAGATAAAATAGAGAAATAAAAATGAATACACCTTCTTTCTAACCAAGATAAAATGATTAAAAATATGAATCATAAAAATTTAATAATGTCCAATAAAAGCATTTTAGCAAATATTTGTAAGACGCATCGCTATACTTATTCAGTTTATCAAAATGATAATCTAGAATAGCCGTAAAATGATGTGATCGTATATTTTTTGAGTTAATACGAAAAATTTATGGATATTCAAATCAGCTCATGCCCCTTTTCATCTTAGAAAAGATATCAATCACGAAAATTAACATAGATATATATTTTGGAAAAAAATTTAAATAACGTTGATATGGATAGATTATTTGCTAGCAAACAATCTTCTCTATTAAATCAGAGTGTTCACTACTGTGATATTGTAATCTCAATCACGACAACACTTCAATAACAGACTAAAATATAGATTCACTATAAGCTTAAAATAAAAATTTTGGAATTGATCATACATACAATGAATGAACCGTAAAATACAAAAGTAATCATAACACTAGAAAATGAAAAAGCTTATCACTCTTGTTCACTATTCCTTCCTCTCTCATTTTTTCTGTGTTATTTTTAAAGTCTTGTAAAAGATATGAATTACATGCAAAAAAAATTAGCCCTTTGTAATCTCTACGCCATCAATCACATTAGTTTTATTAATGATAAGCAATAACATTTGTATAGCTCTAAGCTTAGAGAGCAAAACCAGATTAAAGTATCATTTTTATTTATTGTAAAGAGGATGTAAAACTCCATTTTTCTCTTATCATTGTTAAGAAAAATTTAAAAATGAGCTTATTAATATTAAAAAAATAGAAAATAATTTTTTAAAAAATAATATCTTATTTAATTACTTTTTAAAATAATATAAATATATTATGTTTATATTGTATATATTTAATTAAATAATAATATTTATAATAACACTAAAATAGTACATAATAATTATCTTTATATCAAATAAAATCATAACATAAAATAAGAAATTTACAATAAAATTAAGTATAATTCCCTTAATTAACCATTACAACAAAGAAATATATTTAATTATGTTATTGAACTCAGTTGCGTTGCCATCGTTTTTTCCCGCTTTGCTTAGTGGATCCTTTTATTTCCAAGCAATTATTAACTGAATTTTGACTGCTCAGCATGCTGAAAAATCTCTATGTGATTGTTGTCTTGATAATTGCTATCATGTTGTTTGGCGAAGCTCTTAGCTTTCTATCGGGCAACTTAAAAGCTTTATTCTGTCAATTTTCTTATTGTTTAAGCAAAAACTCATCCACGTAATAATATATTGAATGTACCAACAAAATCCGCACGAATAACCACATTTTGCACATATAAAAATTACCCATCTTTGACAGTTTTTTAGCACTATAAACGCAACAAAAGTAAATTTTGCTCGGAGGAGAAAGCACTACTAATATTGTACACCATCTTACAATTGGCTTGTGTCATCAAGCAGCCATCCAAACTCAAACTAAAACTGATCTAAAACCAAGAAATTTAACTCTATGATTTCTGTTGTAAATTCTTTGCTCATAGCTATAGAAATACAACCGATTTTATGCATGAATATGTCTAATAAAAATCCTCATGTGTAAATTTTACATACCCTATACCGCCAGCATAAATAACGATATTTTACAGTACGATAGAATTTTCACTCAATTTTTTATTTTTATAATCATGCTGACTTTCATCTCATCCCCCTAATCCATTAAATTTACGCATTGTTTTCTTATAACTTATGAAAGTCATGACCATGGAAAGAAAAGCGCTCAACAGAAGATATCCAATATTCCATTCGCCTTTACCAAGCAACAATGACACAGGCAAGGAAGCAGAAAAAGCCATAGGAAGCATAAACAAAAGCCATTTTACGATGCTTAAAGGATAAATTCCTATTGGTACAAATGAAAGCTCGTAAATCATTTCATGAAAATATTCGACAGGCATCTTACGGCTAATAATAAATGTTACAAAATTAAACATCATGAAAAAACAAATATTGACGATAAAAACACAAAATATTGCAACAACAAAAGAGATCCATCTTAGCTTAAGACCGGATATATTCGGTAATGATACAAATAAATAGGCACTAACATAAAGAACAAAGAGCTTGATCAGATTAAGAGGTTTACACCAACCAAATAACATCAACAACCAGATTGAAACGGGCTTTATCAAGTATGGTTCAATTTTACCATCCGCTACTTTTTCAAAAAACGTTTCAATAGAATTAGTAAAAATATTCAAAAATATTCCAAGTAAAACAAAGACAACAAAGATAAAATGGATTTCATCTCTGCTATAGTTACCGATCTTTCCTGAAAAAGAAGATATTCTATCAATAAATATGAATTGAATAAAATAATAGCATAGAGAAAGAATAAACTCCCCAGCCAAATTCTTACCATAAACAATCTGTCGGCGGATATTCAGACTGATAAAATGAAGGATGATTTTCATCTCAACCACCTGCTCCATTATATGCTTTCATCCCTTTATTCCAAGCGATATAAATTAAGAATAAAAAACACAAAATATAAGTAAAACTTCCGAAAATAAACTGCTGAAACAACGCTAAATTTTGCGTCGCGAAAAACTCGGCAGGAGCGGATATCATGAAACGATAAGGATTAAATTGCATAAGCGGAATAAGCCACACCGGCCAAAAAGATGGTGGTAAAAGAACACCCCCAAGAAGCGCTGAACTAAGAATACTAAAAGAGAGTAATATATTGTACTCAATCACCCAAAAGCTTAATAAAGCAATTCCAAAAGAGATTAAGAAACAAAGCAATTGTGATAGAATAACAACCAGAAAAAAGAACAGAAAAGCGATGACCAATCCCAGAATATTTTCATAGGATAAAACAAGCTTAACAATAAAAAGAGCCAATAATGGGATGCTATATAATACACTCTCCCCTAAAAAAGTAAAAAGCATTTGTGTCATATAACTAAAGGGCTTTGTAAGATATACTTCTAATTGGCCTTCTTTAACATGATGAGAGAAAAACTTAATCACATTATAACCATTATTTAAGCGACCTAGGACTAAAGCAAAAGCATAATAATACATCATATCATAAAAGCTAAAGCCATTTATGGTGTTGCCCGTATCAGAGAAAAGTGCATTCCATAATAGAAGTTGAATAACAAATGGCGAAAGTGTCCCAATGATAATATCGGTAAAAAACATTGCTCTATCACTTAGAACAGTGAGTAATCCATTCTTGGCAAAAAGAAACATACCAAAGCAGTGGTTAGATAAATTCTTTAAATTTAACACGGAGCATCTCTTCAAGCGAGGGAGTGGATACAGAGAACGTACAGTTCAATTTGGTTGTAATTTCGCGTACAAAACGCGCAAAATCCTCACGGGGCAGCGAAACCTCCAGCGAGCATTCTTCAGCGTTAAAGTGCTTATCTTTTAAAGAAGTAGATAATTTCAACGCAATCTCATCAATTTTTTCTACAACAGCTGAAGGTACAGCCATGTGTTCACAAAAAAACGTTATTCTCACCAAAGAAGGAATGACATTTTTAAGCGCGTGAAGATTACCATGAAACTGTTTCTTTCCTTTATGCAAGAGAATAATATCATCAACGTATCCATCAATATCTCCCATATCATGACTTGTGATGATATACCCAGTGCCACGCTCCCTTTTCAGTTTTTTAAGAAGCTCCCTGATTTCATGCTTAGATGTAAGATCAAGACCAATACTTGGCTCATCGAGAAACAACAGTTTAGGTCTAAAGGAGAGATTAAATGCCAATTCACTTTTCACTCTCTCACCCAGACTAAGCATCCGCACTGGCTTATCCATAATATGCTCAAGACCCAGTAACTCAGCGATCTCTTTAAGATCACGGGTAAAAGAGGCGCGTTCAAGACCATATAATGGTTGAACCATATCCAGACTGTAGCGTAAGGGCAAATCCCACCATAAACAATTCTTATGACCAAAGACCACACCCAAAGACTTGAACAGATTTTTCTTCGCTTTATAAGGATCAACACCAAGGACTTTAACACATCCCTCATCAGCGTATTGTATACCAGAAAGTATTTTAATCAGTGTCGATTTACCCGCTCCGTTAGGGCCAAGAATTGCTAACGATTGCCCTGAAAAGAGGGTGAAACTCATATCTTTTAACACATGATGATTTGTATAAACCGGCTTGAGGAGAGAAAATATCTTGTTTTTAAAACCAATTCCTCTGTCAATGTTGCGATATATTTTTGAGACGTTATTAACGTCAATCAATAATGATCCCATCAGTCACTCCTCATTTCAATTTATCCCCCCTTTGAATGTTCCCATAATAAATATCTGTTTTTGTTCACTAGAAAAAACAAAAGTGTTCAAGCCCTCCCTAGAGCAATAAAACGCGCCTGACGTTTTATCTCCAATTTTTTGTCTAGATATTTTTTCAATGTGATGAGTTCACTTCAATGAAGCATTAAGATACTAAAAACTTATTTCTTCTTTTATGAAAGATAATCTTTTGGATAAACTAAGCAAGTAGAAAAATAATTGGTCATTGAAAGGAGAGCTTTGCTAAGAAGGCTTCATTGTGTAAGCAAAGATACAAAGCATAAATCTATACTATAAGCATATCAAACCACATTGATAACAAAACAAAAATCCTTGACAACAGGAATTTTTTGAGAGGCTACTTTCCCTCAGCATTACTATAAAATGCCTCCATTATTCCCCATGAAAAAACTAAAATTGCTTTCACTATTTTAGTAAATATCTTTCAGATTTTATCTAACTCATCTCCCTCAACAGACACGCCTCCCCAATATATGACCTCTGTAGATAATTCAAAGGAGCAGCTTCATAAACTCAGATTATTAAACGATACATCATATCCAAAATAACAATACAATCAATATGGATAAAGAGCTGTAGAAAGAAAGCCATGATATTCGAAAATTTCATCACTCAAAAACACAATTTTCTCATAGCTATTGACTTATCAAAAACTTTCTTCAAATGATGCCCTATTCATCTTATCAAATTTATAGATAAAATTTGTATCAATCAAAAAGAACAAATGAAGTTTGTTTAGTCGGTTTCAGCATCACTCTCATTAAAAGATAAAAGATTAAAACTTTGGACCATATGAGGTGGTAAAGGTGCAACAATGTCCAATATTCCTCCTGAAGGATGCGGAATACGAATACGACGTGCATGAAGATGAAGACGATTTTGAATTCCTCCTGGTAATGTCCAATTACTATCAGAAAAAAAATACTTTGTATCGCCAATGATAGGATGATCCATATGGGCTGCATGCACACGAAGCTGATGTGTTCTCCCTGTATAGGGTTCCATTTCAAGCCACGAAAGAGCCCGCCCTCGCGTATCTAAAACGCGATAGTAAGAAACCGCATGATGTGAATCTGGCTCCCCATGTTCACAAACACGCATTTTGTCACCTTGTGCAGTCATTTCCTTAACCATCCACGTTGAAATTTTGTCCTGCTTTTTTTTAGGCACGCCCCGAACCAACGCCCAATAAGTCTTTTTTGTTTCTCGCGCTCTAAAAGCAGCAGTTAAGGACTGAGCAGCTCCCCTTGATCGCGCAACAATAAGCACACCCGACGTCTCACGATCAAGACGATGAACCAAACGCGGCTTTTCACCTTTTTTATTGCGCCATACCTCAAGCATACTATCCATATGACGTGTTAAACCAGAGCCTCCTTGTACAGCCAACCCAGCTGGTTTATTAAAAACAAATACCTTTGGATCTTCATAAAGCAGCATTTTTTTCAAAACGGTCCCATCATCCTGCCCACGAAGTGTTTTATCCGTTATTGAAAGACTCTCCTTGTCATTAATAGGGAGAGGTGGAATACGAACAGCTTGCCCTATACAAAGACGCGTATCGGCTTTAACACGTCCACTATCAACCCGTATCTGACCAGAACGCAACAATTTTTGCAAAGCTCCAAAACCAAGTCCTGGATAATGCACTTTAAACCAGCGATCTAAGCGCATTCCATTTTCATCTGCCTCAACTTTTTTTATTTCTATGCCTGCCATGAAAATTCCCTTACCTGATAATTTTATTGATCTATTTTTGCGCCTTTATAAACACAAAAATTCATATTTTAGTTGGTTTTATCACACCATATTACAGTTAGTATCCAAAATTTCCTTTTCTTAACGTCCAAATTTTATTAGCTAAAAACTAAGCGTTGTAAAAATCAACAGCCTTTACGCTTAATAGCGAATGGAGATAATTAACCGTGTCCTTATTCAAAACCTATGCACGTGTTCTCACTTACCTAAATAGAGAAAAAAATGCATCCCTTTTAATCTGTACCGCTAATGTTATATTAGCTATTATCACTATTGCAGAACCTATTTTATTTGGACAAGTTATTGATTCTATTACAGACAAAACAGCTATCATCCCTACTCTTGCCATTTGGGTTTGTTTTGGACTTTCACATATTATTGCTTATGTCCTTGTTGCTCGCGGTGCTGACCGCTTAGCCCATAGACGCCGCTTAACGGTTTTAACGGAATCTTTCGAACGTATCATTGCCATGCCTTTAATTTGGCATCAACAACGTGGAACTTCCAACGCACTCCATACACTTTTGCGCGCAATAGATTCCATGTCAACCATATGGCTTGATTTTATGCGCCAACACCTCTCAACGCTTGTCGCCTTATTGGTTCTCATCCCCATCGCGTTTAATATGAATTGGCGTCTTTCAATAGTCTTGGTTGTGCTTGCCATCATTTATGTATTAATTGCACGTTTAGTGATGCGAAAAACAAAAGACGGACAAGCCGCTGTAGAATGCTATCATCATAACCTTTTTAAGCATGTCAGTGATTCAATCTCTAATGTTTCCATTGTACAAAGTTATAACCGAATAAAAGAAGAAACTTCCATACTGCATCAACATACAAATGCTCTTCTTAAAGCACAAAATCCTGTTCTCAATTGGTGGGCGCTCGCCAGTGGCTTAAATCGAATGGCTTCAACAATTTCAATCGTTTGTGTTCTTCTCCTTGGAGCTTTTTTTGTTGCAAAAGATCAATTACGAGTAGGTGAAGTCGTTGCTTTTGTTGGATTTGCACAACTCATGATTAGCCGCCTAGACCAAATGAGCAATTTTATTAATTGTGCAATATCCTCACAAGCAAAACTGCAAGAATTTTTTGAAATGGAAGACTCAACCTTTCATATTAACGAACCGCAAAATCTTCCTTCCCTCCAAAATGTTAAAGGCGCCATACAATTTCATCACGTGACCTATCAATTCCCAAATTCTTCTCAAGGTGTTTTTGATATTTCCTTTGAAGTTAAAGCAGGACAAACTGTTGCGATTGTAGGACCAACAGGGGCTGGAAAAACAACATTGATCAATCTGTTGCAGCGCGTATACGACCCTACCCTTGGGCATATCTCCATTGATGGAATAAATATATGCTCAATCAATCGCGAATCTTTACGCAAATCTCTAGCAACAGTATTTCAAGACTCGGGTCTTTTCAACCGTACTATTCATGACAATATTTCAATAGGAAAAGCGAGCGCAACAAATGAAGAACTTTATGAAGCAGCAAAAATAGCAGAAGCTCACGATTTTATTCTAAAAAAAGCTGATTGTTATAACACAATGGTGGGCGAACGAGGATCTCAATTATCAGGTGGAGAAAAACAGCGACTAGCAATTGCACGCGCTGTTTTAAAAAATGCCCCTATTCTCATTCTAGATGAAGCAACAAGCGCTCTTGATGTTGAAACAGAGGCACGTGTCAAAGATGCTCTCGATTGCATAAGCCATAACCGCACTACTTTTATTATAGCACATCGCCTCTCAACAGTACGCAATGCTGATGTGATACTCTTTCTGGATCATGGTCACTTAATGGAAAAAGGAAACTTTCAAGAATTGATCGATAAAGGGGGACGTTTCTCTAATTTTTTAAAGGCAAGTGGTTTAACAATCAAACCACCAGAAAGAGAAGGAGAAAATGTTATTCCCTTACATGAAGCCATAGCTTCATAAAAACGATACTCTTCATAGATCTTATGCAAAAAATGCCTCTTCAATACAATATAGAGTGCTTATATATGATACAAGTAAAAAGATTTCTAAAAATGCCACAATCCATTTTAGGTATTTAAGAAAAATATTAAAACAGTTTAGTATTTTCTCTGCTATTGCAATTTTACTAGATTAGAACAAAAATATTTTCCTATATCTGTGCATATTGACGAGTATACATTCTCATTTAGGGAAAATGTAAAGATGTAAAGGTAAAAACAATTTCCAGTTTTACCGTCTTCCTTTCACTCAGCTTTACGAATTTCAAAACGAACTAAAGTAATATCTTTTAAATAATGAATATTATGTATTGCGTTGCACTTTTGTTTATCACTTTCTTTATAGTCCTCTCATAAAGAACAGAACATCCTTGTTTTGCACATTCATATAACTTTTTTTAAGAAACATTTCTCAATGCTCTTAAGCCCATTTCACAACGACATTCGTGAGTGGTTTTGATTAATTTAACATACACAGAATTTGAAATAATAAAACCCTACGAATATTCGTAGCTCTTATTCAAAAGATAAAACGATAAATTATCATTATAATTCAATATATTAAAGCAATTTTATCATAAATAAATTAGATGTTAATCTAAATATTTAGATTTATGTTATATTCCTTTGATTTATATTGATAATTCATTACTTTATAACTTAAAATAAAGATTTATAAAGATAGGAGAATATTCCTTTCAAGACCTTTTAATAATAAACCAAAAAACTGTTTTCTTGTACATAACAAGCAAAATGAAAATAATAGCTCTAAGATACAACAACTCTTTTATAAGCCTTTTCAAGGAAAGAAATTTTATTCATTTGAATAACTAATCGAATAATGATAGCTTATAACTTTATAAGGATAATCGTATGCAATAAATCTTGTATTTTTCCTTTCATAAAAAGAGATGTTTCTTCAAAAAATCTATAAGAGCAACACAATAACTAGTCTTCCTAGTAAAAGAATACACAGTAAAGCATGAAGTGCTGCATAATCTATCTTATCTTAAAAAGGTGACTCCTGAAACGCTTGGAAGCTATAAAGCCAAATGATAAAGTGGTGATAAAGACAAACACTGTCTTTATCTTTACAATTGTATTTTCCCCAATTACGCTGTATCTGCATTTCAGAAATACACCAGACAGATATTCATGATACATAGATGCCAACCAAATATAACAATGTAAAAAACACCTATGCAGAATGATTTAATTTAATTTTTTTCAAGAAAATCTTTTAGTGCCGCAAATGCCTCATCAGCTTTGTTCCCCTCAGGACCACCAGCCTGTGCCATATCAGAACGGCCACCTCCACCTTTACCACCAAGCATCGCTGAAAGAATACGAACGAGATCTACAGCATTTAACTTATCCGTTAAATCATCCGTAACACCGACAACAGCACTCCCTTTTCCATCCTCCGAGACACTAATAAAAGCAACCACTCCAGATCCAATTTGTTTTTTCTCAGAATCGACGAGCGCCTTAAGATCCCGTGGTAAAATATTTTTAACAACGCGTCCGGTAAAAGAAAACCCATTGATGATGATAATATCATCTTGGCTCCTTTCTGTTATTCCACCACTCAACATCATTTTCTTGCGTACATCATTCAATTCTTTTTCAAGTTTACGACGATCATCAAGCAAAATTCGCACCCGTTCTTCCACACCAGCAGAAGAAGTTTTTAAAAGATCAGCGATTTCATGAATACGTTCATCTTGGCGGCTAAGATAAAGACGGGCTTCTTTGCCTGTTAAAGCTTCAATACGCCGCACTCCAGCTGAAACAGAACTTTCAGAAACAATATGAATTAAACCAATATCACCTGTTCGCTCCACATGTGTCCCTCCACAAAGCTCAATTGACCAACGCTTTTTTAATCTTTCCTGTTCAAGTGGCTCCCCCATAGAAACAACGCGAACTTCATCACCATATTTTTCACCAAACAATGCCATGGCTCCTTCAGAAATGGCCTCATCTACAGCCATGAGGCGCGTTATTACTTTACTATTTTGCAAAATAATCTCATTGGCTAAATCTTCTATTTTTTTCAACTCTTTTGGTGAAACGGATTTTGGATGGGAAAAATCAAAACGCAACCGATCTGGCGATACAAGAGAACCCTTTTGTGTAACATGGTCCCCCAATGTTTGGCGTAAAGCTTCGTGTAACAAATGAGTAGCAGAGTGATTCGCACGAATTTTCTTACGACGAACAATATCAACCGTTAATTCTACACAATCAGACCTCGATGCCTGACCAGATTTCACCTCCCCAATATGGATAAAAACACCATCACCCTTTCTTTGGGTATCATGCACCTTAAAAATAAAATTTTCACCAGAAATGATACCGCTATCACCAATTTGCCCACCAGATTCACCATAAAAAGGTGTCTGATTAACAACAAGCATAGCTTTCTGATCTGAAGAAATATGATCAACAATTTTACCATCACATACAAGAGCTGTAAGAATACCTTTCGCTGTCTCAGTTTCATAACCTAAAAACTCTGTGGCCCCCACTTGATCACGAACAGAAAACCAGATTTTCTCTGTTCCAGCTTCTCCAGAACCAGACCAATTGGCACGTGCCTCCTCTTTTTGGCGTTCCATCGCTTTATCAAAAGCACCAACGTCAACAGATATTCCGCGACGACGAAGAACATCTTGCGTCAAATCAAGCGGAAAACCATAGGTATCATAGAGCTTGAAAGCAACTTCACCATTCAAATAGTCCCCTTCTTTAAGATCGGTACTTGCTTCGTTCAACAAACCAAGTCCTCGTTCAAGCGTTTTACGAAAACGTATTTCTTCTAACCTTAAAGTTTCTGAAATCAAAGATTCAGCACGTGTCAACTCAGGATAAGCTTGTCCCATTTCGCGAATTAAAGCAGGTAAAAGTCGCCACATTAAGGGCTCTTTAGCACCAAGAAGATGCGCATGACGCATAGCACGACGCATAATACGACGTAAAACATATCCTCTTCCTTCATTAGAAGGAAGCACACCATCAGCAATCAAAAATGCAGATGAGCGAAGATGATCAGCAATGACACGATGGCTGGCAATAAAATCACCCTTTGCCTCAATCCCTGTAATTTCTTCTGATGCAGCAATTAATGCACGAAAAAGATCAATATCATAATTATCATGAACGCCCTGTAAAACAGCAGCAATACGCTCTAATCCCATACCGGTATCAATAGAAGGGTGAGGTAAGTTAACACGTTCTTCCTTGGAAACTTGCTCATACTGCATAAAAACAAGATTCCAAATCTCAATAAAGCGATCCCCATCTTCATTAGCACTTCCAGGAGGACCGCCCCATATTTCATCACCATGATCATAAAAAATCTCCGAACAAGGACCACAAGGGCCTGTTTCTCCCATCGACCAAAAATTATCAGCCGTCGCAATACGAACAATTTTTTCATCTGGAAGACCTGAAATTTTACGCCACAGTTCAGCAGCAACATCATCACTCTGATAAACTGTCACCAACAATTTATCTTTTGGCAGGCAAAATTCCTTTGTTAAAAGATTCCATGATAAAAAAATAGCTTCTTCTTTGAAATAATCACCGAAAGAAAAATTACCCAGCATTTCAAAAAATGTATGATGGCGCGCCGTATAACCAACATTATCAAGATCATTATGCTTTCCACCTGCACGAACACATTTTTGTGCCGTTGTTGCCTGCGTATAAGAAGGTTGTTCAAGTCCAGTAAAAACATTTTTAAACTGCACCATCCCTGCATTTGTAAACATAAGTGTAGGATCATTCCGCGGAACAAGCGGACTAGAAGAAAGAACTTTATGCCCATTACGATGAAAATAATCCAAAAATGTTGACCGAATATTATTAACACTATTCATGTTGACACCTGCTCAATACAGCACAAAACCATAAAAGAAAAATCCCCCCTCATTAAATCCTCTTCGCCACGCATGGAGTCAATTTAATCAAAAATGGAATATTTGTTTTAAAAAATTGAGAAAAAAATGACTGCGTATTTAAAAACTCAAACAAAAAAACAGAAAAATCTTAAAGAAAAAAAATTATAGACGACCCCCCCCCATCAAATGGCTTCATCACTTTCTATATTTTCTGACCCTGCATTTTCTAACAATTCAATCGCAATCAAACCAGCATTTTGGCGCAAAGCTGCTTCAATCTCTGTAGCTATTTCCACATGTTCACGTAAAAACTGCTTTGCATTCTCACGCCCCTGCCCTAAACGCTGAGAATTATAAGAAAACCATGCACCAGATTTTTCAACAACACCAACCTTGACACCCAAATCAATCAATTCACCTACTTTGGAAATACCTTCACCATAAATAATATCAAACTCAACCTGTTTGAATGGAGGTGCCAATTTATTTTTCACCACTTTAACGCGCGTCTGATTACCAACGATTGAATCCCTATCTTTAATGGATCCAATGCGACGAATATCTAAACGAACAGAAGCATAAAACTTTAAAGCGTTTCCACCCGTTGTCGTTTCAGGAGAACCAAACATCACACCAATTTTCATGCGAATTTGATTAATAAAAACAACCATACAGTTAGAGCGAAAAATTGCTGCGGTTAATTTTCGTAACGCTTTACTCATTAACCGAGCTTGCAATCCGGGCAAAGCATCACCCATTTCACCGTCAATTTCTGCTCGCGGTGTTAAAGCTGCGACAGAATCCACAACAAGCACATCAACGGCACCAGAACGAACCAACGTTTCTGTAATTTCCAATGCCTGTTCACCGGTATCTGGCTGAGAAATGAACAAGTTTTCTAAATCAACACCAAGCTTACGCGCATAAATAGGATCAAGCGCATGCTCTGCATCAATAAAAGCACAAATCCCACCACCTTTCTGTGCCTCAGCAATAGCATGGAGAGCCAATGTTGTTTTCCCAGAACTTTCTGGTCCATAAATCTCAACAATACGCCCCTTCGGTAATCCACCAATCCCTAAAGCAATATCCAAGGATAACGACCCTGTTGGAATTGTTTCAATTTCAACAACCTGCTCTTTTTGCCCAAGACGCATAATCGAGCCTTTACCAAAAGAACGTTCAATTTGTGAGAGAGCAGCATCGAGAGCTTTTGTTTTATCCACGATTATATCCTTGACCAAATTCATAATAACCTAAAACTTTAGTGTATACTGTACTTTTAATTTAACTAAAGGCTTGAGTTTAGAGTTTCACAGACTATTTCCATTCCTATCTCCACAATATGTCCATAAACATTCATGACCATCACAATAAAGAATTGGCATTGCTTATCTTATGACACATAATAAACTCCAATAAAGTAATATCTCTATGGGAGCATAGTTAACATATTTATATCTCTCTAGAAAAGGAACAATTTAATTTTAAACACAATGTTCTACAACCCTTCTGCTTATCCCTTTGATTAAATACTTGAGAGACTAAGAATTCTCCCGCTATTGATCACACAAAAAACGCATCATCAATCAACCTCATACCCTATTGCATCGAAGAACAAAACGCTATTGTGTTGCATATTCATGCACTTGATTTAAGAAACATCTCTCAAAACTTCCAAGCTCATTTTGTGACAACACCTATGAATGTGGTATACTGCAAAACCCTTTAGGCACCACCATCTTTACTCTATAGAAGGAGCAAGCCGGCACCATCACACTATTTATCATCCTCCAATATTGCAACAGCTCTCGGCACTTGAGACAATTCATAGGAGGGATTTTTAGTCCTTTCTTGTACAGTTTTTATCACACGCTAATCCTGCTTGTAACATGCAAGCGAATAACTTGATTGCTTCAACAAATAACAGACTTGGGATGAGAGAAATTTACGGTATTTGAAACTTTCATTCAACTTACGAAACAGTTAATTATCATTATAAGTCAATATATTATTTAATAAAACCAAAAAAAATAAAGCAGCTTAAAAGTTGAATGATATATTTAAATTTGAAAAAATATGCACTTTTGAAGATATCAAAAAAATCTCTACAAGCAATGCAATAAATTGTTTAAAATATAAGCTAAATTTCTCATACAATAACATAAGAGATCAATAAAAAACGTATTTCAACTCAAATTTTATTTTGATCTTTACGTTTTTTGCGCAACTGTTGCCACCACTCAAGACGTTTCACAATTTCACGCTCAAAACCACGCTCAACTGGTTTATAATAACTCTGACGTCCAAGTTTTTCGGGAAAATATTCTTGTCCTGAAAAAGCATCTGGTTCATCATGGTCATAACAATAACCACTTCCATACCCTTCTTCCTTCATAAATTTCGTAGGAGCATTAAGAATATGCTTAGGAGGTGGTAAAGAGCCATTTTTGCGTGCACAACGCAGTGCTGCTTTATACGCAAGATATGCTGCATTTGACTTTGGCGCAGTTGCAACATAAAGACATGCTTGCGCCAAGGCCAACTCTCCTTCTGGTGATCCTAAATAATCATAGGCATCTTTTGCTGCATTACAAATGACAAGAGCTTGAGGATCCGCCAAACCAATATCTTCAACGGCCATACGAACCAATCTTCGCCCAATATAGAGAGGATCTTCACCAGCATCCAACATACGTGCCAAATAATAAAGCGCAGCATCAGGATCAGATCCACGAACGGATTTATGCAACGCTGAAATGAGATTATAATGCCCATCTCGTCCTTTATCATAAATAGGCGCACGACGCTGAATAACTTTTTGCAAAGCAACAACATCAAGAATCTCTCCCAATGGCGCAATAGACCAAACTTCCTCTGCCAATGTTAACGCAACCCGCGCATCACCATCAGACATCTCTATCAAAACGTCTCTGGCATCATTATCCAAGGGAAGAGTTTTTCCCTCCACTTCTTCAGCACGCCTCAAAAGCATGTCCAAACTTTCATGATCATGAGAAAGAAATGTTAAAACACGTGCACGCGAAAGAAGGGCAGCATTCAGTTCAAAAGAAGGATTTTCGGTTGTTGCACCTATAAGTACCACAGTACCCTCTTCCATCACAGAAAGAAAACTATCCTGCTGTGCACGATTAAACCGATGAATTTCATCAACAAAGAGAAGTGTTTTATCCCCAGATATAAAACGCCTCTGCGCAACTTCAAAAATCTTTTTAAGTTCAGAAACTCCTGTAAAAATAGCAGAAACCTGTTCAAACGCGAAATTTGTTTCAAGGGCTAACAAACGTGCAACGGTCGTTTTTCCCGTCCCTGGAGGTCCCCAAAAAATCATCGATCCAATTGAGCCTGTTGCCGCCATACGTGAAAGCAAACCATCCTCTCCAATCAAATGCTTTTGTCCCACAACATCATTGAGAGAACAAGGGCGCATTCTTTCTGCAAGTGGCTGATTTTTATTAACTTGAAAATCAAACGACGAAGTAAAAAAATCTTTCTTCAAAAAAAAACCTCAACGAATAAATTGGCGAATATACATACCATCACGTTCATATTCCAATTGCCACATATTTGAGCGACCTTGCATAAGAACCTTTTTCAACTGATGAACTGTTTGAATTTTATGGCCATTTACAACACGTAGAATATCTCCTGACTGAAAAATTCCAGCTGCATTGCTCATTTCCTCAAGATTGGTAATCACAACCCCTTTTGCAGATATAGGAAGATGAAAACGTCGACTATTTTGCGGTGTTAAATCTAACACCTCAGCACCAGCAAGAGGACTGTCACCCGTAATTTTTTCAGATTTTAAAAATGCAGTTTCTGATATTGATGAAACTGTTATTTGTGTTTTTAAAGTTTTTCCACTTCGTAAATATTCCAAGGCAAGACTATGCTCAACGTCAGCTGTCATCAAACGATAACCAAGACTATCTGGACTGTCAACGCGTACCCCCTGCACACTCAAAATAACATCACCTACTTTCAATCCAGCTTTTTCAGCAGGACTATCTTTGATAACTTCAACAATAAGAGCACCATAGGGACGTTCTAAACCTAAACCACCAGCAATATCAGCTGTAACATTTTGAAAAGAAGCCCCAATATAAGGCGGCACAAAATATTTTCCACCGCGTTTAACAGTATCAAGCATCACTTTTACAAGATTAACTGGAATAGCAAAACCAATCCCTACAGAACCACCGGAACGCGAATAGATAGCCGTATTAATTCCGATTAACTGACCTTTCATATCAATTAAAGCGCCACCAGAATTCCCTGGATTAATGGCTGCGTCTGTTTGAATAAAAAAGTCAAAATCAGAAATCCCAACACGTGTACGCGCTTGCGCTGAAACAATACCACTTGTAACTGTTTGACCAACACCAAAGGGATTACCAATAGCAAGAACAAGATCACCAACTTCAACAGTATCAGAATTTCCCAAAGAAAGAGCCGGAAATTGAGCATCTTTTTCCTTAACTTCAAGAATTGCAATATCAGTTGCTTCATCTTTGAGCACGACCTTACTCTCAAACTCCCGTCCATCAGAAAAAGCCACTTTAATTTCGCTTGCATCTTTAATGACGTGGTAATTTGTAACGATCAAACCACGTGCATCAACAATCACCCCTGATCCTAATGACGATTGCTTACGAACAGGAAATTTATTTTGAAAACGACCAAAAAATTGCTCAAAAAATGGATCGCCTTCAAAAGGTGATCGAGCTCTAATTTGTCGAGCTGCATAAATATTTACAACAGATGGAACTGTCTTTTTAACTAAAGGAGCAAATGAAAGGGTGATTTCTGTTTGTGTTTGAGGAACATGAGCATATACATGATCAAATGATATCTGCATCATAATTGCAAAAAAAATCCGCACCCAAAAAGAATACCTCATAATCCACTCCTTATAAAATCAGCACATTCTGTTGAAGATTAATAGAATAAAAAAACGTATCCCCGCAAATTAAGGACCTCTATTAATATTTCATAATAGAGAATAAAAACAACCTATTTGAACAATAAATATTATAAAAATAAGATAATTCAATATTCTATAATTTTCTCTCTGCACCTATTTCTCAACTAAAACAAACTTAAAAATGCTCACAAAAAAACCGCCCAAGACAAGGCGGCCTTTAAAAATCCAACAGAATAAAAAACTCTACGAAGATGTTCCCTTTTCATTCTCAGAAGCTTCCATGCGAGCACGATCCCCAGCACCCTTCGCTTCAACATCACGATCAACAAATTCTATAACAGCCATGGGCGCATTATCACCGGTACGAAACCCCGCTTTCATAATACGCAAATACCCACCGTTGCGTGATGCATAACGTGGCGCAAGCGTATCAAATAATTTTGCAACCTTTCCTGCATCACGAAGTGCTGCAATAGCTTGCCGACGCGCATGCAAACCACCACGCTTACCAAGAGTAACGAGTTTTTCAACAATAGGACGAATTTCCTTAGCCTTTGGTAGTGTTGTCACAATCTGCTCATGCTCGATCAACGAAGTTGCCATATTTGCAAACATCGCTTTACGGTGACTGGCAGTACGGTTCAACTTGCGTCCTGACTTACTATGGCGCATAAGCCCTCTCCTTAAATTCTAATTTTAATATTGATCTTCATAACGTTTTGCAAGATCATCAATGTTTTCAGGCGGCCACGCAGGAATCTCCATCCCAAGATGTAAACCCATACACGCCAAAACTTCTTTAATCTCATTCAACGACTTGCGACCAAAGTTCGGTGTCCGAAGCATTTCAGATTCTGTTTTCTGAATCAGATCACCAATATAGACAATATTATCATTCTTAAGACAATTTGCCGAACGAACTGAAAGTTCTAATTCATCCACTTTTTTGAGAAGAGCAGGATTAAAAGAAAGCTCAGAATCAGCCTCTTCAACAGGCTCCTTCTGTGGCTCTTCAAAGTTAATAAATAACGATAATTGATCCTGAAGAATGCGTGCTGCAAAAGCAACAGCATCCTCACCATTAACAGCACCGTTTGTTTCAATCGTGAGCGTTAATTTATCATAATCGAGAACTTGACCTTCGCGTGTATTTTCTACTTTATAAGATACCTTACGGATAGGTGAATAAAGACTATCAATTGGAATAAGCCCTATACGTGCATCATCAACACAATTACGATCAGATGGAACATACCCCTTTCCTGTGTTGACAATAAATTCCATACGAATTTCAGCTTCTTCATCAAGAGTACAAATAACATGATCTGGATTTAGAATTTCCATATCCCCAACTGTACTGATATCTCCCGCTTTCACGACACCAGGCCCCTCTTTATAAACGACGACACGTTTAGGCCCTTCTTCTTCCATACGAAGCGCAATTTCTTTTATATTCAGAATAATATCCGTAACATCCTCACGCACACCTGGAATCGATGAAAATTCATGCAAGACACCGTCAATCTGCACAGCAGTAATAGCAGCACCACGAAGCGAAGATAACAAAACGCGACGAAGCGCATTTCCTAACGTTAAACCAAAACCACGCTCAAGAGGTTCAGCAATCACACTTATAATATTTGGATTATCATGTGCACATGATTCAACCTTATTGGGTTTAATAAGTTCCTGCCAGTTTTTCTGGATCATATTTTTATTCCCGTTCTTTAGTTCCGTTACCATTCAATCGTAACGACCAATGTGAACATCAGAGAAATCTCCGACAACAAAAAACAACACCCAATTAAACACGCCGCCTTTTCCGCGGACGACATCCATTATGAGGAATTGGTGTTACATCGCGAATAGAAGTAATGACAAAACCAACAGATTGCAATGCACGTAAAGCAGATTCACGCCCTGATCCAGGTCCACAAACTTCAACTTCCAAAGAACGCATACCATGCTCTTGCGCTTTTCTTGCACAATCCTCCGCAGCAACTTGAGCAGCAAAAGGTGTCGATTTACGCGCACCTTTAAACCCCTGAGCTCCCGCAGATGACCAAGCAATTGCATTACCCTGAGCATCAGTAATAGTAATCATTGTGTTATTAAATGTTGAATTAATATGCACAACACCCGATGAAATATTTTTACGTTCGCGACGACGAACACGTGTGGCTTCCTTGGCCATAATTTCCCTTTCAACGATCTCATCACTGCCGTAACATCAGCAGCTCCACCTTTTTTCCTTGTCAAACAAATCAAACAAGAAAAAGAATATATAAAAAACCTTCCACAAAGGCCCTTATTTCTTCTTACCGGCGATTGCCTTAGCCGGACCTTTACGTGTACGGGCATTCGTATGTGTACGCTGTCCTCGGACAGGCAAAGATCGGCGATGACGCAATCCCCGATAACAACCAAGATCCATCAAACGCTTAACATTCATAGCAACCTCACGACGAAGATCACCTTCAACTTGATACCCCTGATCTATTGCCTCACGAATCTGCAGCACCTCAGCATCTGAAAGCTCATGCACACGACGCCCCAAAGGAATGCCAACTCTTTCAATAATTTCTTGAGCAAATTTTGGTCCAATCCCGTGGATATATTGAAGCGCAATAATTACACGCTTATTTGTCGGGATATTGACGCCAGCAATACGAGCCACGCCTACTCTCCTTAGTTATTTTGACAAATTGTTATAAAATACCTGATATACTTTACAGAAAAAAATAGACTCAGAAAAAAAATTCTTCCGAATCCTATTATCTCACTAAAATAAATTAAATTCACTTTTGATAGATTTCATCTCAAAAGTCAACTCTTTTCATTTATTTCTAAAAAAAAATCTCATGAAAGAAACCCTCTAATCATACGTGTCACTTCAGCAACACCAATCATTCCATCAATAACCTTCAACATTCCCCTCTCTGAATAAAATTTTGATAAGGGAGCTGTTTTTTCACGATATTCTACTAATCTTTTTGCAAAAGCAACAGGATTGTCATCTAAACGAACCTGTCCACCAGTCGCTATTGTTTCCTCAACACGCTTCTTCATACGTTCAATCAACACGTCTTCATCAACACACAATTCAATAACAGCATTAAGCCACATATTTTTTGAATCCAGTATCTGTTGCAACGCTTCTGCTTGCCCCACAGTTCGCGGATATCCATCCAAAACAAAACCGTTTACACAATCAGCTTCATCAATCCGATCTGATACGATTTGATTAACAATACTATCAGGTACCAAAGCACCAGAACTTATAATAGCTTTAGCTTTTTTACCAATCTCCGTTTCTTTGGCAATCACCTCACGCAACATATCCCCTGTTGATAAATGAGGAATGTTATATTCCTCAGTCAACATTTTTGCTTGCGTACCTTTTCCCGCTCCAGGAGGACCTAAAAGAATAACTCTCATCGATTCCTTCTACCTCCACGAAGTTTTGATTTTTTTATCAACCCTTCATATTGGTGGGCAACAAGATGCCCCTGAATTTGAGCAACCGTATCAAGTGTAACAGTAACAACAATCAACAAGGATGTTCCCCCAAGATAAAAAGGAACCTGTAATGCAGATATCATAAATTCAGGTAACAAACAAACCAAGATAATATAAATAGCGCCCACAACAGTAATACGCGTCAAAACGTAATCAATATATTCGGCTGTACGCTCACCTGGACGAATCCCTGGAATAAAACCAGAATGTTTTTTCAACTGATCTGCAGTATCACTTGGATTAAACACAATAGCTGTATAAAAAAAGCAAAAAAACGCCATTAAAAATGCATAAACAATCATATAAAGTGGCTGTCCATGACCAAGAGCATAAGAAATCTCCTGAACCCATTGTGGCATTTTATCAGAAAAATTATTAATAGTGGCAGGTAATAATAATAAAGATGAAGCAAAAATAGGTGGAATAACACCAGCAGTATTCAACTTTAAAGGAAGATGCGACATATCTCCTTGAAACATTTGATTACCGACCTGACGTTTCGGGTATTGGATAAGAATTCGCCGTTGCGCACGCTCTATAAAAACAATAAGCCCAATAACCAAAACAGCAATAAGAACGATTCCTATTAAAAGAAAAGTTGATAAATCAGCCTGACTATGAGCTGTCAAAAGCTGAGCAAAAGTAGAAGGAAAGTTGGCTACAATCCCTGTAAAAATGATAAGAGAAACCCCATTACCAATACCACGTGACGTAATTTGCTCGCCAAGCCACATAAGAAACATCGTTCCGCCAACAAGCGTAATAACAGAAGAAATACGAAACATAAGACCTGGTTCTAAAACAATTTGAAGCCCCGACCCTATACCGCTTTCAAGCGCAACCGCAATACCAAAAGCTTGTAGAATTGCCAATACGACTGTTACATAACGCGTATATTGATTGATAATCTTACGACCTAAATCCCCTTCTTTTTTAAGAGTTTCCAAAGAAGGAATAATAGATGTTAACAATTGCACAATAATAGATGCCGATATATAAGGCATGATACCCAGCGCAAAAATAGCCATACGCCCAACGGCACCTCCAGCAAACATATTAAAGAGTCCTAATACACCCGACGCGTGATGTTCAAATGTTTGCCGCAAAGCATCGATATTGATGCCTGGAAGAGAGATGTAAGTGCCAAAACGATATACAAGAAGCGCCAACAGAGTAAACCAGATGCGTTTCTTTAATTCAGTTGCACGCGAAAAGGTGCCGAAATTTATATTGGAAGCAAATTGCTCTGCTGCTGATGCCATAAAACGTCTCCACTTTACACTCCAGTTCTTCAAATCACAGAAGTATAATCCTAAAATTCATATATGCATACACAAACAAATGCAGAACTTAAACAATTCTCCACAAAAGATCCCACAAAACAGATATTATTCTTCTTTAGGTCTCTATTCATATCAAAAAATTATCGAGCAATATCAGGAAGAATAACCTGGCCACCCACTTTTTCAATCTTAACACGAGCAGCTTGTGAAGCACCAGAAACATGAAAGGTAATCTTAGCCTTCAAATCACCATCAGAAAGAAGACGAACCCCATCTTTTTCACGACGAATAATACCAGCCTCTTTCAAAGAAACCATATCAACAGGCTTTTCAATATTCAACTTACCTGCATCAACTGCCAACTGAATACGTCCCAGTGAAACTTCATTGTAGGTTTTAGCAAAGAAATTCCTAAATCCACGTTTTGGCAAACGACGATAGATAGGCATTTGCCCACCTTCAAAACCATTAAGGGAAACACCAGAACGTGACTTTTGCCCTTTTACACCACGTCCACCAGTCTTACCCGTACCGGAACCAATACCACGCCCAACACGCTTACGATTTTTTGTTGCGCCTTCGCAATCACGCAGTTCATTGAGTTTCATATCTAATACTCCCGCAACCCTTAACCTTCATCTATAACGCGAACAAGATGCCGAACCCGAGCAATCATACCCCGCACACAAAGTGTATCATCTAAAACGCGCCGACGACGCATTTTATTTAGTCCAAGCCCCTTTAAGGTTGCACGCTGAATCTGTGAGTTTCGAATAGGGCTTCCAATTTGTTCCACCGTCACAGTTTTACCACTCTGAGATTTTTTCTGAACCATTTCCTAATTCCTTTTCTGATAATCTCAGAAACTACCCTTCTAGGTCGACTAAATGGCGACGACGCGCCTGCAAAGTCGAATACTTTATACCACGTTGAGCAGCAATATCTCTAGGATGCATTTGATGTTTCAATGCATCAAATGTTGCACGAACCATGTTATAAGGATTCGACGACCCTAGTGATTTTGCAACGACATCCTGCATACCAAGAGCTTCAAAAATAGCACGCATCGGTCCCCCAGCAATAATACCAGTACCAGCAGAAGCCGAACGTAGCAAAACACGCCCAGCTCCGTGACGACCTTCAAGATCATGATGCAATGTACGCCCAGACCGAAGCGGAACATAAATCATCCCACGTTTCGCAGATTCCGTTGCTTTACGAACGGCTTCTGGAACTTCACGGGCTTTACCATGTCCAAAACCCACACGCCCTTTTTGATCTCCAACGACAACAAGAGCAGCAAAACCAAAACGCCGACCACCCTTTACAACTTTAGCAACACGATTGATATGAACGAGCCTATCGACAAATTCATTATCGCGTTCTTCTCTCTCACCACGTTCTTTTTGTGCCATTCCTCATTCCTTTTTCTTTTCCGGAAGCACGATAACAAAGTCCCTCATCAAACTGGAAGAACTTAAACGAAATACTCTAAACTCTCCTTACTCATTCATAAATAAGAAATTTTAGAAATTCAAACCACCTTCACGAGCAGCTTCAGCTAAAGCTTTGACGCGACCATGGTACACATACGCTCCACGATCAAAAACCACCTCATTAACACCCGCTTTCTTCGCACGCTCAGCAATTAACTTACCAACAGCAAAGGCCGCCTTTTTATCAGCACCACTCTTTAACGATTTTTTCAAATCACTTTCAAGAGTAGAGGCTGAAACAAGTGTACATCCCCGCAAATCATCGATAACTTGAGCATAAATGTTCTGATTTGAACGATAAACACTAAGCCGAGGACGATCATGAGAAACCATTTTAATTCTACGACGAACACGCCTTGCACGACGTTGGATAATGTCCTTAGATGAAACCATAATACAAAATCCTTATTTCTTTTTACCTTCTTTACGGAAGATACGTTCATCTGCATGCTTAACACCTTTACCTTTATAAGGCTCAGGCCTACGATACTCACGAATCTCCGCTGCAACTTGTCCAACTTGCTGTTTATCAATTCCAGAAACAACAATTTCCGTTGGCTTAGGAACAGTCACAGTAACACCCGACGGAACTTTATAAACCACATCATGCGAAAAGCCCAGAGATAGTTGAACATCCTTACCCTGCAAAGCAGCACGATAACCAACCCCATTAATCTCCAACCTCTTTTCAAAACCATCTTTCACACCACAAAAAATGTTCTCAATCATTGAGCGCGACATACCCCATTTAGAACGCGCATCTTTTGACTGATCCCGCGGCATAACTGATATGATATTTTCCTCAAGTTTGACTAAGACTTCATCATTGACGACGTAACTCAGCTCACCTTTTGGACCTTTTGCCTTAACCAGCTGACCTTCAACAGTAGCAGTAACTCCAGAAGGAATTGAAATGGGTTTCTTTCCAATACGAGACATTGTTCTAACCTACTTTTTCTTCCGTTTTCTTGACATAACTTAGAAAACACGACAAAGGAGTTCTCCACCAACATTCTGTTCACGCGCCTTATGATCTGCCATGACACCTTTAGGAGTCGATAAAATCGAAATACCAAGGCCATTTGCCACCTGAGGAAGTGACTTAGCAGAAACATACACACGACGCCCTGGCTTTGATACACGTGAAATCTCACGAATAGCAGCCAGCCCTTCAAAATACTTCAATTCGATTTCAATCTCAGCTTTCCCATCACCTAAATCAATTTGATTATATCCGCGAATATAACCTTCCGACTGAAGAACATCAAGAACGTGCGCACGAAGCTTCGAAGCTGGAGTAACTACTTTACCTTTTTTACGACCAAGTGCATTACGAATACGTGTTAGCATATCACCAAGAGGATCTGACATAGACATTAAATAATCTCCTCTTACCAACTAGACTTTACAATACCAGGAATATAGCCAATAGAGCCAAGCTCACGCAACGCAATTCGCGACATTTTTAATTTACGATAATAAGCCCGCGGACGACCTGAAACCTCACAGCGATTACGAATACGAACTTTCGAAGAATTACGCGGCAACTCTGCCAGCTGAACAGAAGCTTTAAAACGTTCTTCAAGAGAAACCTTCTGATCCATAACTATTGCTTTCAAACGTGCACGACGGGCAGCATAGCGCTTTACCATCACCTCACGACGCTTATTTTTTTCAACGGCACTTACTTTGGCCATAATTTCACCTCACTACGTTTGCCGTTACGAACGAAAAGGAAAATTAAAAGCACGCAATAACTCACGAGCTTCATCATCCGTTTTTGCTGTCGTACAAACGATAATATCCATACCCCAAATTTGATCAACTTTATCATAGTTGATTTCTGGAAACACAATGTGTTCTTTAATACCCATAGCAAAATTGCCACGACCATCAAAACTCTTTGGATTTAAACCACGAAAGTCACGAACCCGCGGAAGAGCAATCGTCACAAGACGATCTAAAAACTCAAACATACGATCTTTACGCAATGTAACTTTAGCCCCAAGAGGCATTCCTTCACGAACCTTAAAGGTCGCAATAGAATTACGCGCACGCGTAACAACAGCCTTCTGACCCGTTATTAGCCCTAAATCCTCAGCGGCAAGGGAAGGCTTCTTCGAATCAGCAGTTGCTTCACCTATCCCCATATTTATTACAACTTTATCAATCCGCGGAATTTGCATCGCATTTCTGTAATTAAACTTCTCTTGAAGCACTTTACGAATCACTTCAAAATAATGCGCTTTCATACGCGGTATTTGTCTTTCCTCAGCCATTAATCAACTCTCCCGAACGCTTGGCAAAACGAACTTTATTACCATCTGCATTCATACGAAAGCCTACACGTGTAGGCTTACCATCTTTAGGATCAGCAATCGCCAAATTAGACAGATGAATCGGAGCTTCTTTAGAAATAATTCCAGCTTCTTGCTTCTGCGTTTGACGTTGATGACGTTTAATCATATTAATCCCACGAACAAAAGCCTTATTCTCTTTTGGACTAACCTTAATTACTTCACCACTACATCCTTTATCCTTACCGGACAAAACAACAACTTTATCACCTTTTCGAATCTTCTGCATAACATTTACTCCTTACAGAACTTCAGGAGCAAGCGAGATGATCTTCATATGATTCCTACCACGCAATTCACGGGGAACAGGTCCAAAGATACGAGTACCGATCGGCTCTTTTTTATTATCTACTAAAACCGCAGCATTACTATCAAAACGAATGACACTACCATCTGCGCGACGAATATCCTTAGCAGTACGAACCACAACAGCTTTCATAACATCACCTTTTTTAACACGGCCACGAGGAATTGCATCCTTAACCGAAACAACAATAATGTCACCGACCGAAGCATATTTCCGCTTTGAACCGCCTAACACTTTGATGCACATGACACGACGCGCTCCAGAATTATCAGCAACGTCGAGGTTTGTTTGCATCTGAATCATGACTGGCCACCTTCTCTTAACACATATATCCGATTGAATCTTTTACACACTCGGATTTGCCTGCCAAATAACGATAAAGTTATCGCCTTCAAATTTATCAATGATAACCACACTGTTAAATTCTAAAACAATAAGCTTAACTCATTACGCTACATTGTCTTTTACAACAATCCAACATTTATCTTTCGAAATTGGTCTAGATTCCTGAATAGAAACTTGATCCCCAATCTTGAATTGGTTGTTTTCGTCATGCGCTTTATAATTTTTAGACTGCCGAACAGTCTTCTTAAGAAGCGGATGAGAATAACGGCGTTCAACTTTGACAACAACAGTCTTATCACTTTTGTCGCTAATAACAACACCCTGCAAAACGCGTTTAGGCATCTCTTATTTCCTTAAACCTTACTTTCACTTATCTTTTGACGAAGAAAAGTTTTAATACGCGCAATATCACGACGAACTTGTCTAACGCGCGCAGTCTTTTCTAATTGACCTGTTGCTTTTTGAAAACGCAAATTAAATTGCTCTTTCTTTAACTTAGCCAATTCATCTTTCATTTGGTCGAGCGTTTGCGCCCGTAATTCTGTGGCTCTCATCGCTTATAACCTCATTATTCAGCAATACGCTGGATGAAACGCGTTTTTATAGGCAACTTTGCAGCACCCAATCTTAGTGCTTCACGTGCAACATCCTCCGGAACTCCATCAAGCTCAAACATGACGCGCCCAGGAGCAACACGTGCAGCCCAATAATCAACACTTCCCTTACCTTTACCCATACGAACTTCAGTCGGTTTAGATGTAACCGGAAGATCTGGAAAAATGCGAATCCACACACGACCAGAACGCTTCATATAACGTGTAATCGCACGACGCGCCGCTTCAATTTGACGAGCAGTAACCCGCTCCGGCTCAACAGCCTTCAAACCGTAGGCACCGAAATTCAAATCCGTACCACCCTTCGCAAAACCGTGAATACGGCCTTTGAACTGTTTACGGAACTTTGTGCGCTTTGGCTGCAACATTGTTCTCTACTCCAAATTTTAGTTCAATCTCAAAAACTAAGCATTTTCGCGGCGACGATTCGATGAAGAACCAGATTGATCAGCTTCCGTAGCACGACGTTCTGAAGCCATCGGATCATGCTCAAGAATCTCACCCTTAAAGACCCAAACTTTAATACCACAAATACCATAAGCGGTCTTAGCTTCTGCTGTACCGTAATCAACATCAGAACGCAAGGTATGAAGTGGAACACGACCTTCACGATACCATTCCATACGAGCAATTTCAGCACCACCAAGACGGCCAGAACAATTGATACGAATACCTTCCGCACCAAGACGCATAGCAGACTGAACAGCACGCTTCATTGCACGACGAAAAGCAACACGACGCTCTAACTGTTGAGCAATTGATTGCGCAATAATTGTCGCATCAATCTCCGGTTTACGAATCTCCACAATATTCAATGAAGTTTCAGCATCCGTCATTTCTGAGAGTTTACGACGAAGCTTTTCGATATCAGCACCCTTTTTACCAATAATCAAACCAGGACGTGCAGAATGAATTGTAATACGACACTTTTTATGAGGACGCTCAATAACAACCTTAGAAATAGCCGCCTGTTTAAGTTCCTCAAGCACATATGAACGAATTTTCAAATCTTCGTGAAGAAGGCGCCCATATTCACCACTATCAGCATACCAACGAGAGTCCCAAGTCCGATTAACACCAAGACGAAGTCCTATTGGATTGATCTTCTGCCCCATTACGCGGCCTCCACTTTTTCGGTAACTTCACGAACAATAACAGTAAGATGCGAAAATGGACGTTCAATTCTACTAGCACGCCCTCGACCACGAACATGAAAGCGCTTCATCACTATCGACTTACCAACATAAGCTTCCGCCACAACAAGCGAATCAATATCAAGATCGTGGTTATTTTCTGCATTTGCAATTGCTGATTCAAGCGTTTTTTTCACAGTAGCAGCAATTCGCTTGCGTGAAAACATCAAATCAGCGAGCGCTACATTAACTCTTTTACCACGAATCATTGCAGCAACTAAATTAAGCTTCTGCGGACTAACACGAATTGTCCGCGTGACAGCTCTTGCTTCATTATCTTTAAGCTGGCGCGAAACTTTAGCTTTTCCCATTCCTACTTCCTCTTCGCTTTCTTATCGGCACCATGACCATAATAAGTCCGGGTAGGAGCGAACTCACCAAACTTATGCCCAACCATCTCTTCAGAAACAGAAACAGGAATATGCTTATTACCGTTGTAAACACCAAAAGTTAAACCAACAAATTGCGGTAAAATAGTAGAGCGACGACTCCATATTTTTATAACTTCGTTGCGCCCACTTGCACGTACCTTCTCTGCTTTACCAAGAAGATAGCCGTCAACAAACGGACCTTTCCACACTGAACGAACCACCTCAGACTACCTTTCTCATTTCTTGCGTTGATGACGCGTACGCATAATAAATTTATCAGTGGCTTTATTGGAGCGCGTACGCTTACCTTTCGTAGGTTTACCCCAGGGAGAAACTGGATGGCGCCCCCCCGATGTACGACCTTCACCACCACCGTGTGGATGATCAACGGGGTTCATAGCAACACCACGAACATGTGGACGTTTACCACGCCAACGTGACCGCCCCGCCTTACCATCATTAATATTCCCATGATCAGGATTTGAAACAGCGCCAACAGTTGCAAAACAGCTACTCGGAACCAAACGCTGCTCACCAGAATTTAAACGAAGAATAGCCATACCATGATCTCGTCCAACCAACTGCGCATAAGCACCTGCTGAACGTGCAATCTGTCCGCCTTTCCCTGGCTTCATCTCAACATTATGAATAATTGTACCTACAGGCATATTAGCAAGAGGCATAGCATTACCTGGTTTAACATCCACATTTAAACCAGCCATAACAGAATCACCAACACCAAGACGCTGTGGTGCAAGAATATAACTCAATTGCCCATCCTCATAGCGGATTAAAGCAATAAAAGCGGTACGATTAGGATCGTATTCTAAACGCTCAACCTTTGCTGAAACATCACGTTTAAGACGCTTAAAGTCGACAAACCGATAACTACGTTTATGTCCACCACCCTGAAAACGAGCAGTAACACGACCGCGATTATTACGTCCACCCTTTGAAGACAAACCTTCAGTTAACATCTTTACAGGTTTTCCCTTATAAAGACAAGAACGTTCCACAATAACAAGCTGACGCTGCCCAGGTGTCGTTGGATTAAACTGCTTAAGTGCCATTATTCCTATCTCCGAGCCTCTTAAAGACCTGTCGAAACGTCGATAGTCTGACCACTGGCCAGAGTTACGATCGCTTTTTTGACATCACTCTGCCGACCAACTATACCTTTGAAACGCTTCACTTTACCCTTACGGACTATCGTGTTAACTGCTTTAACTTTTACGCTAAAAAGCGCTTCAATAGCAGCCTTAATCTCAGGCTTCGTCGCTTTCGGCGCGACATTAAAAGCAACTTGATTATATTCAGAAATCATAGTCGCCTTTTCAGTAATAACTGGACTAATAATTATATCATAATGGCGAAGATCTGTCATTTAAAACGCTCCTCAAGAGCCTCAACAGCTGCTTTTGATAAAACAAGTTTGCTGCGACGCAAAATATCATAAACATTAATTCCCTGAATAGGCAAAATGTCAATATTAGGGATATTAGAGGCTGCACGAAAAAAGTTAATATCAATCTCTTTACCATCAATCAAGAGAGCGTTATTAAATCCAAGCTTAGAAAAATGAGAAACAAGCATTTTCGTTTTAGCATCCTTAACAGTCAACTCATCCACAATAATTAAATCTTTTGCTTTTAATTTTGCAGATAAAGCAAGACGTAACCCAAGAGCACGAATCTTTTTAGGAAGATCATGCGCATGGCTACGAACCACCGGTCCATGTGCCTTACCCCCACCCCTAAACTGCGGTGCACGTGCAGATGAATGTCGAGCACGCCCAGTTCCTTTCTGTTTAAACATTTTTGCCCCTGTTCGCGACACATCAGAACGACCTTGGGATTGATGACTTCCCTGCTGACGACGTGCAAGCTGCCAACGAACAACACGTTGCAAAATATCCTCACGCGGAACAAGATCAAAAATAGCTTCAGAAACCTTTAATTTGCCAGCTTCATTACCATCAAGAGTTTTAATTACAAGATCCATTATTAGGCTCCCTCAACCTCAGAGGTTTCCGTCACCGGAGTACCCATTTCCGCTTTCTCCTTCACAAGACGGCGAATACCAGCAGGCTTTGGAGCATTATCAGGAAGACGCTTCTTCACAGCATCCCGTATCAAAATCCAAGAACCTTTAGAACCAGAAACAGCACCACGCACTAAAATTAAACCACGCTCACTATCAGTGGAAATAACTTCAATATTCTGTGTTGTTACACGCACTTGCCCCATATGGCCAGCCATTTTTTTACCTTTAAAAACTTTACCAGGATCTTGGCATTGCCCTGTAGAACCATGAGCACGATGTGTAATCGAATTACCATGAGAAGCACGATGTCCACCAAAGTTATGTCGTTTCATAACACCAGCAAACCCCTTACCAATACTGGTACCAGTCACATCAACTCTTTGTCCTGGAACAAAATGTTCCACTGTAATCTCAGTACCAACATCAAGAAGATTGTCGGGGCTCACACGAAACTCTGCTATTTTGGCTTTAGGCTCAACAGAAGCCTTAGCAAAATGTCCACGAAGAGCTTGTGAAGTATTCTTAACCTTAGCAAAGCCTACACCTAATTGAACAGCAGTATAACCATTCTTTTCAACTGTACGCTGAGCAACGACTTGACAATTCTCCAAACGAAGTACCGTCACCGGCACATGCTCACCAGCATCATTATAAATACGGGTCATGCCCAGCTTCTGTGCTATTACACCTGAACGCATCGGGTCTGTTCCTTCTGTCCTCAAACCTCAGAGCTTAATTTCTACATCCACACCAGCAGAAAGATCGAGCTTCATAAGCGCATCCACTGTTTGCGGCGTTGGATCAACAATGTCAAGAAGACGCTTATGTGTACGCATTTCAAACTGCTCACGGCTCTTCTTATCGATATGCGGTCCACGATTGACCGTAAACTTCTCAATCCGCGTAGGAAGCGGAATGGGACCACGGACATTTGCACCGGTACGTTTAGCAGTCGATACAATCTCACGCGTCGACGTATCAAGAATTCTATGATCAAACGCTTTTAGGCGAATGCGGATATTTTGACTGTTCATGCTCTTTATTTCCCTGTTATACAAAGCACCTCAAATAATCAAGGTGCTCAACAAGCATTATTTATTCAATGATCTTAGAGACGATACCGGCACCAACAGTACGACCACCTTCACGAATAGCAAAACGAAGTTTTTCCTCCATTGCTATTGGAACGATCAACGAAACATCCATGGCAACATTGTCGCCTGGCATAACCATTTCCGTTCCTTCTGGAAGCGTAACAATACCTGTAACATCNATCAACGAAACATCCATGGCAACATTGTCGCCTGGCATAACCATTTCCGTTCCTTCTGGAAGCGTAACAATACCTGTAACATCCGTCGTACGGAAGTAAAACTGAGGACGATAATTCGTGAAAAATGGTGTATGACGTCCACCTTCATCTTTTGTCAAAATGTAAGCTTCTGCTTTAAAACGTGTATGAGGTGTAACGGATCCTGGCTTCGCCAATACTTGACCACGCTCAATCCCTTCACGGTCAACACCACGTAGCAGAGCCCCTATATTATCACCCGCTTGACCTTGATCCAAAAGCTTGCGGAACATTTCAACGCCTGTAACCGTCGTCTTAGACGTTGGACGAATACCGATAATCTCGATTTCCTCTCCA
>NZ_JBHIPQ010000017.1:0-23087 GCF_042196125.1 Bartonella sp. AP280QHHD | reverse complement strand
CGTGCATTCTTTATGGTTATAAACGCATATAAAATGCATTGCTATAAACATATCATAAAAGAGAGAGTAAAATAAAAAAAAGCCGTGCCAAATGATATGACGCGGCTTTCAAATAACGATTATAATGATAAAAAATAATCATCCACAATGGAGTAATGAATGCATATATACAAAACGTATCATATTGCAAGTGCTCTATGAGAGATATGAAAACTTATCAAAAGAAACGTAAACGATGCGTATGATCTTTAATCACTCGTTGGAATTACAGAGCCTATAAACGCTTGTTATGGCTATCAAACAAATCAAAACGCTCGGTAGCTTTAACAATCCAATCAAAAGAACATGCATATTAAGTGAATATCTTATAACAAAAAGGTTTTTTACATTTACGAGCATTGGTTTTTAAAAGCAGCTTTTCATAAGATAAATAAACAAACGCTTTTATAAAATGTAAGGTTTTCAAGATTTTGCTCTGCTGTGAAATCTAGATCTTCGTTTTTCATAAATGAAACGTTCTTAAGAGCAAATGATAACTAAGTTATAACTGTAATAAAAAAAAGTTTTAACGTTTCTTATAAAGATCTCATTTTATGTTTCAAACGTTTAAACGTTCATTTAGTGAGGTTCTCATAAGCGTATTTGTACTTTTCATTAAAACCTAATTTCTTTAAATATTAGCCGGTCCATTTTTGGGGGCGTTATCTTAGAATAGAGCATTCTTTAAATATTACAGCTTTTGACTCAAAATTGAGTAAAAATCCATGTGAGATTACAATGGTTTTGAAGTTTTCTTGCTTGCGTTATATCATTAAAAAGCTTTCTCTTTCATAAAACATAACATTGTGATTTTCATTCTATAGTCATGATATTATATTTATGCTGATTACCTATCATTTTCTAAACTTTTAGAAAGCGCTTTAAAAGTGATCTTGTCTTTAAATCCTTTTATGCAATCTTTATAAATTAAACCTATAAGCTTATGACAGTTTCAAACGATTATTCGATTGAAGGTTTCGCTCAAAAAAGAGCAAAACTCATACCATTCTTTAAACGTATAATCGATAATTCCAAACGACTAAATTTTTAAACAATGTGATTTGTGCTGTGATAAAAACGTGTCATAAAATTTATAAACTGTTATAAATGATATCTGCTTTTCATTTCATTTGAATGCACACATGCGTTATAATATTTGTATCATGACTTGCTTTTTATGGTCTATTCATACATGGCAATCTTATATAAAAAAGGGTCAAATGGATCATGCATAAAAGTGTGGATTCTTAAGTGGATTCATATAAAATAATTGCATATAACACACTGAATTTATTATATTTTTATGGAATAAGCGTTTCCGGGGTCGAAGTGCTGAAACCGAGTCAGCCCCTTGCTTTTAGTGCTGAAAGCACTTGGACATAACAAGAGCCCTCGGAAATTCCGAGATATCCGCAAAAGCGGTTTTATTTCTAGTTTGAGTTTTTCGGGCTTCCAGACCCTATTTGATTGTCGCGTATACAACCAAAAACACAAGCCTCCTTCATAAGGCAATTACTTTCAATCGTCAATTGAAATTACAACAGTGTTTCTTGTTTGTTGTTTCAAGTTTTCACGTAATTAATGCGTATATTATACATAAAAATATTGCTTGAGATACTTTAGATACTTGTAAAAATTGTAAAGCGAAATTAAAGGGTGATGGCAAGGTAATGGGGTGATTTTCTCCTTTACGATTTTATGTTTTCTCCCCCAAATTAGGCTGTTTTCCCGCTTTGAAGAGTACATAAACAGATAAATATTCTTGTCCCGATATGGTATACATAAGATGATATAACTTGTCGTTTTTATTCATCTTAAATCGAGATATCTCAAATATGTTGTTCGTAAATAGTATAAATTAAAGTCCATGAAATATAACAATCTTTATGTTTAATATAATAAATTTCATTTACCTGAGTTGGTTCAAAATGTTATTATAATTCTTGCTTTTAAGAAGTTCATAAGAGCCATTTTTATTCAGATTCTTGTGTGGTGCAAGCGAATGGTTTTGATTGCTTCAGTATGAACAGGCTGGAATGAGAGAATCTGCTGATATTTTTGGCTTTTGTTACAAGGTGTAAAGCGATATAAATATCTTCATTGTAAAACTCTTTTTTCAGAAATCGTAAATATTGAGATATCATATTGATAGAGACTTGATAACAGTGGGCTTGTAGAGGGAAATTGCATGAGGATTTTTTATTTTTTATGCGTTATTTCTTCATTGTTTTGCAAAGGGCGCGCTTCTGAGGCAAGCATAATGGGAACGCCATCACGAATAGGGTAGGCAAGTTTGGCTTTGAGAGAAATGAGCTCTTGTGTTTTTCGGTTGAAAGAGAGAGTACCTTTCGTCATTGGGCAGACGAGCAATTCGAGCATTTTGGGATCTGTGGTCATTTTTTTCATGTTTGGACATTCATTAGTTTAAGCGGTAATCTGTTCCTGTTTGTTTCATGAGCGAGCGTTCTGTTAATGCAAGAAGAGTTTGGGCACGGCTTTCGATATCTGGAGCTTCAAGGAGAGCTTGTTTTTCTGCTGGTGTAAAGGGGATAAGAGCTGAAAAAGCATTAACCAATATAGGTGTAGGGGCTTCTATGATGCTGCTCCAATTATATTCCATTTCATGTATGGTTAGATATTTTTCTACAACGTCGAGTAAGTTCTCTCGGTTAATGCTTTCTTCAATATCAAATTCTTGCAAGTCTTTTATGTTTGATTGGATGAGAGCTGTTCGATAGGATTTTGTGTTTTTCAATTCTTGTTCTAAAGTGAAGCGGCAAACACCTTGTAAGATAATGAACAGTTGTCCGTTTCCTGTTTCACTGTAGTTTGTAATACGCCCTATACAGCCTGTTTTATAAAGTTGTGTAGAGAAGCGATCTGTATCCGATGAAAGTGGTTGAATAATGCCCAATAGACGATCAGTTACCATAACATTTTCAATCATTTCAAGTGATTCTGGTTCAAAAATATTGAGTGATAAAAAACCACCGGGTAGTAAGAGTGCACCTTCTAAAGGAAAAAGAGCAATTTGCTTTGGAAGATCATTTTCGCAATTGTAAGAGATATTACCAGCTTTCATGAGTATTTTGTCACCTTTGTTCGGTAATTTTAGTCTGTAAATAGTCGCTATTTATGACACTATTGAGAAAGCAGAAAACCTACTTCTTGTGCATTAAAATCATACTTATAAAATATTTGAAGTCCTTATTCTCAAAAAGAATATGAAACCCTATCTTTAAGGTTGAACTGCGCGCGAAAGAATATTGCTTTGCGATCTTTTTAGTGTGTGACGTTTTGCATGATTTTCAAGAGGTATTTTTGTTTATAGCTTTTGATTTTTGTCTTAAATTTCCTAAAATGTGTTGCTTGCAATTTTTGTAAGGTTCAAAAGGATAATATTATAAATCTTTTGAAGCAGCTTATGCAAGTTTTAAAATGAGAACATTTTCATCACTTTACTAATGACAGTGTGATGAAGATAGGCTATAGGTTTAAATATGCTGGAAAGAGCGTTATCGTTTCTTTCATTCTTTTGCGGGAGAGTGCAGATTGCAAATTTTCGCATTGCCGCCGAAGGGGAAATAGCCCATAATCTCTCAGGCTTTAAGGACCGTAAAAGGAAGAAGGCAGATCTGGAAAGTCGGGAGAACCCGCGCCGAAGGTGTAAGCGAAAAATCTTTTCGCGAGTCTCTCAGGTTGATGACAGAGGGGGCAGAGACGACCATATTCTGTGGGCGTTAGCGCAGCTTTGGAGTTATTATGGGCACAGCACAAGAAACATCTTTTTTAAAAACACTTCCTTTATATGATTTGCATGAAAAAGCAGGAGCAAAATTTGGTGCTTTTGCGGGTTGGAACATGCCTTTAACTTATCCTCTTGGCGTTTTAAAAGAGCATCTTCATACGCGTGCACATGCAGGACTTTTTGATATTTCTCATATGAAATTGATTGCGGTTGAAGGGGCACAAGCTGTGGAATTTTTGTCCTATGCTTTTCCCATTGATGCAGCAGCTTTAAAGATTGGGCATTCACGGTATAATTATTTGCTTAATGAGCAGGCTGGTATTCTTGATGATCTTATCATTACCCGTTTGGAAGAGGGTCGTTTTATGTTGGTCGCCAATGCTGGGAATGCACAGGCTGATTTTTTAGAATTAGAAAAGCGTGCGGTTGATTTTGAATGTCAAGTGATTGCCCTTGAAAGGGTATTGCTTGCGCTTCAAGGTCCTGAAGCGGCAGCTGTTCTTGCTGATGCCGATTTACCAGGGAATGAATTGTTCTTTATGCAAGGATTCGAACCACAACAGGATTGGTTTATAACGCGTTCTGGTTATACGGGAGAGGATGGTTTTGAAATTGCTTTGCCTATAGGGCATGCGCATATGTTGGCTGAAAAATTGCTGAGTGATTCTCGTGTTGAGTGGATTGGACTTGCCGCACGCGATAGCTTGCGGTTGGAAGCGGGGCTGTGTTTGCATGGAAATGATATTACCCCTGATACGACACCTATTGATGCGGCTCTAACATGGGCTGTTCCTAAAAGTGTTCGAGAAAAAGCACAATTTTATGGAGCAAAGGCTTTTCTTGAAGCACTGCAAAAAGGACCGGCTCGTTGTCGTGTTGGATTAAAACCGCAAACGCGTCAACCTATTCGTGCCGGTGCGGTGCTTCTTGATGATCAAGGTAATGAGATTGGCATTGTAACATCAGGTGGTTTTGGTCCTTCTTTTGATGGTCCTGTCGCGATGGGTTACGTTCCTGTTGATTTTAAAGTTGAAGGGACACAAGTCTTTACAGAACTGCGAGGCAAAAAGATTGTATTATCAGTTCATTCTCTTCCCTTTGTTGAACAACGTTATTTTAAAGGATGATTTTTTATGTCTAAAACTTATTTTACACATGACCATGAATGGCTTAGCGTTGAAGGGCAAGTGGTGACTGTTGGGGTTACGCATTATGCGCAAGAGCAATTAGGGGATTTGGTTTTTGTTGATTTACCACAAAGTGGAACAAAACTTTCCAAAGGAGAGGCGGCGGCTGTTGTAGAATCAGTGAAGGCGGCTTCAGATGTTTATGCTCCTCTTGATGGTGAAGTGGTCGAAATAAATGAAGCCTTGGCTGATAATCCTGAACTGGTAAACCAGAAACCCGAAACAGAAGGCTGGTTATGGAAAATGACATTGCAGGATGAGACACAACTGGAGGGGTTGTTAGATAAAGATGCTTATAAAGCTTTGATTGGATGAGTACCATGATCGAGCGTTCTTTTTCTTCTCGACATATTGGGCTGCGTCCTGATGAAACACAAAAAATGCTTGATGTTTTAGAGCTTGATTGTGTTGAGGCACTTATTTCTCAAGCTGTTCCACACTCTATCCATTTGGGACGTTCACTGAATCTTCCAGAGGCTGCTAGTGAAGGACAAGCCTTGGAAGAACTCTCCCAGATGATGGAGCGTAACCATGTGCACAAAAGTTTTATTGGGCAAGGATACCATGGAACTTATGTGCCTCCGGTTATTTTACGAAATCTGTTTGAAAATCCTGCTTGGTATACTGCTTATACGCCTTATCAAGCAGAAATTAGCCAAGGTCGTTTAGAGCTTTTATTTTATTTTCAGACATTGGTTAGTGAACTAACAGGTTTGCCTGTTTCTGCTGCTTCCCTTCTTGATGAAGCAACTGCTTTAGCTGAAGCCAATGCCCTTGCTGTTCGCTTTTTCCGTGAGAAAAAAACAAAAATTTCTCTTCAGAGTCTTTTACATCCTCAGACTTTGAGTGTTGCGCAAACGCGTGCTGAAACACAAGGGATTCAGATTAGCCAAAATGGCGAAATTGATCCTGATACAGCGGCAATTGTTTTGTCTTGGCCAGATACAAAAGGCTCTTTTCATGATTACAGTGAGATTATAAAAGAGGCAAAGGAAAAGGGAGCTTTCGTTATCGTTGTAGCTGATCCTTTAGCGCTTACCCTTCAGGAGCCACCTTCTCAATGGGGGGCAGATATCGTTGTTGGCTCTATGCAGCGTTATGGCGTTCCGATGGGATTTGGTGGTCCACATGCTGGTTACCTTGCCGTGAGTGATGCGTTAACGCGTCTTATTCCAGGGCGTATTGTTGGTCAATCCGTGGATACCAAAGGACGCGTTGGTTTTCGTTTAGCTTTGCAAACACGTGAACAACATATTCGGCGCGATAAAGCGACGTCAAATATTTGTACAGCGCAGGCTTTGTTGGCTAATATGGCAACCGCTTATGCTGTTTGGCATGGGCCAAAAGGCTTACAAGAAATTGCGCAGCGAATTCATCATTTAACATGTCGTTTTGTTGCTGGTTTAGAAGCAGCAGGGGTTCATGTTGAAGGGAAAAGCTTTTTTGATTGTGTGAGTATTTCTGTTAAGGGAAAAGCGCGAGAAATTGCGCATCAAGCCAAAATAGGTGGGCGCCTTATTCGTGTTCTCGATGATGACACTATTGCAATCAATTTTGATGAATTATCAACAGAAGAAGATGCTGGTGCTTTAGCGCAGCTTTTGGGGGCACAACTCTTTGATAAGGTTTCTCCACGACTCTTTGGAAAAAAACGGGATGCTGCTTTTCTTTCTCAGCCTTTTTTTCATGCTGTTCATTCAGAGACAGATATGATGCGCTTTTTGCGTCGTTTAGCGGATAAGGATTTGGCGCTGGATCGCGCTATGATCCCTCTTGGTTCTTGTACAATGAAGCTTAATGCAGCTGCTGAATTGATGCCTGTGAGCTGGGCGAGCATGGCCAATATACACCCCTTTGTTTCACAAGAGGATGCAGCGGGTTATTTGGAGATGATCAACCAGTTAAATGCGTGGTTGTGTGAAATTACAGGATTTGCGCAAGTTTCTTTTCAGCCAAATTCTGGTGCTCAAGGTGAATATGCTGGGCTTTTGGCTATCCGACGATATTACCAATCACGAGGAGAACATCAACGTACAGTTTGTCTTATTCCTGCATCTGCGCATGGTACCAATCCAGCTTCGGCTCATATGGCAGGGATGGAAGTCGTTGTGGTAAAATGTTTAAGCGATGGTGATGTTGATGTAGACGATCTCAAGATGAAAGCGCAATTGCATAAAGATAAATTGGCTGCTCTTATGATTACTTATCCTTCAACCCATGGTGTTTACGAGGAAAGCATTAAGGAAATTTGTTCTATTATTCATGAAAATGGCGGACAAGTTTATTTTGATGGTGCTAATCTCAATGCCCTTGTGGGGCTTGCTCGTCCTGCGGATATTGGCGCTGATGTTTGTCATATGAATCTTCATAAAACATTTGCTATTCCTCATGGTGGTGGTGGTCCTGGTATGGGACCAATTGGAGTTGCAGTGCATCTCAAACCATTCTTACCAGGTCATGAACAGGATGGGACAACACATGCGGTTTCGGCTGCTCCTTATGGAAGTGCGTCTATTCTTGCAATTACATGGATGTATATTCGAATGATGGGGGCTGATGGCTTAAAATATGCAACACAAATAGCCATTTTAAATGCCAATTATATTGCTGCACGTCTTTCAGCCGCTTATTCCATTCTTTATCGGGGCAAGCATGGACGTGTTGCGCACGAATGTATTGTGGATACACGCGTGTTGAAAGAGCAGTATGGGGTGAGTGTTGATGATATTGCAAAACGTCTCATTGATTATGGATTTCATGCGCCCACGATGTCGTTTCCGGTTCCGGGAACTTTGATGATTGAGCCAACGGAATCAGAACCAAAAGCAGAGATTGATCGTTTTTGTGATGCTTTACTCTCTATTGCTGAAGAAGCGAAAAAAGTTGGGAATGGGGTTTGGCCAAAAGACAATAATCCATTGGTGAATGCCCCTCATACAGTGGCAGATACTTTAGATGATGCTTGGGCACGACCCTATTCGCGACAAGAAGCTGCTTTTCCCAACAGTTCTCTTGATCCAGCCAATAAATATTGGCCTCCTGTATCGCGTATTGATAATGTTGCGGGAGACAGAATGCTCATTTGTTCGTGTCCGCCATTGGGAAATACCTATTAAATAACAAATATGTATTTAATTTGTTTATTTGCATAAACAAAAAAGCCCACACATTTTGTGTGGGTTTGTACTTGTTGATCATGTTACTATGGAATTATTTGTCTATTTTCTAGAATTTTGCATTGTTTTTTATAACATGAGCAAAATCGAAAAAGTCGACAAAAAGCTGTATTTTGTCGGCAATAGGCATGTTCTCCTTTGCTTTCTACCGTATGACATGGTTTTAGTGACTAGGCGGCATTGGTCTAGCCAGCTAATTCATGTAAACGAGAGTGAAAACCTATGAGGATAGGGGCACGTCTGTTGCATGTGTTGTGACATACTACTTCTCACTAAGGTGACGACGACGGGTTGTAGAAAGAATAAAATCAAATTTAATGTTTTTGATGATAAAGACACGCGAAACTCTGTTGTTGCATCTTTTCGAGTCAAGAATTGTCTAAATATTTCTCTTTAATCTGCTTTTTGTAAATATGACGAAAAAATATGTAAGAACACCTGTCAGAATGAGCAAACGCAAAGCCAAATGTATTATGTTTTTTTTACAAGGGGTCTTATAAAAGCCGGCACATCTTTCCACTTCATTGCAAGTCAGTTTGTGACTTTACGGCGCTGTTTTCCTAAGAGCTCGTGTGCTTTAGCTGTTGCCTGTAAATCAACATCCAAACTTAATGCAGCAACATGTCTTGAGCCAGAGATTGAGAAAAAAAGAGCTTTATGAGTAGTTCCTGCTTTTGTCTGTCAGATGAGGGCGGGGATTGCGTATTTCTGTTGACGTAATCTTTGAAACTGGAAGACAATCTTATTTTGGAAAATGTAAAGCCGTAAAGGTGAAAATCAATCCTCAGTTTGTCATCTCCTCTTAATTCAGCTTTATGGCTTTCAAAAGCATTTAAAGCAATGTTTTTTAAATAATGGGGATTACACATTGCTCCATATTTTTATTTATTGTGTTCTTTAGTGGGGGAATGATCCTCATGTAAAACAGAACGCTCCAAAAAGAATATACTTGAGTTGTTAATTCACGTGTTTGTTTTAAAGAGACACTTCGCTCCCAATCCCATTTCGCGACGGCGCTCGTGAATGGTGTAAGGGTAAATCCATTGATTCCCCACTATCTTTACGCTTCATAACGGAGTAAGCTGGGCACTATCATACACTTTGCCAGCGCCTAATGTTATAGCTCTTGGCACTATGGTTCATAAGAGGCATTATTCTTTTCTTAAATCATTTTTATCTACACATAGTTCAGCTTGTGGTATGCAAGCGAATGATTTTAATTGGGAAATTAATTTTAAAAACTTTGTAGTAGATTCTTTTTTGTCAATTTATGGGGAAAGGCTAAGTTTTTGTATTTTAGGTGAAAGCTACTTCCATAAAACAGTCCATCAACTTGTCTGTTTTGAGATTTCTGTGAATGTACGGTGTCTATGACCATTCTGTGTGGTTGATTGTTGTAAAATCTTTTGTAAAAGCCCCTCAATTTTCTAAAATGATGATTTTTATCAATTTATTTTTTTAAAGAGTTTTTATGTGTAAATGTATTTATAGCGGGAGCCAAGAGATGTTAGAATTTCATTGGGAAGGGTATCGGCATCTATAGATACTTTTTCAAGTGTTTGATGGGGACCAATGAGTTCTACCCAGTCACCAGTTTGAGGTTTTTGTTCAAGATCGGTCGTATCTACAATAATGGAATCCATAGAAACCCGCCCAACCATGGGAAGTTTGTGCCCGTTGAAATAAACAGTTCCTTTATTCGAAAGAGTACGGAGCCAGCCGTCTGCGTAGCCTATAGAAATGGTTGCAAGAGTGCTTGGTCTGTTGGTTATAAAGCTTTCTGCATAACCAACAGGTGCTCCTATATCAACAACGCGGCTTTGAATGACTTGGGCTTCAAGTTTTAAAACAGGTTTCAAAGGTGATGGGTGTTTTCCCCGCGGATCAACTCCGTAAAGTGCAATGCCTGGACGAACAAGATCAAAATAAAAATCTGATCCTAGAAAGATACCTCCAGAATTGGCAAAGGAAACTTTGCAAGCAGGCAATTGCGCAAGGATCGTTTTGAAAGAAGTCAATTGGGCATAATTTGATGGGTGGGTATCATCTTCTCCGTTAGAAAGATGACTAAGAATATATTTTATTTCTGCTTTTTCGAAAATTGTAGGGTGTTTGATGAGTTTTTGTAATTCTTTTTGATCCAGTCCTAATCGGTTCATATGGGTATCGATTTGAACAATTGCTGGAAATTTTTTATCTTTTTTTTGACAAATTTTTTGCCAATTTTCAATGGCATTCCAAGAGTTTAGAACAGGAACAATACCAGATTGTGCGACAAACTCTTCTGCTAAGTGTGGAAGTCCATTCAGAATGGCAATTGTGACATTTGATGGTAAAATGCTTTTTAATTGGAGTGCTTCTCTGATTTGGGCGACAAAAAAAGTGCGACAACCAGCTTGATAAAGGGCAGGAGCAATTTTGTGAGCTCCTAATCCATAGGCATTTGCTTTTACAACTGCTGAACATTGTGTTGGAGCTACACGTTTGGCTAAAGTAATATAATTGGCAACAATGGCACTGACATCGATGGTTGCTACAGCTGTATAGAGTGATGTATTTATTTCATCATTAACGGATTTGTTCATTTTAAAAGCTTATCTGTGTTCGTGAAATACGGAGTTTTTTTGGTTGTTTCATTGAGGTTCTTTACGATATAGGGGAAAGACACTATTTGCTATGGTCAAAATCATTAAGAAGCCTATGCTGCCATTAAAGTCGTTTTTTATGTAAAATGGTACTCTAGATATAAGAGATAGTTTAGTTTTATTTGTGTTGTTATCAACATGGTATCTTCTAATGATTTGTAAAACATAGACTTTTTTACTTATTTTTCCTCGTTTAGGCATATAAAAAAATAAACATAGTTTATTGTATTGTATCATTTTGAAGAGTGCAATGTTAGACTATTATTGCTGGTGTGATTGTTGTGATTAAATATTGCATTGGCTTCTTATTTAGAGAAGGTAAAATGATTAAATTAACCACGTTAAGTCAATGTATTACAAGTTTTTTACCATGAGGGGGAAGATCACTCATCTGTGCAATTTTGGATGTCGTCTCATGCACTTAAAATTATTTTTATTGAATGGAAAACAGTGTGTAAACACTTTTTGATACATTAAAAACTGTTGATTTAGAAAACTCGTTGATTTGGATATTATTTGTTTTCAAGATGGATTGGGTATCCAGTATTTACTTTCTAGTCTTTGATTGGTTTTAAGTGAAATCAATTTTATCGCTTATAGAGCGCGCTAGACTCATTTATTTAATTTTGACATAAAAGTGTTAACCTTGAGGCTTTTGTGTTGAGAAAATTGTTGGCAGATGGTTGTGCAAGTACTATATCACGTCAAGGATTCGAAATTTAACGTTCAATAAAGATATGGGGAAGAGTATGAATACGTCTGCTACCAATGTTCCGTCAAGCATCAGCAGCGTTGCAAATTTTCCGATTCCTGAGAATGTGTTCGCCCTTACTGTCCAAGAGGTTTGTCACTATACAGATCGGTTATTTAAATTCCGTCTGAATCGTCCGGAAAGTTTTCGTTTTCGTTCGGGTGAGTTTGTTATGATCGGTTTGCCAAATGCAGAAAAGCCGATTTATCGCGCTTATTCGATTGCAAGTCCCTTTTGGGATGAACAGCTTGAGTTTTTTTCGATAAAAGTTCCAGGGGGACCTTTAACCGAGCATCTCCAAAAAATTAAAATTGGTGATACAGTTCTCATGCGTAAAAAATCTACAGGAACGCTGGTGCTTGATGCTCTTATTCCTGGAAAACGTCTTTATCTTCTTTCAACTGGGACGGGGATTGCTCCTTTTGCAAGCCTTATTCGTGATCCTGAAACTTATGAAAAATTTGCAGAAGTTGTCCTTATTCAAACAACGCGCGAAAAAAATGAGTTAATTTATGCAAAAGATCTTGTTTCCTCTTTGCAACAAGATCCACTCATTGGAGAGTATGCACAACAGTTGAGATTTTATCCTATGACTACTCGTGAAGCTTCTGAGCATATGGGTCGTATTACAACTGTGATGGAAAGTGGGGACTTTTTTGAAACAACAGGCCTTCCTAAGATTCATCCTGATGAGGATCGGGTGATGATTTGTGGTTCCATGGCTATGTTAAAAGATTGCGCAAGGATGTGTGAAAGCTTTGGTCTTGTTGAAGGGGCCAATAATGCTCCTGCTACTTATGTTGTAGAGCGCGCTTTTGTGGAGTAATGAGTGGGAAAGTTGATGCTTTATCTTCTTTCAAACCGGTACGGTTTTTTTTTTCTTTTGCAAGCTTTATTCGTGAGCCTGACATTTATGAAAAATTTTCAGAAGTTGTTCTTATTTAAATAACGCGCGAAAAGAATGAGTCAATTTGTGCAAAAGATCTTGTTTCCTTTTTGCAATAAGATCCACTCATTGTGGGGCATATGCACAACAGCTGAAATTTTATCCTATGACCACTCGTGAGCTTTCTGAGCATATGGGGCGTATTACGACTGTTATGGAGAGTGGTGCTTTTTTGAAACAAGCGGCTTTGAAACAATAGAACTCGCAAAATTCATCCTAATGAAGATCGGGTGATGATTTATGGTTTTATGACGATGTTAAAAGATTGCGCAAGGATGTGTGAAAGCTTTGGTCTTGTTGAAGGGGCTGATATTCTTGCACATTACATTATATTGTAGAAAGAGCTTTTTTCGAGGGAGAGGGAAGTTGTGATGCGGTATATGCTAATGCAGTAATCGAATCCCAATCACTTATTGCAATGAGTTTTTGGGGCGCTATCCAAGAACCTCCAACGCAGAAGACATTGGGCAGTTGGAGCCATTGTGTTGCACTTTTTTGTGTAATACCGCCTGTTGGGCAAAACCGGATATCAGAGAAGGGAGATGCTAAAGCTTCGATGAAGGAAATACCCCCAGTAGCTTCAGCAGGGAAAAATTTAAGATATGAATAGCCTTTGTTTAATGCTTGCATGAGTTCACTTGGGGTCATTGCACCGGGAAGAAGGGGAATTTCACTATTTTTTGCACAATTGATTAGTTCATTGGATAATCCGGGGCTTACAATAAACTTGGCTCCAGCTTGTTCGGCTTTTTCGTAATGTGTTGTGTTGAGAATTGTGCCGGCTCCAACAATTGCTTCAGGGACTTCTTGTGTAATTTTCTGAATTGCTTTGAGGGCATTTGGTGTTCGCAAGGTGATCTCAATTGTTTTTAATCCACCTTTGACAAGAGCGCGTGTTAAGGGTACAGCACTTTGTAGATTGTCAATGAGTAAAACAGGTATAACAGTTTGTCCTTGGAGATATAATAAAAGCTTTTCTCTTTTTTGGCACATGATATTTTTTCTTCTTGGAGATGATATTATTTGTATCGTTTGATTAAGCACAATATGTTAAAGAGTACATGAATAAATCTTGAAATTGAATGAAACGCGCGTTATGGCAAAACACATGGAAAAGAATTTTAAAGTTGCTGCACTTTATTGCTTTGCAGATTTGAAGCATTATCATCAATTACAAAAACCTTTGCAGGATTTATGTCAAGCAAAGGATATCAAAGGCACTCTGCTTTTAGCACAAGAGGGCATTAATGGAACAGTTGCTGGTTCTTGTGATGCGATTGAGGCATTGGTGGATTTTATTACGGCTGAGCCAGCGTTTCAAACGCCGGAAATTAAATATTCATGGGCATCAAAAATGCCTTTTCATCGCATGAAAGTGCGGTTGAAAAAAGAGATTGTGACGATGGGGGTTGAAGGGGTTGATCCGCTAAAAGTTGTTGGTACTTATGTCGATCCTGAAGATTGGAATGCTCTTATTCAAGATGAAGAGACAATTTTAATCGATACACGGAATGACTATGAATATGCGATAGGGAGTTTTCAAGGAGCGATTGATCCGCAGATTAAAACATTTCGCGAATTTCCTGAATGGGTGCGTAAACATGAGGCTGAGTTAAAGAAAAAAAAGAAAATTGCCATGTTTTGTACAGGTGGTATTCGGTGTGAAAAATCAACAGCTTATGTTCGTGATCTTGGTTATGAGCAAGTCTACCATCTAAAAGGAGGTATTCTAAAATATTTAGAAAAAATTCCAAAAGAGAAAAGTTTATGGTGGGGTGAGTGTTTTGTTTTTGATGAGCGTGTTTCTGTTCAACATGGTCTTGAAGAATGTGGACGCGAATTATGTCGCGCGTGTCGTTCTCCTCTTAATGCTGAAAGCAAATTATCGCCTCATTATGAGGAAGGTGTTTCCTGTGATGCTTGTTATAACACGCGTAGTGAAGCCGATAGAGAGCGCTTTCGTGAGCGCCATAGGCAATTTCAATTGTTGAAGTTGCGTGCAATTGATTCTCATCAAGGGACATAAGGATATCGCAGTGTAGGGCTTTAAATTGTAGCGTTTTTCTCTTAAATTTAAGAGAGAAGAGTTTTTTAATATTAGTAGAAAAATATTTTATAAGACCGGATATTATTCGGTCTTTTTGTTTATGTTAAATTATTTGACTTATAAGTAATCATTATAGATTGTTTACTTTCTTTGACTTTATAGGATTGAGTATTTCAAATACTTTTCATTTTAAAATAGAAAAGCCGTTCACCAACAGCGCAGAGGAGGGAGATTATAGTTTAAGAGAAAAGCGTATGAATAAGATGTGATTAAAAAGCAGATGCTAGGTGGAAAAATAAAATGATAATAGGAGTTTATGATTTCAGAATTTAATATAATACATTAATTTATAATGATAATTTATTATTCATTTGAATAAAAGAGTTCAATATTGTGAACTTTGTTGCTTTCAGATTAGATGAGAACGAATCGCGTAAAATTCATTCACTTGTACGTTGCAAATGGGAGCAACGTGTGGACAAAAATCATTTTAGATAAGGTGTTATGAAACATTTCAATGTAGGAGTTTCTGCAATATTGGGAGTTGGCAGATAGAATGGGAGCGTTTGTTTTTAATTTCATAAGTATAAAGAGGGTGAGATGTAGTTGATCTATATCATACAAGCTATATTATACGGGGAATTCTTCATGATATTTTGCTTAAGCGATGCTGTGAAATGAATGTGGAAGTAGGGATGTTTTTTAGGATGTAAATGAGAAAGATAATGGTGTTTTGTTGGGGGAAGGACACGTTATCTTTAAAGATTATGGTGCTTCAGTCGTTACTATCCTCAGTCTTCAATGTTGGTCATCTTTGCATTTGAGAGGATATATAAGAGGTACTCCTTTTTTCAATTGTTTTTTATTTGTGATGCGCAAAAGAATGATTTTAATTGATTCATTGTAAGAGGGTTGAAATAAGAGGATTTTATAATGGGATTTTTGTTTAAGGGTACAATAATAAATTATCATTATAAATTAATGTTTTGAGTAATTTATTTGCGTTATTTTCTGCTGCAGATATTAGGAGATAGAATAGGGTAAAGAAACGAGGGGCTTTAAACGCAAGACAGTGATTTATGTTGTACGGATAATGTAAGGGTGTGATCTCATGAAAGCGGATGGATGGCTTTGTCTGGGGGAGAGTGTTGTTTTTTCGCATCATTTTATCTTTAAGAATTAAAAAATGTTTAAAATTAAAAAAATGATTGAAATGAGAAAGAATTCGTTTTATAGGATGCCTTGCCCAAAGTCGCACGTGCCTGTGGGTGTCCGCTGGTTCTCAAATGGTGAGATTAACCGGTACGGTACCTGGAACTAACCGCTCCAGTCATTCTTACAGCCAATTGCAAGAATGAGGACATCTTGAAGCAACGACGGTGCGGGCCTTTCTGGTGTCTTCCAGCTTTTAAATGCTGGGATAACTATAGAGGCACACCTCATTGCCTTCAGTGCGGAAGTGGTTTTCTCAACTCCAATCAAAAAGGCAGATAAAATAGAATAACGCGGTTTCGCGCTGTTCTTTCGCAGCATGCAATGCTAATTTCTGGTTTTTTGTAATCAGAATGGGGATGGTTGTTGTGTGTTTTTTGTCCTTTAGCTTTTGGCAGCTTTGGCTGTCTAAGCATAGAGTGGGGGAGCGTTCCCTCAAGGAGAATTGCAGATGGCAACGCAACGTATTCGCGATTTTCTTGCAACACATCGTTCTGAAGGTCCATGCTTAATTGTTGACCTTGATGTTGTTCGTGATAACTATTTAAATTTTGAAAAAGCTCTGCCGCAGTCTCGTATTTTTTACGCAATAAAGGCAAATCCAGCTCCTGAAATCTTGCGTTTGCTAAGTTCTTTAGGATCTTCTTTTGATGCGGCTTCTGTTGCAGAAATTGAAATGGCTTTAAAAGCAGGAGCAACGTCAGAGCGTATTTCTTTTGGAAATACGATTAAAAAAGAGCGTGATATTGCACGAGCATATGCATTGGGAGTTTCACTTTATGCTGTTGATTGTGTTGAAGAAGTGGAAAAAATTGCGCGTGTTGCTCCAGGAGTACGTGTTTTTTGCCGTGTTCTTACCGATGGCAAAGGTGCAGAGTGGCCATTGTCACGCAAATTTGGTTGTGTTCCAGATATGGCGGTTGATGTTCTAAGACGGGCACACCAATTGGGTTTGCAAGCCTATGGTGTTTCTTTTCATGTTGGATCTCAGCAGGTTGATTTGAGTGCGTGGGATCGTGCTTTATCGGATGCTTCTACAGTTTTTAAGCGTTTGGAACAAGAAGGCATTTCACTAAGGTTGGTGAATATGGGGGGCGGTTTTCCAACGCGTTATTTGAAAGATGTCCCTACAGAACAAGCTTATGGTACAGCAGTTTTTGATTCATTGAAAAAGCATTTTGGTAATCGTATCCCTGAGACGATTATTGAGCCAGGACGTGCGATGGTTGGCAATGCTGGTGTTATTCGTACAGAAGTTGTTCTAATATCTAAAAAAGCTGATAACGATAATGTACGATGGGTTTATCTTGATATTGGGAAATTTAATGGTCTTGCTGAGACTATGGATGAAGCCATTCGTTATCCTATTGAGACACCTCATGATGATAAGGTGATGGAGCCTTGTATTTTGGCTGGACCGACATGCGATTCGGCAGATGTTCTCTATGAAAAAACACCTTATCCGCTTCCTCTATCCCTAACGATAGGAGATGAAATATTGATTCATGGAACGGGTGCTTACACAACAACTTACGCATCGGTTGCTTTTAATGGTTTTGAGCCTTTACGATCATATGTGATCTGACATTTCCTTTTAACTATAGTTTTTTAGATTTTTTGCTATGCTCGTCATGGCGCTGTAAGAGGGCGGTTATAGAGATGAACATGATTAATTTTCAAACAAAAGATGGGGCATGTTTTACACTTTTATTGGAGCAAGAAGCCGATAAGCCTTATCGAGAAAATTTGCTTGATTCAATGATGGGGTATGGACGTAAACGTAAATCATCAGAGGTTTTACGTCGTGGTCGTTTGGCTGCTCAAGGGCTCTCTTTTGTGGTTAAAAATGTGCTTGGAGAGCTTGTGGGAAGTGTCCGTCTTTGGCATGTTTCTTTTTCTAAAGAAAAAAATGAAACACAACATGCTTTACTTTTAGGCCCCTTGGCTGTTGCGTCTGAATGTGCTGGTATGGGAATAGGATCAATTTTAGTCCGCCATGCAATTGAAACAGCAAAAAAATTGGGATATGGCGCCATTTTGCTGGTAGGGGATTTTGAATTTTATCAACGTTTTGGCTTTTCAAATAGTTTAACAGAAAATTTGGCAATGCCTGGTCCTTACGAAAAACATCGCTTTCAAGCGTTGGAACTGATACCACATTATCTTTCTGGGTGTTATGGCACTTTGGTTCCTAGTGGAGAACGAGAAGTTTCAAATCGTTTTCAGCATCATAAAGTCGCTTGAAGATAGTGTTTATTTCGTTTTTCAGCAGCTGCCATTGAGAAGAGCATACCGTTTTGACAGTGCCAAGGTATTTAGCGGTACAAAGTTTTGGGGAGTTGTATTGCGATTTTATTATATGGCTTTTTCTTTATGGGGCTGGTTTCTTATTTTTGATAATTTCAGTTAAGTGAGTAAGAATATATTTTAAGCTCATTTTTTGAAATAGTGTCTTATTTTATAATACTGAAGGAACCGGATTTTTGAGTTGTCTTGTGTTCTTTTAAAGTCGCTATCATCATACAGTTTTCCAGTTTTCAATATCGTTGATAAATCTTGCATCAAAACGGTTGGATGTTTTACTTTTTTCTTAAACAGTTTTTATTTCTTTGCTTTTTATGTGCAAGGGAATGGTTTTGATTGATTCAATAGAGAGATATTTTGAGAAATTTTATACAATTTTAGCGCTTGTTGAAAGAGAAGGGGCTTAAGAAAGAAAAATATGCAGCAGTAGAATCAAAATTGTAAGTATCAGCTTTTTTTAAAGAGTGTAAAAAAATAAAATTACATGTTTAAAAGCAGCTTTTTTGAAAAAAATATATCATTACTTTTTTGCTATAAAGGTAAATCGTTTTGCAATTGGCATGAGAGTATCAAATACAAAATGATTTTCTCATGTAAAATTTTGCATTCAGAATCAACAAAAACGTTATCCTACACATTATAAGAGAAATATGTGCGTGAATAAAAATCATAAGAATCATAAATCTTTTATGAATATTCTTGTAAGAATCAAAAGAGTGAAGGGCAAAGAATCTTTTAATCTTTTGTGCCCTATGGTGATAAATCAAAAATCTTATAGAAATGGCTGCTTTATCTTTATGGTGTGGAGCACTTTAGATAAGCTCTTTGTTTACCGATCATCTAGAACAATTTTTGTATGCGAGAAGTTGTTTTTAAGTGCGGAAAGAGCCCGCATTAAAAGAATTTTTATCAGAAGAATCATTTAGAATCATATGCTTATTTATACTGTCTCTTGAGACAAGATAAAGTGCATAGGAAACGAGGAAAGTGATAAGGATAAAAAATATTTCTCAATTTTAATTAAGCTTAGTGATTTGGTGGTGAATCCATGAGAGGTGGTATTTTTTTGAGAAATATGGTCATAAATGTCAAAACACCAAAGATGATGGTTATGATAAAGAAAATATCACTAATAGCCATAATGGTTGCTTGTATGCGTACCATACCAAACAATTGAGAAAGAGCCAGAGTATAGGAATCAAAGGTTTCTGTTTTGAATAATACAGTAAGATTTGAAAGCATTTCAGTTGCTTGTCTGTTTGCGTAGTTAAGAGTTTCGGCTATTCGTTCATGATGGAAGTCTGTGCGTTTTGTTATGAGAGTGTTGATAATGGCAAGCCCTACAGCCCCACCTAGATTCCGGGTGAGATTAAAGAGTCCAGAAGCATTTTGCATCCGTTCTGGTGGGAGTGTTCCCAAGGCAATATTATTAATAGGAACCATACATAACATTACAGAAGCACCACGGAAAACTTGCGGCCAAAAAAGCTGCCAAAAATCCCAGTTATCTGTGATAGAGCTCGCCATCCAAATACCTATTGCAAAACCAAAAAGTCCTATTGCCATCATTAAACGTGCATCCATTCGTGCTGAAAGAAATCCAGCAAGCGGGGCAGTTAATAACATGACGAATCCTGAAAGAAACAATGTTTCTCCAATCATGAGAGCATCAAAGTGGCGGATTTGGCTTAAATAGACAGGATAAAGGTACGTGAGTCCATAAAGGCCTATTCCCAATGAAAAGGAAAAAATGGATGCAGCTGAAAAATTAAAATTAGAAAAAGTAGAGAGATCTACAATGGGTTCTTTTACTGTAAAAGCACGCCAGAAGAATAAGGCTGCAGCAAGAATCATGGTAATGAACAAATCCCGAATCAGCGTATCACTCAGCCAATCATGACGTGCTCCTTCTTCTAGAATATACTCTAAAGTTCCCAAGAAAGTAGCCATAGAAATGAATCCTAACCAATCAAACTTCTTCATTAAAGAGGGATCAGCTTTATCAAAATCAATTAATTTCCAAGCGAGAATTGAGATGATAATCCCGCAGGGTACATTGATGAGAAAGAGCCAATGCCATGATGAGAGATGACAAATATAGCCTCCCACGGTTGGACCAATGGTGGGGGCCAATGTTGCTACTAGTCCAACAATAGGGGTAACAATTGGGCGTTTGGAAGGAGGAAAAAGAACATAAGAGGCGACAAAAACGCTTGGGATAATTCCTCCACCAATAAAACCTTGTAGTGCGCGATACAAAATCATCTCTCCAATAGATGTTGCTGTTGCACAAAGAACAGAAGTAATCGTAAACCCGATCGCTGATATGGTGAAGAAAACACGTGTTGAAAGCAATCTTCCTAAAAATCCAGAAAGCGGCAACATGATGACTTCAGCGATGAGATAGGAAGTTTGAACCCATGAAATTTCTTCAGAGCTTGCTGTAAGACCCGCTTGAATTTCAGCTAAAGAAGAGGAAACGATTTGGATATCTAAGATTGCCATAAACATGCCAAAAGACATAGCTATAAAAACTACAATTTTGCGCATTCCTATGCGTTCTTGAGACTGTATGAGCTCTGGTATGGAAGATGTCATAGTAAGATCTTCTACTTTTTTATAAGAGACTTTTATCTTGTGGCTTTGTACGTGTATCAATTTTCACCGAAACACTCATTCCTGCTCGGATATGTCCGGTTTTTAAGACTTCTTCTGGAATAGAAATACGTACGGGAATGCGCTGGACAATCTTTGTAAAGTTACCGGTAGCATTTTGTGGAGGCAGAAGAGAAAAAACAGCGCCTGTTGCGGGCGAAATAGAAAGCACTGTTCCTGTAAAAACATCATTTTCGAAGGCATCAACAGAAATATAAGCTTTTTGTCCGGTATGAATGTCTTGTAGCTGTGTTTCTTTATAGTTTGCTTCAATATAAAGTGCATGTATGGGGACTAACGCCGCAAGACGTTGGCCATTTACAACAAAATCTCCCGTTTTTGCTGTTAAATTTCCTATAACTCCATCAAATGGCGCTCGTATAATGGTCGAATCAAGATCACGTTGTGCTTTTTTACGCGAGAGCTCTAAACTCTTTGTTTCGCTTTCTGTTTCACTTCGTTGCGCTTCTAGCACTCGGATATTTGCACGTGCTGAAGCCATTTTTGCATCCGCTCTGTTAACATTCGCAATGGCTTGTTCATAAGCGGATTTGGCATCATCAACATTGGATTGAGGAGCATAACGATTGGCTTTCAGTTCTGTTACACGTTTTAAGGTGAGTTGTGCATTGGTTGCTATGGCTGAAGCGGCTGCTTTTTGTGCTTTTGCATCATCTAAAGAACTACGAGCGGCTGTGATTTGCGCATCAATGCGTAGAAGTGTTTTTTTCTGTGTGTCAAGATGCGCTTCTGTTTGATCCAAGGCTATTTGATAATCACCATTGTCTAAGTAAAATAAAACATCGTCCTTTTTTACAACTTGGTTGGCTTTAATGGCAATTTTTTCAATATATCCATTTAATTTAGTCGCAATAGCGGCTATATCTCCTTGTACATAGGCATCTTCAGTGGACAGCATATAACGCCATTGCGTCGTCCACTTATAGCTAAACCAAAGTACAAAAAGCGCAAAGACGATAAGAAGAGCCTTGATTACTTTTTTTCGTTTCGTTTTATCGAGATTTTTTGTTGAAAAAATGGTCTCAGATACGGACATGATTTTATACTTTCAATATTTATGTTCTAACGAGTATAATAAGCCTCTCACTCTAGGGTAGGGTGATATATGCACGGACGATAAGAGCTTTTCCAACAATAAGGCGATCCCTGCTACATAATGCTAAATATATAAACTTGCAAGTTAGAGATCTTATTGTCAAGTTAGATGTCTTATTTTATTGCGCATTTTTTACAAAGACCTCGTACTTCTAGGGCGCTTTTGTGTGCTTGGAAGTCAACCGCTTGAACCATCTGTTTTAAACTTGATACAATCATTTGATTTTGTATTTCGTGGACTGTGCCACAGTTTAGGCATCTTCAGTGGACAGCATACAACACCATTGCGTCGTCCACTTATAGCTAAACCAAAGTACAAAAAGCGCAAAGACGATAAGAAGGGCTTTGATTACTTTTTTTTGTTTCATTTTATCGAGATTTTTTGTTGAAAAAATGGTCTCAGATACGGACATGATTTTATACTTTCAATATTTATGTTCTAACGAGTACAATAAGCCTCTCACTCTAGGGTAGGGTGATATATGCACGGACGATAAAAGCTTTTCCAACAATAAGGCGATCCCTGCTACATAATGCTAAATATATAAACTTGCAAGTTAGAGATCTTATTGTCAAGTTAGATGTCTTATTTTATTGCGCATTTTTTACAAAGACCTCGTACTTCTAGGGTGCTTTTGTGTGCTTGGAAGTCAACCGCTTGAACCATCTGTTTTAAACTTGATACAATCGTTTGATCTTGTATTTCGTTGACTGTGCCACAGTTTTCGCAAATTATAAACGTTGTAAGTTCATGTTGACAGTTTTCAGGGTGTAAACAGACCATAAAGGCATTTACACTTTCAAGACGATGAATACACTTTAACTGTACGAGTTTTTCTAACGCACGATAAACTTGGAGAGGTGCGCGAAAACCTTCTTCGCGTAAGTGATTGAGAATCGCATAAGCACTTAAAGGCCCTTTTGCATTTTTTAAAGTATTTAAAACCAATGTTTGGTTACGCGTCAGTTTAGATGACATTGACATCTTCCTTTTGCTCCCATGGAAAAGCATAAAGCGTGTAAGATATTTATGCAATGGTGATTATATAATATGTACTCTATCTTTAGCCTTTTACATGACATCCTTGCGATATGTAAGAAAAGTTACAATCGTTGTGAGGGGAGGGTATTATAATCTGAAAGCCGCCGCTATCAGGCATGAAAGTTTTATACGCTTCTTATTTTTCCAATAATGTTTTGAAATAGGATTTTTTGTTCAATATTTTATTGGTAAAGTTTGGGTTATTTTATTTAAAAAAAA
>NZ_JBHIPQ010000016.1:0-4370 GCF_042196125.1 Bartonella sp. AP280QHHD | reverse complement strand
CTTTTCATCAAAGAGGTTTTGCGCAATATCGGCTTTTCCTTGGCTTGAGTCTGGTCCATAGGCACGTAGTGTATACATATCTGGTAAACCATTTCTTGTGGTATAGCCATTTACGAGTTTGAAAGAGTTTTCAGTTGCTTTTCCAGAAACTTGAATGAGTGAAAGCCCCCGTACATTAGGAGCAGCAGAGGTATTTGCTTGACTACTGTTCTTTTCTACGCGTCCTGAAACATAAACTGATGTGTTGCCTGAGACGTTCCCATTGATCAAAAGCCTATCGGTTTTTTGATCGGCGATTGGTGCTCCATCACTCCATTGTGCGTTGAAGTAAATTTTTGCGTCACCAGAGGCATTGTAGACGGCTTGCGTGTCTGGTTTACCAGAACCTATATACAAAGTTTGGTAATGCTGTTTTTCTGTTGGCTTGCTAAACATAATGGAGCTGTTATCGAGATTAAGCGTAGAAATATCGGAACGAGATCTTTGAGCAATATCAAGTAGTTTTCCATCAGCATCTTTTTCATTGTTACTGATCTTCAACGTCCATTTTGTGTCGTTTTTCAGATCAAAGCGTGTTTGCCCATTTTCGTCATTTCTTACACCGCCTTGTAAGACAGAATGGTCTGCGGTTAAAGTAAACATTTCAACAGGTTTTGTCTTCTGCTTTATGTTTTTGAATAACGTATCTGCAAGGATTTTTGAATTTTTGAGATTAATTTTCCCCATTGATTCATCGGTATTTATTCCAATACCATTTTCAACGATCAGATCTGTATTGGTCAAATTAACTTCACTGTTTTGCCAATCTTGTGGATTACTATTACTTAGGCCATTTAACTTATTTTTAGACAAATCTGCAAAATTCACCCCAGCAACCCCTGCTGTTGCAGAAGTATTTGCGAGATCAATATGTCCATTTCTGTTTATCTTTAGTGCAATTAGTGTTGCATCTATTTTGTTTTCAGCGCCATTGATCATCTTAATCGTGCTATTGGATGCGACAAGTCCAAAATCAACTTTTTCAATCGTTGTTTTTCCGTTTAATTCAATGACGCTATTTGCAGCAGCATTTACACCCATGCTGGGCAGTTCGATTCCCTCAATATTTGTTTTCTTCCCTTTTATCGTTAATTCTTCACTTGTGATTTTGCCTCCATCCGTTACATAAAGACCAAAGAGAGTCTTCGTAATCGTTGTTTTTCCTTTTAATTCAATGACGCTGTTTGGGCCCTCAGCTGATGCGCCTGTAACTGAGCTTTCGCCATTTTCTGTGAGTGCAACATCTTTAACATTAATATATCCACCCAAAGTTGCATATAATGAATTATTACTCCCAGTAACAGTTCCTCCTGTCATGAAAATTTTTGATTGCTCACCAATGGCACTCAGCGCATTATGCTCAGATGAAATGATTTTCGCACCATTGTTTAAAGTAATGCTGCTGCCGTTTTGAGCAATTATTGCTTCTCCTTTTGCCTCAAAAGATCCGCCGGTGATTGTTATTTGAGATTTGTTATCTGCTAAGATGCTGTTTTTTGCTTTCGTGACGGTTACATTATTTAAAGTGACAATACTTCCTTTGTCAGCACTTATTCCTTTATCCATAAGAAAGTCATCATTTCCGCTTGATATTTTTACATCTTTCAGCGTGTTTTCTTTGCTGGTGGTGTTAAGAAATGATGCACCTACTGCTTTGTCTCCTGTGACCTCAATCGATCCTCCGGTCATCTTGATTGTCGCATTATCACTTTCGGCTTTAACACCGATCGAAGCATTTTTAATTGTTGTGTTACCATTCAATTCAATAGTGCTGGAACCTCTTGCAAATGCACCGAATTTTGTTCCTTTACCATTTGCTGTGAGCACAACATCTTTAACATTAATATATCCACCAGCTTTTGTATATAATACACTATTGCTACCGGTAACAGTTCCCCCTGTCATAAAAATTTTTGATTGCTCACCAATGGCATTGAGCCCATCACCGTTAAGTGATGTGATTTTTGCCTTATTGTTTAAAGTAATGATACTACCGTTTCGAGCATTGATTGCTGTTTCGTTTGCCTCAAAAGATCCATCGATAACTGTTACTTGAGTTTGGTTATCTGCAAAGATGCTGTTTTTTGCTTTTTTAACAGTTATATTTTTCAAAGTGAGTTTACTTTTTTTTTCAGCTTTTATTGCGTTATAGGGTTCGCTGTTTTCACTTGTTATTGTGACATTTTCCATATTTCCGTTACCAGCATTTAGCTGAATAGCGGTTTTATCAACATTGATAGAACCTCCTGTCATTTTGAATGTAGCGTTATCCGATATATTAACGCCGTATTCATAGGAAGATTTAGTTCCAAGTGGAGCACCAATGATGGTATTGTCCGATAATTCAATCAAACTATCGGATCCTTTAACGGTGACAACGGTTGTAACAGATGGTGGTGTTGGGGAGGTACTCCCCAGCTTTAAATTCTTGCCGATGATTTTTCCACCCGTTTCTGCCCAAATATTCTCGTAGCTTTCTTTAGAGACTTCCATTTTATTTCCATCAGAAACTTTAAGTTCTTTAAGTTCTTCCGCTTGTGTGTTGTGGTAGGTCCCAAATAATAGAATTGCTGCAGTTGCTGTATACGATAAAAGAGATTTTTTAGACATTTATGTTCTCCTCACTTAAAACTAAGCTACAAATATTTTTTCTGTTTGCCATATCTCCACTTGTTATAAGAAGAACAAACAATATAAGAAAATAAATAATGGTCTATAAAAATATTCTTCTTGATCACTATTTTATAATTTACTTATAGTTTTATAATTTACTTATAGTCAAATTAAAAAATATAATAATTAATGTATATATTTATATTTAAGTCATATTATATTTATAGTTTTAGTTATTACGTATTAAATATATAATTAAAAATATTAAAATGATATTTAAAGACAATATTATAAGCAAATGATCGTTGTTTGTTTGTACTTTTTAATGGTATCACAGTACTGTCATATATTTTGATGCATTAAGGAGAATAAAGGGGGGGCAGCATCGTTGGGAACAGCCGTCAGCAAAAATTAAAAAATTTTACTTAATTTTAGATCTGAGGTGTTTTATATTGGATGTAATGTGTTTTATAAATATGCTAAAGAGTACTGATTGATGCTTTTATAAATCTTAGTTTCTTCTTGAGTATTTTGATAAAGTGGTTGATGTCTTTGTTTTTTGGGTGTATTTAATTAAATTATCTGCGTAAAGAAATATTTTGCAGTATTTTTCCTATGTAAAGAGGAAAATAATAGTAGCTTGTGCTTTTTATCTACTTACGACAGTAAAACTTTACATTTTCTTTTTGCTTTGAGAAAAAGGGGAAGGGGATTTTATGAAGCAAGCGCGATTTATCAATAAACATATATGATTTATCAATAAATACATATAAGGTGTTTTTTCTGAAAGTTTTACTTTCACTTGGAGATGAAGCGCTTTGCGACATTTTTGTTTATGAGAGATAAATGCCATTCAATATCTAAGACAGCGTAAGGGGTAGATTTCTCAAAATCACTGAATTTATTCTCACCCTTAAGCATAACCACCGGCTTTAGTGCATATTTTCATTCTTTTGTACAAAGACTGCTACACGCATTTCACGCTCCCCAATTCCAGCAAATTGGCAAGACCTTCCCAGCTGTCTTTTCAGGATTATAACGAAAGCACTTTTTTGCCTGTGTACGAGCAACTACTTCAATCTGGTATGCATCAAAAACAATACCTAGCCTTGTCAATCAATAAATCTTGATGGAGATGATCTTGGGAGGATAAAGAACAAAAGCTATTCGAGCGATCTTTTTATGAAAGGGTGTCAAGAATAAAAAAGGCAGCATATTGTGCTGCCCTTTTTANTATTCGAGCGATCTTTTTATGAAAGGGTGTCAAGAATAAAAAAGGCAGCATATTGTGCTGCCCTTTTTATTAAATTGAATAGAATGAATAGGCTATTTTTACAGCCTTGATTTAAAACTGATAGCGTATGCCGCCTGAGAAATTTGCTCCAGATATACCAGTTTTCTGAAGCTTTTGTTGATAGCTGACATCACCATGAAGCGAGAAATTGTGAGACAGTTGCGCATTGATGCCAACGCCGCCTTCAATTGCAGGTCCCATAGGATCAAGGTCAAAATCTCTGCCAATCTGGATGGTACCATTATCACCAAAGGTTTTGATCAAGTTTACTTTTCCATAGAAAGACATCGGACGGTTGTTTTCAGTGGTTATAATGGTTTTGGTTAAACGTCCACCAACACGTATCAACCATTGAGAAGGATTTTTCATATCAACGGTAAAATTATCAGCATCTTCAATGGTATTAAACATCAAATGTTGATAG
>NZ_JBHIPQ010000015.1:8232-284806 GCF_042196125.1 Bartonella sp. AP280QHHD | reverse complement strand
CGGCCTGCGTAACCAATTGCTAAGCATAAAAGTATAACAGCAGCAGCGACAGGAATAATCACTTTTAAATCTGTCTGTAAAGCTGTTAGAGCGTCCGATGCATTTGTTAAAACCGATGGTTTGGCTTGTGCATGAGCAGAACTATTTATAAAGAACGCAATCATAGCAGCAGAAAATGCGATGATTTTGTTGTTACTTTTCGATTGAATACTAATTAATTTTTGCATATTTGACTCTTATTAAAATCTAGATAATATTTTTATATGAACAAACATATTGTATTTTATAATTTATATAATGCTATTATTACGCTGTTTTAAATAGTAGTGAAACAAGTTGGGCTGCAGAACCTGCGATGACAACACCGATTGCCCACCGTACAAATGTGTCTTTTCCGATGTAGCGTCCTGCATAACCAATTGCTAAGCACAACAGTATAACGGCAGCAGCGATAGGGATAATCACTTTTAAATCTGTCTGTAAATCTGTTAGAGCGTTCGATGCATTTGTTAAAACCTTTGCGCTGGCGGCGTAAGCAGAACTATCCATAAAAAACGCAGCCACAGCAGCAGAAAATGCGATGATTTTGTTGTTACTTTTCGGTTTCAGATTAATTAAACTTTGCATATCTCACTCTTATTAAAATTCTAGATAATATTTTTTATATAAATAAACATATTGTATTTATAACTAATGCTATTGTTACTATTTTGTAAATAGCAGAGTAACAAGTTGGGTTGCTGAACCTGCGATAACGACCCCGATTGCCCACCGTACAAATGTGTCTTTTCCGATGTAGCGTCCTGCATAGCCAATTGCTAAACATAAAAGTATAACAGCAGCAGCAATAGGGATAATTGCTTTCAAGTCTTTCTGTAAAGCTGTTAGAGCGTTCGATGCATTTGTTAAAACGGATGGTTGGGCATAAGCAGAATTATTCATAAAGAACGCAGTCACAGCAGCAGAAAATGCGATGATTTTGTTGTTACTTTTCGATTTGAGATTAATTAAATTTTGCATATCTCACTCTTATTAAAATTCTAAATAATATTTTTATACAAATAAACATATTGTATTTTATAATTTATAATTAATACCATTATTACGCTGTTTTAAATAGCAGTGAAACAAGTTGGGCTGCTGAACCTGCGATAACGACCCCGATTGCCCACCGTACAAATGTGTCTTTTCCGATGTAGCGTCCTGCATAACCAATTGCTAAGCATAATAGTATAATAGCAGCAGCAATAGGTATAATTTTTTCAATATCGCCTTGTAAACCCTTTAGAGCTGTCTCCGCATTTTTTAAAGTTTTTGCTTGGGCTTGTGCATGAGCTGAACTACCCATAAAAAACACAGTTAAAGCTGCAGACAATGCAGCAATTTTATTACGAGCTGTTGTGTGAAGAATATTTAATTGTTTCATGTTCTTTATCCTGATTAAGATTAAAACTCCCACAAATGACCCCTCTTTCATGAAGAAACTTAAAGAGATATTTTGGATCAGCCCAAGTTCTTAGTTTTCCTCTTTGTGTAAGTAATGTATATTTATTTGGCTTTCCGGTAATTGGATCATCAGAAATAAATGTGAAATACCATTCTCTTTCTGAAAGCATCACGACTGTAATCTCACGTGCTGCTTTTTGACTAAATGCCATATCAACGCTGTTTTGTTCTATCATTTTCATTATCTTTGCCCTCAATTAGAAGAGATTTTGTTCAATCTTACTAATTAGAGCTTTAACATTTTCTTATCTACCTTTCATTATAATATCCTATCAAAATTCTAGGTTTTCGTGAAAATATCAGTCATCACTCAGTGATCTTCTCGATGAAGAAAAATCTTCAGCTGAAAAAGCATCTCTGGCGCTACTTTCTTTATGTGTAAATGCATCTTCTTCTCCTTTTGAAGAGAGAGAAAGAGAATCTACTTTAGTTGTCTGTTCTGGTTCTTCTTTTTTAAGCTTTACAGGCTCCTGCAAGTCTTCATTTCCTCGTACAGCAGCTTTTACTCCAATATATGAAGTAACTTTTTGCATACGGGTGTGGCTTGAGTTTTCTGTATTGTAAAAATTCAGCACAGACTGCAAAGTCGCTTTTTCAAAGACGCACTTTGATGTTGTTTGTTCATAGCAGTAAGTTAAAGCGCTTTGTGCAGCTGTAAGATTTCTGCAAAAATCAAATGCATCAAAAAGAGAAAACAATTTCACATTTCCAACACCAATTTGCCCTAAAATTATGTTAAAATTATGTTCACTCTGTTCAGCTGTTGCGATTGTTTCCTTAAGCTGAGATGATTGATAGAAGAAGTTATCTTTATCATCTGTTACATAGACATTGTCCCGCGCTTCTTGTTTGGCGATAACTGAAAATGCTATGGGGGGCGTATTGGATATGTATGCAGCAGCAAAAAATGTGAAATCTGGAACAATCATTAGCAATACACCTTATTACGAAGAATTTTATTAATACAAATGCTAATTCTGTGTTGTGCTTTTTCTCGTTGTCTTTTGATTTTATAAATTTGCAGAATGAGATTGTTTAGCTTAGAATATTCCTTGTGATTATTGCTTTGTTTTCTTCTAAGAATATTTCTAATATATGCGAATATCCAACCAACAAGATAAAAGTGTGGAATAAAATAGAGCACATTACGCCAACCAATATTATTCGAATCACGAAGAAAGGCGCTGCTTTTAAAAAATAATAATCTTTGATACTGTATTGAAGCTGCTTGTTTTATATAATCCTCTAGTTGCAAAAATCTTTTCAAAAAAAATTTATACGAAGTAAAAAGCCGTTGTGTATGAGGGGAGGTTTTCTTGTCATAATGAACTACACTATCATTATACAGAGAGGGCTTGTTCTTTGTTGCATATTGCCATAACTTATAGAGTGACGATTTATATTTACTTTTGACTACTGATTCATAAGATTCAGAGAGGTGTGATGGCGCTTGAGCACTGCATTTAGTAGTTTCAGCAATTGAACTGAAAAAAGATGCAGTGGTGGTAACTGATATACCAATAAACAGCTCTTTGTGGTCCAAAGCACATCTCCGTCAAAGTGATATATGTATCGTAATTTTAATTTCGATAATAAATAGACAGAAATTGTCTATAATTGTGTTTAAAATATGGCAAGAAAAGATTCTTTTTTGCAAGGGGAGTAATTAAGGTGAATGATCTCAAAAATATGAATTTTGATGAGCTACAAGAGATGCGTACACAAATCGATGTGGAATTAAAAAAACGGCAAGCAAAGGAAAAGCAAAATGCGCGACGAAAAATTCTTGAAATTGCTAATGCCCATGGAATTGATATCGCTGATCTTGTGAGCAAAGAGCGCCATTATAGAAATCCCAATAACCAATGGGAATTATGGAATGGGCGTGGACGTAGACCTAAGTGGATTAAAGAGTGGTTGGAGAATGGGTATACACTTGATGAACTCGAAGTAACGTAACACGTGTGCGATCTTTACAAGATAAGGGAATACCAAGGAATGTAAATGCAAGAAGTATGCTCTTTTGGGTAATTTAATTGTATAAATATACTGAACGAATATATTAAAGTATTGAGTTACCAAATACAATGATAGGGAGCGTGAACAATTTATTTAAATGCAAAAGGTCTTGTTGTCATAATCTGGCAAGCATAATGATGATGCCAGATTGGAATATTGTAATTGCTTTTGGCATGTGAGAGAGGGGGGATATTTTACTTCTTTTTATCGTTTCATTAACGTTGCTCTTTTTAGTCTATGTAAATAAATAGTTTTATTGATTATTTACAAAAATGGTCGAAATGAGAATAATTTATTGCATAGGGATTTTAACTCAATATGTAAAATGATAATTTTATCAATTAATATGTTAATAAATTAGCATACTTATATTTTTGAAATACTGTTCTGTAGAACAAGCCTGATGTTATAGATTTTGTTTGGTCTTTTTTCTGTAAGATTATATATGAGGCATTTACTTTATTTATCGTTCGTTTAGTTGAGATGAGTGAGTGTGTAGAAAAATGGAAAATTTCTATGGCTGTTATGGGTTTTATAGAATTTATGACATATTTCTGAGCGTTTGTGATTAAAATTCATTTATGAGCGTTTATGAATAATGAATAAAGAGTGTATTTGAAAATAAAAGGATTGGATCATTTCTATTGCGGTTTATCTTCTTTTATGGTGTAAAATAGGGGGGTATGCAGGTTTACAATTGTGTGTGATGGTATAGAGTGCGGAACACTTTGTTATATATCGGAATATTTTTTCTAAAATTGTGTGGTATTCCACAATAAGTTAAAGAGTTTGTCTGAGAAGCAGAATGCCCCAAACGGAATACATTTATGTTTCCAATTTACGCGCTTTTTTAAAAGAAAATTTTTCAATGCAACTAAGCTTATTTTATGGCGCTTCTCATGAATAGTATAACGTAAAAGCCCCTATGATCATATAAAATTCATTGTACACCACCATTTTTACTTCAATAAAAAGTATAAGCCGGCGTCCTTATACACTTTACTCGCCTCCAATATTGCTAAAGTCCTTAGTTCTTGAGAGAGGGAGGCTTTTGTCGCTTTGTTTAATTGTTTTATTTATACGACACTTTCGCTTGTGATGTGCAAGCGAATGATTTTGATTGCTTCAACATGAGAGAGATTTGAAATAAGGGTATTTTATGATCTTTAGATTTCTCACTCAATATGAGAACAATGAACTTATTATTATAAATAAAAGTGTTGTGTGCTAAAAAGTCTTGTTTATTTTATTATGCCGTGAAATGGCTTCTTTTAAGGTGTGGTGATATAAAGCAACAACCTCTTTGAGATATTAAACGTTTTTTTCAGTGCGTAGTGAATACTCTCATAATGTAGCTTGCTTGTCGAGTTTTATGTTAAGTGAAATATGGGAGGAGGAAGTCAAGAAAAAATTACTCGACAGGAATCCGGTTTGTAAACAGATTGGATGAGATAGGAATTTTTTGTTCTTTGAAGGAGGAAGGGAAAGGTTGTAAAATAGTATGAATTTTTTCTTAAAGTGGGAAGCCGCGTAGAAGACGTGGGGCATTTGGAGAGAGTCCGGCAGCTTCTTGAATGAAGTATTTTTTTATTTTTGGTGCTTGATTAATGATTCCAAGGCCGGTATCGCGGAGCATCCGTAAAAGAAGGCTATCATTAGAAAAGAGTTTATTAAGCCAATCATTGCTTAAAGCCATACGGACAATTTCAAAACGTCTCCAGCTTTGATAGCGCTCTAAAGCCGTGAGGGAGCCAATGTCAAGACCTAGTCGTGCTGTTTCAATAATCACTTCAGCCAGCGCAGCGCTATCGCGTAATCCTAAATTGAGTCCTTGTCCTGCAATGGGGTGGATGGTATGGGCGGCATCGCCAACGAGAGCAAAACGTGGTTTAACGCATTGACGTGTTAAAGAAAGGCTCAAAGGAAAAGCTTGACGTTCGCCATTCCAAGAGAGTTTGCCTAATCGATGGCCAATACGTCTTTCGAGTTCTGTTTCAAAAATAAGTGCATCAGCTTTGAGATAATATTGCGCAGTTTTATGATCTTCATTCCACACAATGGCGGATCGGTTGCCTTTAAGAGGGAGAAGAGCAAAAGGACCGGCAGGTAAAAAATGTTGAATTGCTTGACCATTATGGGTTTTTTCATGTTCAACTGTGCAGATGATTGCTGTTTGTTTATAGGGATGAGAAAAGTTTTTAAGATCTGCTTTTTGGCGTAATTTCGAATGGGCTCCGTCAGCTGCAATAAGCAATTTTGTTTGCCAAACCTCTTCATTATTTAAAGTGACGGTTGTATGTTGGTCTTCTTGATGAAAATCAATGACACGGGTGTTTGTAATAACAGGGATATTGAGATCTTTGACACGTTTTTTTAAAGTGTTGATGAGTTCTCTATGCTCTACCATAGCAGCAAAGGGCTCGCCGGGATTAATGTCGCCTTCAAAGGTTAAAAGAGTGGGTTTGACAGGATCATTTGTGCTTGTATCTGTGATGATCATTGAATGAATGGGTTGCGCATAGAGTTTTATAGATTCCCAACATTGTAATTGTTTTAACATACGAATAGAAGCAGCAGCAAGGGCAATGGTTCGTATGTTAGAAGCAGGGGGATCTCCTTGTGGAGCAGCATCAACGATTTTTATTTTCAGATTAGGGGCTGTTTGCTTGAGTGCTATCGCTAGGGCTAAACCGACAGCTGCCCCCCCTGCAATGAGCAGATCACATTGTTTAGTTTTATGAGATTTAATTTTTTTATTGGGTTGTACGTCTTTATTGCGATTAGAACACACAATACTTCTTCCATTGTTTATAGTTTGCTTTCTTTTAAAAAGAATATCTTTTTACATTGCCTAAAATATCTTAACTTTTACTTTTCTCTCTGCTTTACAAAAACGAGGTTTCTTTTTAGCGCCAATCTGATGACAGATTGGTTTTTCAGAGTTTTTCTGCTTAATCATTTATGTGATTCATCTTACAGATTTATCGGATAAGCTTTTTTAAATATCTTCTTCAATTCTTTTTACACTTGGTTGATAAAAAAGAAAACTAAAAATAAACAAAGATGGTCGTGTATTTTTTAAGTTGTGTGAGTTACTTCAGTATGCTTGTCCTGAAGGGGGACATTTCGTTAGTATGATAGATAAAAATAGATAAAAAATTGTGGTCATTCGTGATGGTTAAAACAGTATTCATATTTCGCCGTTATCATGATGTAGCGTAAAAAATATTATTTGTTTAAGAAGGTGCCTATAGCACCCATGTAACACTTTACACATAAGGTGTTTTTTGGTTGATCGTGTGATAAATATTCAGGGAGAGCTTTTTGTGCGCCTTATGAAGGATTATCTCTTAGGGTGGTGGTATATGAATGATATGAAGTGGTTAGAAGGTAGAACGCGCTAGATAAGAAGTCGGATTGTTTACAGGCTATTTGTTTACAAATTGGTACAGAGTTTAAGCTTCATCCTTTTTTAAGAGAGAGAGGGAGTTATAACTCTTTAAAATATAAAATTTTTGTATTTGGAATTGATAGATGCACCGAAGTTCTTCTCCTTATGATTCATTAGAAGTGCGAAATTCTCAAGGTTCGCGTCTTATTGAGATGTTTTTACGTCAGATAGGAGTATTTATTGGGCTCGGGCTTTTGGGCTTTATTATTTTTTGTGTGTTTGCTTTGGCGACGTGGAATGTTGCGGACCCATCTTTAACTCATGCAAGTACAAATGAGGTTACAAACCTTATGGGGTGGATGGGGGCAATTTTTTCAGATTTTATTATGCAGTTTTTTGGCTTGGCAAGTCTTTCTGTTTTGTTGCCACCGTTATTTTGGTCTTTTCTCTTGTTGGCGCAAAAGAATATCTACAATTTGACTTTACGCTTTTTTTTATGGGTGCTATCAACGATTTGTTTTTTAATTGCTTTTGCTCTTATGTCACCTATTGCTTCTTTTACTTATTGGCCATTGCCAATGGGATTGGGAGGGGTTTTAGGAGATAAAGTTTTAAGTGTTGCTTCTTCAGTCTTTCCTCTTTTTCTTTCTCCTCCTTACACGGTGTTTTTCAGTGTTGTTTTTATTCTTTTAGGTTTTTTCACCGCTGCTTTTGCTGGTAATGTAATATGGCGGCGTCGAACAAAGAAAAGAAAAGAAAAAAGCATTCCAAAAGACGAAATCGTTAATCCAGTCTTTGAGTTGGAAGAAGATACGGAATATGCCGCAGAGGAGGATCGTGAAAATCATGGTTTTTTTGCGACAACTTGTGGCGCTCTTTTGCATCTTTTTTATTTTTTACAAGCGCGTTTTTTTCGTTTATTCTGTTTCAAAAGGCGTTTTCAGAGTAAAGGGCAAGGAAAGCCATTTGATCGGATTGAGCCAACTTTTTTAGGTGAAAAAGTAAAGTGTGAGGAAAATCAAAATAAAGCCTATGTTTCTCCTGTTAAAAATCGAAAGTCTTTAACAGCTTCTTCAAAGGGTGGTTTTGTTCTTCCTCTTGTAGATTATCTTTCGGTTCCACCACCGTCTGTTAAGGATGCAAAACTTTCTCCTGCTGTTTTAAGAGCAAATTCTCAGGAGCTTGAAGGGGTTTTGTTAGATTTTGGAGTCAAAGGAAAAATTATAGATGCTTGTCCTGGACCGGTGGTAACTTTGTACGAATTTGAACCGGCTGCAGGCATTAAGTCCTCCCGTATCATTGGTTTGGCAGATGATATTGCACGCTCGATGCGTGCGATTTCGGCGCGTGTTGCGGTGGTTCCAGGACGTAATGTTATTGGAATAGAATTGCCCAATGCAAAGCGTGAGATGGTTTATTTACGAGAAATGTTGCAGGCGCAAGAATTTATTGACAGCAAAGCAAAGCTAGGACTTGCTTTGGGTAAGACAATCGGGGGGGAAGCTGTTGTTGCAGATTTAGCAAAAATGCCCCATCTTTTGGTTGCTGGTACAACAGGATCGGGAAAGTCTGTTGCTATCAATACAATGATTTTATCATTGCTTTATCGTATGACACCTGAACAATGTCGTCTCATTATGGTGGACCCGAAAATGCTTGAGCTTTCGGTTTATGATGGCATTCCCCATTTATTAACACCCGTGGTGACAGATCCTAAAAAAGCCGTGATTGCTTTAAAGTGGGCTGTTCGTGAAATGGAAGAACGCTATAGTAAAATGTCAAAACTAGGCGTTCGTAATATTGATGGGTTTAATGCACGTCTTAGGGAAGCTGCAAGTCAGGGAGAGACAATGGTGCGGACAATTCAAGTTGGATTTGATCGTGAGACTGGTGAGCCTCTTTATGAAACGGAAACACTTGATTTTAGTCCTATGCCCTATATTGTTGTCATTATTGATGAAATGGCTGATTTGATGATGGTTGCTGGTAAAGATATTGAAGGAGCGGTTCAACGTTTAGCACAAATGGCACGTGCTGCCGGTATCCATGTAATTATGGCGACACAGCGTCCTTCTGTCGATGTTATTACTGGGACGATCAAAGCCAATTTTCCTACACGTATTTCTTTTTCTGTGAGTTCAAAAATTGATAGCCGAACAATTTTAGGCGAACAGGGGGCCGAGCAATTATTGGGACAAGGAGATATGCTCTTTATGATGGGAGGAGGACGTATTCAGCGTGTGCATGGGCCTTTTGTTGCGGATGATGAAGTGGAGCAGGTTGTTGCGCATCTCAAAGCGCAAGCACGACCGGATTATTTAGAAACAATTACGCAAGAAGTTGAAGAGGATGGTGCTGATGTTTCTTTGTCTTCTCCTTCAGAAGATGATCCCTATAGTCAAGCTGTTGCTATTGTGCTTCGTGATCGTAAGGCTTCGACCTCTTATATTCAACGCCGTTTAGGCATTGGTTATAACCGCGCTGCGACATTGATTGAGAGGATGGAAGAAGAAGGTATTATTAGTCCAGCAAATCACGCAGGGAAACGAGAAATTTTAGTGCCTGCTGAAGAAGAGCGCTTTTGAAAAATCTTTATAGTTGTTTTTTATAATACCTTATAAAATAAGTGTTTATCCTATTGTATCGTAGAAAGTCTGCATTTTCATATACCAGCTCTCAATTTGCGATAGCTCCTTGGTACTTGAGACTCCTTATAAGGGGATTCTTTATCTTATATAACTTTTATCCATACACCAACCTTGTTTGTAACGTGCAAGCAAATGATTTGAATTGATTCAATATGAGAGAGTATGTGATGAGAGAATCTTATTGTCTTTGGCGTTATGATTTAAGTTAAAAAGATAAATTATTATAAATCAATATCTTGGTATAAAATAATGTTATTGCGAGTATAGGGGTGTAAAAGCATGTAAGACTTGATATTTTAGTGTCTTTTTAAGTGCGTTCTAAATATTTAGGGCAAGGCTGATCTGTCGAGTCTTAATATAAAAGAATTATATGGAGTGGGAAGCTAAGTGAAATTTGCTAAACTCCAAACTGTTTACAGAGTGGTTCGGATGAAGATTTTTATTCTTTTGGGTGGGAAGGAAGTCAAAAAAGCATTTTTGACACTTAAAAGAGCTTTCAGGTTCGCGAGTAATATGTTTAGTCCTTAATCCATTATGTATTGACTATAATTTATGTTGCTTCATAGATTAGGGGTGGGAAAGAATATATTATGCGTTTAGAAAATCAGCAGAAAATCAGGAAAATTTGATGATTTCGGAAACATAAACGCAGACTGGTTATTTGGAAACGATACCGCAAGAAATAAAAAAGGATGTTTCTTTAGCTTTTTCTTTAGTAGATGATTCCTATTGTCAAGCTGTTGCTATTATGCTTCGTGATCGTAAGGCTTCAACTTCTTATATTCAATGTTGTTTAGGCATTGGTTATAATCGTGCCGCCACATTGATCGAAAGGATGGAAGAAGAAGGCACCATTAGTCCAGCTAATGATATGGGTAAGCGAAAAGTTTTGGAGACTGTCGAAGAAGAATACTTTTAAAAATCTTTTGATATTTTTTTCAAACAATATCTTTATCTTATAAAGAAGGGTATTTATTCGTCGTTGATCACTTAAGTTATGAATTATAAAGTCAATTAAGTATTGCTTGGGAGCATTTTTTATGAAAACGTCTTTTTTACTGCAAAGAAGAGTCTTTGGGTTGGTGGGAATTATTATCTTTTGGTGTTTAACTGTTCCTGTTTTTTCGCAAGCATCTAATAAAGTGATAAAGGCGCAAAATGTTGTGAATCACTTTGCGGCAATCAAAACAATGACAGGTGATTTTATTCAGTTTAGTCCAAAGGGAAAAATGTCTCAGGGGACATTTTATTTAGAGCGCCCAGGGAAAATTCGTTTCATTTACAAAAAAATGCCTTTACAGATTATTTCAGATGGCCAATTTGTGGGTATTAACAATCGGGCTTTGAATACTTGGAACTTTTCACAACTTTCGCAAACGCCAATGAAATTTTTGTTGGATGATAAAATTGATGTATCTTCTGGGCGCTTGTTCGCATTTCGCGAAGATCCAGGGGCTGTAACGATTGTTCTGCGTGATAAAACGATTGGGGCAGGGCAAATAAGGATGGTTTTTGATTCTAAAGGCTCTGCTTTGCGGCAGTGGACAATTGTTGACCAACAAAATTTGGAAACTACTGTGCAGGTTATGAATGTGCGGACAGACGTCCGGTTCGCTAATGGGATGTTTGCACTTCCTTCGAATAAATGAAGAAAGAGTGTTACGTCATTGGGATTAAAACAAATGTTCTTTCGTATTGCGACTTGGAATATTAATTCTATTCGTTTGCGTCTTGCACAGGTTTTTCAGTATTTGGAACTCTTTTCCACAGATGTTTTGTGTCTACAGGAAACAAAATGTCCAGATGCTTTATTTCCAGTGGAGGCTTTTGAAGCAGCGGGTTATAAGCATATCGCATTGAGTGGACAAAAATCTTATAACGGGGTGGCTATTGTTTCTCGTTTGCCTTTTAAAAAGGTAGAAAAGCGTTTTTTTTGCCAAAACCAAGATTGCCGTTATATCTCAGTTATTGTGGAAGCCCATGGGAGAAGCTTGCGGATTCATAATTTTTATGTTCCTGCTGGGGGAGATATCCCTGATGCTGATGTGAATGAAAAGTTTCGTCATAAGCTTGATTTTTTAGAAGAAATGTCCTCCATTCGTGCGGATCAAGGCGATGGTCTTTCTTCTCTTTTGGTGGGAGATTTAAATATTGCTCCTTTGGCAGAGGATGTTTGGTCTCATCAGCAATTGTTGAAGGTTGTAAGCCATACTCCCATTGAAACCGAGCGTTTACAGGATTTGTGTTGTCAAGGTGGATGGGTTGATCTGATGCGGTTGCATATTCCTGTTCCTACCAAGCTTTACACATGGTGGAGTTATCGTGCTCGCGATTGGGCATTTACTGATTATGGGCGGCGGCTTGACCATGTTTGGTCTTCTCAAGATTTAGCCCCTTTTGTTGTAGATCTTTCGATTTTTCGTGATGCGCGCGGATGGGAACGTCCTTCAGATCATATTCCTGTGCAAACTGTATTTGATTTTTCACGTCAAGTTTGAAATAAGAGGTAAATAAAGTATTAATATTAAATAATGATTCTGAAAGAATGCGGGAGACTGGATGTATATCAGAAATCTCAAATGGGGCGCTTCTCGTGGATTATTTTTTAGTGTCTTGTTGTGTTTGCTTTTGTCAGGATGTATGGTTGGTCCTAATTACCAGAAAACATCTTTTCGTGTTCCAGCAGTTTGGGGAGAAAAATCTGCACAGACTGCACGGCAGCCCGTTGCGCTTGCCGGATGGTGGCGGCATTTGAATGATCCTGTTCTAGATGCGTTAATGGATTACGCGATTTCTGGAAATAATAATGTTGCTGTTGCCAAAGCTCGGGTACGTGAGGCGCGTGCGGGTTTAGGACAGGTTGTGGGAACTCTTTTGCCAAATGTGTCCAATTCAATTTCAGGAACCCGTAGTCGTTCTGGACAGTCTGATGCATTGTTAAACCAGTATAGTAGTGGTTTTGATGCAAGCTGGGAGCTTGATTTTTTTGGTGGGCATAAACGTGCGGTTGAAGCAGCGCGTTATGGCCTTGATGCGGCTGTGGAAGATATGCGCGCTACCATGGTGACATTACTAGGAGATGTGGCAACAAATTATGTGCAAATGCGTGGCTGGCAACAAAAGTTGTTTATTGTGCGGCAAATTGCTGTATCACAACGTAAAACTTATGAACTGATGCGCGCTAGATTAACAGCTGGTGATGTTTCTGAGCTTGATGTTTCAAATGCGCAAGCACAAATGGCAAATACAGAAGCAGATATATCACAGATGGAAGCGAATTTAGCAATGAGCGTTCATCGCCTTTCTGTCTTAACTGGTCGTGTGCCTACGGCATTGAAGGATCTTTTACAAAAAAATGCTAAGCATGCAAAGATTCCACAACCACGCTGGCCGATACCAGCAGGAATTCCAGCCGATATTTTGTTAACACGTCCAGATTTGCGACGGGCAGAGCGTCAATATGCGCAAGCGACAGCACGGATTGGTCAACGTGAAGCAGATCGTTATCCATCACTTACTTTAACAGGTAATATTTCGACAGCAGCAACGGCAATTGATCAATTATGGAAAAATTCAACGATTGGCTGGTCTTTTGGACCTGGTCTTCGTTTTCCTCTTTTTAATGGAGGTCAGGTCGAGGCTTCTATTGCGGTAGCGCGCGCGCAGCGTGATCAAGCTTTTATTACTTATCGAGCTGCTGTGTTGGAAGCTTTAGAAGATGTAGAAAATGCGCTTGTAAGATTAACGAAGGAACATCAACGCTTAGAAAAGCTAATCGTTGCGAATAAAGCTTCTCTTCATTCCTTAAAACTTTCACGGAACCTTTTTGAGAATGGAAATACTAGTTTTCTTGAATTGTTAAATGCTGATCGCTCTTATTATTCTGCACAAATGGCGCTTAAAGATAGCCGTGTTTCTTTGGTTACGCAATATATCACGTTGATGAAAGCATTGGGGGGGGCTGGGATGGCGTTGTTGATGTATCGCGTCCAGAAGTCGTTGATAATGCACCTCGTTCGCGTGCAAAGGTAGGGAAATGAAAAAAAACTTACTCAAAAATTTCATTACAAAACACAAAAAACTTTCCTTCTTTTTAACTGCTATATTTCTCATTCTCTTGTTGTTATGGTTACGTTCTGTTTTTTTTGGAACATCTACTCCAACTTATATAACAGCGGTGGTGAAACGTGGGGATATTGAGGAAAGTGTTTTAGCTTCTGGTCTTGTACGTCCTTACCGGTTGGTGGCTGTTGGTGCGCGAGCAACAGGGCGTGTGGTGTCAATGCATGTTTCCCCTGGGAGTGTTGTGAAAGAAGGCGATCTCTTGGCAGAAATTGATCCTACAGATCAGGAAAATGATTTAAAAAGAAAAAAAGCAGCATTATCGCATTATTATGCGAGTTTGATAGAACAAGAAGCCTATCTTTCTCTTGCACAGAAAAATTTAGAGCGTCAGAAAAAAATGATTGAAACACGTGCGGTTTCACGTGCGAACCTCGATGAGGCTACGACACAGGTGAAAATACGCGAGGCGCAAATTGAACAACTTCGTCAGCAGATTGTGCAAGCACAAATTGATGTGGAGAGTGCAGAGGTTAATTTAGGTTATACACGCATCACTGCCCCTTCAGCGGGAACGGTTTTGGCAACAGTTGTGGAAGAAGGGCAGAATGTGAATGCGGTTCAGTCGGCGCCAACGATTGTTATTTTGGGTGATTTATCAAAGATGACGATCAAGGCGCAAATCTCAGAAGCAGATGTTCTTAAAGTCCGAGCTGGACAACCACTTTATTTTACAGTTCTAGGTAATTCACAGCGTCGTTATGAAGGCGTTTTAGAAAAAGTAGAGCCGGCTCCTGAAGCAATTCGTGCTGATGTGAGTATTAATCCTGGTATGGTGAGTGGTTCTAGTGCTTTAATATCATCGGCTATCTATTACAATGGAATTCTACATGTTGATAATGCGGACAATTTTTTGCGAACCTATATGACTGCTCAAGTTCATATTATCTTAGGGCGCGCGCAGAATGTCTTGTTGGTTCCAAGTGATGCTTTACGCGATGAGACAAGAGAGCGTAAAGCATGGGTTTCTGTTTTGGTGGGGGAAAATAAGGTGGTTACTAAACAGGTGAGCGTTGGGTTGAATAATAAGGTTATGGCAGAGATTGTTTCAGGACTTAACGAGGGTGATGTCGTCGTCACTAGTTCGTCTGATGGAGTGATGCCAGAGTCTTCTCACATGCACAGCGAAGACGAGAGTTAAAGCATGAGCACAAATCAAGCAGATGCTGTCTTCGTCTTGGAAAATATTGTGCGCAAATTTCCTGCGGGCGAAGCGTTTGTTACCGTTTTGAAAAACATCAATCTTACCATTAAACGTGGTGAAATGGTGGCAATTGTAGGTGCTTCCGGTTCAGGTAAATCGACCTTGATGAATATTTTAGGCTGTCTTGATCGTCCAACTTCTGGTCGTTATTGGATCTCTGGTAAAGAAACAGCTTCCCTTTCTGCGGATGAATTGTCGGCTTTGCGACGTAATCATTTTGGTTTTATTTTTCAGCGTTACCATTTGTTGAATGAATTGACAGCTCTTGGTAATGTTGAAATTCCGGCTATTTATGCGGGATGTGCCGTGGAAGCAAGGAAACAGCGGGCACAGGATCTTTTAACGCGTTTGGGCATGGGTGATCGGATAAATCATCGTCCAAATCAGCTTTCTGGTGGTCAGCAACAACGTGTTTCTATTGCTCGGGCGCTCATGAATAATGCGGAGGTCATTCTTGCAGATGAACCAACTGGTGCATTGGACAAAAAGAGTGGGCAAGAAGTATTGCATATTTTGGATGAACTTCATCAAGAGGGGCGTACCATTATCATTGTAACCCATGATATGCAGGTGGCTGAAAGAGCAGAGCGTATTATCGAAATCAGTGATGGGGAAATTATTGCTGATAAGCAGTCAAGGGTTGCAAAAACAAAAGTTGGTGGAAAATCTCTTCAGGAACAACAAAATCTAAAAGGCCAACAAAAACTGGGCTTTTTTCGTTCTTTTGTTGAGCGATTCCGTGAGGCGTTTGTGATGGCTCTGTTGGCAATGAATGCACATCGCATGCGGACTTTTCTAACAATGCTTGGGGTGATTATCGGTATTGGGGCGATTATTGCTATGGTGGCTTTAGGGAATGGTACACGAGAGAAAATTCTGGAAAATTTTAAAAGTTTGGGTACTAATACATTAACCATTTTTCCTGGTAAAAGTTTTTCTGATCCACAAGCAGAAAAAATAACCAGTTTGGTTGAAGCTGATGCAGAAGCCTTGTCTGGATTACCTTATGTTTCTGGTGTAACACCACAGATTTCAGCAAGCTCGAAAGTGCGTTTTGGTGCAATTGAAGTCAATGCTGTCATTGCGGGGGTGGGAGAACAATTTTTTCAGACACAGGGGCTCAAAGTTTTCAAAGGACAGTTTTTTGATCAAAAAAGTGTCCATGATCGGGCGGTTGATCTCGTGATCGAGAAAGAAGCATTGTCTGTTCTTTTCCCCCATAGCCATGAAAGCCCCCTTGGAAAGGTGGTGAATGTGGGTAATGTTCCTGCGCGTATTATTGGTGTTGTTGATTCGCAAAATAATGCAAGTGGAGATACATCAAATACTTTACAGCTTTATTTACCCTATACAACAGTGCAGACGCGTTTTCTTGGTACAACAGAAGTTCGTGCAATTATTGTTAGGATTGCTGATGATATTGATTCATATTTAGCGGAGACCATGATAAAACGTTTTCTCATTATGCGGCATGGCGGGGAGGATTTTTTCATTAGAAATTCTGAATTTTTCCGTGAACGTGTTATGGAGAGTACAAATATTTTAACACTTTTAATTTCTTCAATTGCAGCTATTTCCCTGGTTGTGGGGGGTATAGGGGTGATGAATATTATGTTGGTCACTGTTTCTGAGCGGATCAATGAAATCGGCGTGCGTATGGCAGTTGGTGCACGGCAAAGTGATATTTTACAGCAATTTCTCATTGAAGCGATTTTGGTTTGTGTGATTGGTGGTGGTTTGGGAATCTTGCTTGGACTTTCTATAGGTGGCTTGTTTCTTCTGTTTAAGGCACCTATTCATTTGGTTTATACTATTGAATCGATCATTATGTCTCTTACTTTTTCAACCCTCATAGGAATATGTTTTGGCTTTTCTCCAGCGCGGCAAGCTTCACGGCTTGACCCTGTTGTCGCTCTTTCACGCGATTAAGCTTTATCAATTGGGGCATGTTTGTTCGTGATGCTTTCCACTTGGATGAAGCATTTATGAAGCGAAACATGAATGGAAAAAGTTTAGCATTATTTGCTGCTCTATTTTAGAAAACGCTTTGTTCATTAAGTGGAGCGTACCACTAGAGGTGAACGTTTTATAGGGCACCCCATCATGTGAGATATGGTAGGCATATAAGCCTTCTTGAGGCATTAAATGTTTTGAGAATGCATGATGAATATTTTAAATCTTTCTTGTCGAGTCTTATGGAAGTAAATCCTATTAAGGAGAAATTAAATAGAACCCGTTAGAATGAGATTGCTTGCAGACTGAATTTTGTTAAAAATTCTCGTCTTCTGAGATGTGAAGAGGAGGACAAATAAAATATACTGCGCGACGATTCTTAAGATTTAACCTAAAAAGAGGCGGGGGAAGTGAATAGTATATCTGCTAACAAACAAAAGAACAAAAAAGAAGGTTGATGCCAAAAACAGCTTAAACCTCCGTTCTTCCAAAAAAATGAACTGGTATCGAGATAGTTGAGCAGTTTAAGAGGTTTCGTTTAGTCTTTTTAAGATTTTCGGAAAAGAGGTTATGAGGATTTCTCACTTTTAGTTTTGCAGAAGGTGGTGCAAATTATAGGTGTTTAGGTTTATGCAAATAAATTATGATCGTGCTCAAGTTTTAAAATGTGACCTAAGACACAGCCATTTTCTGTTCCTTTATGCGAGTAACTTAGCTTTCTTTAGAATATTTTGTTTAAGGCATCGCTTTTTTCTGCCTTATCTCATGATTTTGGAGCTGAAGGATAAACAAGCCATTTGAGTTTCTAGGGTAAGGATGCCGTCAGATACTCGGTAGGGGGCGTGATCTTAAGAACTAATACCGTGAGATGCGGGTTTGATTTCATGAGTTTGGTGAGGACAACAAAAAGTTTGAGAGGCGGATAGCTTCTTATTTTGAATGATGTATGAATGAAAGGGGCTTTCATTTATTGAAAAAGAATAAGCTCATATTCAGCAGATGTGAGATGAAGTAAGAGCATCGTAATACCAAGCTGCAGTTATGCTGCTAAAGAACATAATGGCGCTAGTGATGAGCAATGGTATGTCTAGTTGGTATGGTATTCTTCCTCCTGCTACAAGTTCGATACAGAGCGCCATTGTGTTGCACATTAACACTCTTGTTTTAAAGAAACATTTTTCAAGGTATCCAAGCCTATTTTGCGACGCTGTTCATGGTAAATCTATTGAGCACCTCCATCTTTACGCTTATGAAGTAATAAGCCGGCACCATCATTATATTTGCCAGCTCGTGGGTGTTGCGATAGACCTTGCATTAAGGCGGCGGTTCATAAGAGCCATTTTTAGTCATTTCTTGTACAGTTTTTCTCCACACACTCATCCCGCTTGTGATGTGCAAGCGGGTGGTTTTGATTGATTCAAGATAAACAGATTTGAAATGAGAAAATCTTACGTTATTCAGAGTTCTAATTTAATATGAATGACGCTATATTATCATTATAAATCAATATATTGTACATATAAAAAAGAATTCTAAAACCACCCGCTATAAAGTATAAGAAGCGAATAATTAGTCTACGAAAGAACAAAAGACAAAGAAATATTTCAAAAATCAATATTTTGAATATCACGACTAATATTTTGCGTATTATAGTGAACTTATATGCATGATCGTTCGTAAAATGCGCTGTTTTGTGTGTGGAGTTTCTTCCTTGGTGTCTTGTGTGTTCGCAGGTGTCCTATCCATTTCCTCCTCTCATTCTTAAGCTAAATCCTAAAATTATTGCGCACTTTATTGTGTATTCTTAACAAAAGGCAAAAAATATTTTCAAAATCATCACGCCTTACCGTTTATTTCCATAGGGATATAGACATCAATAAATGCGTCATATGATTTGGGGGATACTCAAAAAGATCAAAAGATTCTCTCTTGTTTAATTAAGCATAGAAGAAATATCTTAAAATCAAGCAATTTTAAGCTTTTTTTAAGTTTTTTGGGTAGAACAAGAGGCATTAATGAATTGGTTTAGATTCGATAGTTGAAGGTATTTTTCATTGGGGAGAAGCATGACGCTGCAATCGCTTTTACAGAGCTATCGTGATGAAGCGCGTACCGAACGAGATAAAGGTACATATTTTGAGCGTTTTGCTCTTGCTTATCTGACACATGATCCTCTTCAGTCTGGGTGTTATGAGAAGGTTCAAACCTTTAAAGATTGGGCTCATGAAAATGATTGGGATGGTCGTGATACTGGTATCGATCTTGTGGCAAAGCTTCGTGATGGAGGGGGTTTTGCGGCAATCCAATGTAAATTTTATGATGCAGCCTATCGAATTAAAAAAGCAGATATTGATAGTTTTATTTCGGCATCAGGGAAAGCTCCATTCAAGCGGCGTGTTATTATAGATAGTACTGAAAGTACTTGGAGTGATAACGCTGAAACAATGATACGGGGGCAGGATATTCCTGTTATACGGATTAATCTTTCCGATATACAACAAAGTCCGATCCGTTGGGAAACTTTTGCAGCCCAGGGCAAAGTTGTTTTGGAGGATAAAAAGAAAATCCGTCCACATCAATTGGAAGCATTGCGTGATGTGCGTGCTGGGCTTGCTCAAGCAGATCGGGGGAAGCTTATTATGGCTTGTGGTACTGGTAAGACATTTACCAGTCTTAAAATTGCTGAGGATTTGGCGGGTGAAGGCAAGTTTGTTTTGTTTCTTGTTCCTTCCTTGGCACTGATGTCACAGACGGTTCGTGAATGGACAACGGATGCAGGAATCGGATTGAGATCTTTTGCTGTTTGTTCCGATACACAAGTGGGAAAGCGTCGTAAAAATAGTGATGATGTTGCTGAAATTGATGTGTTTGATCTTGCTTTTCCGGCGACAACCGATGCTGCTAAACTTGCAGAACAGGTGGCGAAGAGTGTTGCAGATAAGATGACCGTGGTGTTTGCAACCTATCAATCTATTCAGGTGATTGCTGATGCTCAGAAAAACTATGGTTTGCCAACATTTGATCTTATCATTTGTGATGAAGCGCACCGTACAACAGGGGCAACGCTGGTGGGCGAGGATGAATCCAATTTTGTTAAGGTGCATTCCAATGATGTTATTCGTGCCAAGAAACGCCTTTATATGACAGCGACACCACGTATTTTTGGTGATAACGCAAAAAGTCGCGCGAATGAAGTTAATGCTGTTCTTGCTTCTATGGATGATGAAAAACTTTTTGGTAAAACACTTTTTTATCGGGGTTTTTCATGGGCAGTACAAAATGATCTTTTAACAGATTATAAGGTTATTGTCTTAGCAATGGACGAAAAATTGGTCAGTTCCGCTGTTCAGAAGCGCCTTAGTGATAGCGATACTGAGCTTATTCTTGATGATGCAACAAAGATTATTGGCTGTTATAAGGCTTTGACAAAACAAAATATGAAGGCTGATGTTGGTGCGGATTTATATCCTATGCATCGTGCTTTAGCGTTTTGTAAAACTATTAAAAGTTCTGAACTTGTGCGTGATGAGTTTTCTACGGTTGTTAGAGAATATCTTGATTATACGAAAGAGGATACAGAAAATGAGCATTTTCTGAAGTGTGAAATTGAGCATGTTGATGGCACTTTTAATGCGAAGGATCGTGGTGCATTACTTGACTGGTTGAAAGCTGATAGTGGTGAGGATGTTTGTCGTATTTTGACCAATGCTCGGTGTTTGTCTGAGGGAGTGGATGTTCCGGCTCTTGATGCGATCATGTTTTTAAATCCACGCAAAAGCCAGATTGATGTTGTGCAAGCGGTTGGGCGGGTGATGCGTCGCTCTGAAGGTAAAAAGATGGGATATGTCATTTTGCCAATTGGTATTCCTCCTGATACTCCAGTGGAACAGGCTTTGAACAACAATGATAAATATCGGGTTATCTGGCAAATTTTAAATGCTTTGCGTGCGCATGATGATCGTTTTGATGCGACGATTAATAAGGCATCCCTCGGGCAAGATATCAGCAATGTGATTGAGATTATTGGTGTCACGCAGAGCACTGAGTTACAGGCTGTTACGGCTGTTGTAGACAATCTTCCGGTTCGCTCACAGCCTGCACGAGCGGGAATTGGAAGTCTGGAGCATGATTGCTTTCTTACAGAGCAGGTAAACGAGGAGCTTTCTTTCTGCGTAGATGAACTTTCTCGTGCGATTTTGGCAAAGATTGTCAAGAAATGTGGGACACGTGATTATTGGGAGGATTGGGCGAGCAATATTGCTGAAATTGCTAAGAATCATATCACGCGCTTAACAGGCATTCTGGCAGAGCCAAATACTGAGGCGCGTCAAGCCTTTGACAGGTTTGTGGCAGAACTGCGTGATGACTTAAATGATGCTGTTACAGAAGCTGATGCGATTGAGATGTTGGCACAGCATATTATCACGCGTCCTGTCTTTCAGGTGTTGTTTGAAGGCTATCAGTTCACACGTGAGAATCCTGTCTCGCGTGCTATGCAGCGTATGCTTGATGTGCTTGATGAGGCAAATCTTGATAAGGAATCCAAAGATCTGGAAAAATTTTACGCAAGTGTAAAATTACGAGCCAGTGGCATTACGGATCCAAAAGCAAAACAGAGGTTGATTGTAGAGCTTTATGATAAGTTTTTTCGTTATGCTTTTCCACGCACTGTAGAAAAATTAGGCATTGTTTATACCCCCGTCGAGGTTGTGGATTTTATTTTGCACTCTGTCAATGATGTATTAGAGCAAGAATTTGGGCAAACGCTTGGCTCATCGGGTGTGCACATCATGGATCCCTTTACTGGAACGGGGACTTTTATCACACGGCTTTTACAATCGGGTTTGATAAAACTAGAGGAGATGAAACACAAATTTTGTCGTGAAATTCATGCCAATGAAATCGTGCTTTTAGCCTATTATATTGCAGCCATTAATATTGAGACGACCTATCATGGTCTGATGGGGGGCGATTATGTTCCGTTTGAGGGAATTTGTTTGACCGATACATTCCAGCTTTATGAGCAAGAAAAAGACCTGATCAGTGATTTGCTGGTGGATAACAGTACACGTCGGGCGCACCAGAAGGAACTGGATATTCGTGTTATTGTTGGCAACCCCCCTTATTCTTCTGGACAAAAAAGTGAAAACGACAATGCGCAGAATATTGGCTATCCTAAATTGGATCGTCGCATTCGTGAAACTTATGCTGCTCAATCCAAAGCAAGCAATGTTAATGGACTTTATGACAGTTATATTCGTGCCATTCGTTGGGCAAGTGATCGCATAAAAGACTGTGGTGTTATTGGTTTTGTGACAAATTCAGGTTTTATCAATGGATATTCTACGAGTGGATTACGAAAAGAATTGAATGAAGAATTTTCGAGCATTTATGTTTTCAATTTGCGTGGTGATATTCGCAAAAATATGATGAGCAAAGGAGCTGCTCGAGAAGGGCAAAATGTTTTCGGAAGTGGAAGTATGGCAGGAATCGCTGTGACACTATTTATTAAAAATCCAAATGTCACGGAGCATTGCAAAATTCACTATTACAATATTGGTGATAATCTCACGACAAAGGAGAAATTATCTCAACTTCAGCGGTTGGGTAGTGTTGGCGGTATCAAGCGTGAACACGGCTGGCAGATGATTACGCCAGATGAATATGGCGATTGGCTGAATCAGCGCAACAGTGATTTTAAAAAATTTCTGGCCTTAGGTGATAAGAAAGGCAGTGATAAAAAGCTCTTTGAAACGTTTTCTCGTGGGATTATAACTACTCGCGATGCCTGGGCATATAATTCAAGCCGTGAAAATCTAGCGAAGAATATGCGTAACACGATAACTTTCTATAACAATGAAGTGGAACGTTTTAATAATGTTTATGCGCATTCTGACCGCAAAGCACGTGCAAATGCTGTGAACGATTTTGTTGATACAGATACCCAAAAAATCAGTTGGAGCAGTAGTCTTAAAGAGGAATTGGTAAGAGGAAAGTTTTCTGAATTTGAAAGTAATTGCTTAGTTCAAAGTCTTTATCGTCCTTTTACACAACAATGGCTTTATTATAACCGTACTTTTAACGAAAGAGTATATCAAATGCCGCGTATATTCCCTATGAAGCAAGCGGTTGAAAACAGAGTAATACAAGTTACGGGAGTTGGAGCAAGCAGTGGATTTTCTGTTCTGATGACTAAGAATTTATCTAATCTTCATGCAATGGATACTGGTCAATGTTTTCCACGGTATGTTTATGAAGATGTTGCACCCTTAGGAGCTAAAAAAGGGAATCAGGTTCATTTGTTTGCAAATTTTGCAGAGGAAAGCAAAGAAACTGGTTTAGAGCGGCGTGATGCTCTTACGGATGAAGGGTTGGCTTATTTTAAGGCAGCTTATCCTGGCGAAATGATAACAAAGGATGATTTGTTTTATTATGTTTACGGGATTTTGCATTCTGAAGATTATCGTGCTCGTTATGCGCATAATTTATCTAAACAATTGCCGCGTATTCCAACAGTTAAAAAGGTAGAGGATTTTTGGGCTTTTGTTACAGCGGGGCGCAAGCTTGGTGATTTGCATATGAATTATGAAGAGATTGAACCCTATCCCGTTACCTATAAACAGGGAGATCCAAGAACTTGGGTGATTTCTGATGAGAAGAGTTTTTATCGTGTTGAGGCGATGAAATTTGCTGGTAAGCGTGGTGCTATTGATAAAAGCACAGTGATTTATAATGCGCATATCACGATGCAGAATATTCCTCTTGAAGCTTATGAGTATGTGATCAATGGCAGGCCTGCTCTTGAATGGGTTATGGAGCGGCAGGTTGTCAAAACGGATAAAGCGAGTGGGATTGTGAATGATGCCAATCGCTATGCTGTTGAAACGGTGGGTAATCCAGCTTATCCATTGGAATTGTTTCAGCGGGTTATTACTGTAAGCTTGGAAACAATGAAAATTGTGCGCAACCTGCCAAAATTGGAAGTGAGAGAAACTGAAAAGGTTAAATTATCCATTGTGCGGTAAAAAAGTGTTGAGTCGTAACAAACTGGCACTATCATACACCTTGCCAGCTCGTGGGTATTGCGACAGCCCTTGGCACTTGAGACAAGTCCATAAGAGGCATGTCTTTCTTGTACAGTTTTACGCTGCGCAGGCTCTCTTCCTTTGTGATGTGCAAGTCCTATGTGATGTGCAAGAAAATGGTTTTGATTGATTCAATAGAGAACAGATTTGAAATGAGAGAATCTGGTGATATTGAGAGCTCTCATTCAAGTTGTAGCGTAATAAATTTTCATTATAAATCAATATATTGTATGTGATAAAGCACCTTAGGCAGTGAGGTCGCTAAAATTATGACGCATGAGCTTTAGCGGCAGTGATGAATATTCTCAGGCAGGGTTTTCTTATCGAGCTTTATGTGAGTAAACCATATAAATGGAGAAGCTGAGTGGAACCTGTCCAGAGAAAGTGGATTGTTTACAAATCGTTGCTAATAAGAATCGTCGCCTTTTGAGATGTTGAGAGGAAATGACAATTCTCATGAAATCTGTCTTTTGAGGTGTTCTGATATTGAAGTGAGCAGGTGGAACGCGTTAGACAAGAAGCTGAGTTATTATTGTTTACAGATCAATAGAGTTTAAAAGTTTTCGTTCTTTTTGGGAGAGGAAACCAGACAAAAGGTGATCTTAGAGAGCGAAATGATTTCAAAAAAGATTGCGATAAAAAACGTAGGGTATTTGTCGCGGTGTGCGTTTTGAGCTTATTCCTATCTGTGATCTAAAATGCTCTTATGAAGATGCTTTTTAGAATAAGAGATTGTTACTAATATATTGACTTATAATGATAGTTTAATGTTCTCTCTGTTAAATGAGAAATCTAAGTATTATAAATTTTCTTATTTTAAATCTATTAAAATTACTTCTTTGCATGTCATATGAGGTTGGTATGTTCGTGTTTAAGAAAGGCGTAATGCATGCCTCTTACCAATCATCCCAAGAGGTTTAAGAGCTATCGTAATACTTGGGGGGTGGCAAAATATAGGGTGGGGCGGTTTGCATTTTTTATGAAGGGTAAGACAGTGGTGTAAATAGATTTTTATGACAAGTCTGGAGATCTTATGGCTGTCTGGGGGCTCTATTTACAAGAGCTTATATATTGGGATGGTATGTACAGATCCGCGCTGTGAGATATGTTTGGGATGTAAGAGATGTTTTGGGTGAACGTGCAAATACAGTGACACGTGCATTGGGATGTTCTGCGTTGTATGAGGATAAGCTCTGTCGAGCTTTTATAGAGGCAACTCGTGTGGAAGGGTATGAAAGAAAGGTATGAAGAGGTTCGTGGGTGGCAAGGTTTTTAAAAAGTCAGAAGGATAAAGATTAGAATGCGGTTCTGATATAGACTTGGAGCGTTTTAATATATTGGAATATAAGAATGCGGATTTGATTGATCTGTTGTATTGCGCTTTCAGCATTGTTCTTTTTAACAGGATAGGCAATGAAATGGATATCAGGCATTAAATATTTAAGTTCTCGCATTGAGCGCCACACATGGTAATCATGGGTGACGATATAAAGGGTTTTATAGTGGTGTTTTTTGATCCAATCGGCGCTTTCTTTAGCATTTCCTCTGGTGTTAATCGCTTGATGCCCGATGTCAATACAACAGGAGATAAGCCGTGGGGTAATATGCATGTTGTGCATGAGACTTTTCAGATTGGTTGTGGTGTTTACGCCACTGATGAGGAGACGTGAACCAAGCCCCCTTTGTAAGAGATTAAGTCCTGTCTCTATTCGGTTTTCTCCGCCTGTAAGCACGATAATGGCATCCGCTTTGGGGAGAGGTGTTGGGGGAGAGAGTCGTTCAGTTTTTTCAGAAAAAATAATAAAACCGCCCCAGAAAATTAAAACAATGATTGAAAGAGTAAGGGTTGTCGGTGGAAAATAGCGAAATAAAAAGCAGGGAGACCAATTATTATAGTGGGTCCGTTTTGGAAGAGGACGTTCTAAATTGTTTTGCGTCAATGAGTTGAAAGTATTGTAAGTCATAAAATTAAAATAAACCGTTTTCACATTGATCAATTTTTTTCAGTTGCGCTAAAATAGTCATGCGGTTTGTAAGGGTGGTGAGAAAAGAAACGAAAATAATAAGAAAAATGATTTTTCCGTAGGGGATGGAACTTATGGAAAGATGTCCAAACAAAGCTGTTACTTGGCTAGCTTCTACTCTTCCCAAGTTATAATTCGTCCAGAGACAAAAGGCTGAAAATAGAAATATGCTTGTGAGACCACCATATAAAGCACCACGCAGCGCAGTTTTAAAAAAATGCCAGTCAAATTGGCGAGCAATGAAAAGAGTTTCAGTACCAAGGAAATATAAGACATTGATAATATGTGTATTTTCTGCCAATGCATTGCGGGTGGCAAAAATGATGGTGAGGATAAGAGAGCCTAAAACCAATGCTAAAATTGAAAAACCAATGAAAACAGTGGTGTGTGCCATGGTCGCAAAACGATGAACCCAAACACGGTGATCATCAAATTGACCTCCTGGAATTTGGGTTTTAATGGCGTGATTAATGGCTGCAAAATTGATTTTTTCATCTCTCTTCAGGGTCACAATGATGAGGCGGGGAAGGGGTAGTTCATTGACATTGAAGCCTGTTCCAAGCCATGGCTCCAGTAACTTTTCTGTAGCTTTTTGGTCAACAATTTTTGCATCTTGTACACCAGAAAATGTTTTAACCAATTGTACGGCATCACGGAGTGCTTTGTTGATATCAACATTGTCAATGGGGCGTATTTGTATTGTTGCTTCATAGCTAATCTGATTACTCCAATTTTGGGCGGCACGTTGGACCAAATCAACACCGATTAAGGTGAGGCTTGAAAGAAATGTCATAATAGCAATCACGGCAACTAATGCTTTTCCAGAAATATTACCACTGGGAATAATCGCTGTTGTATTTTTTTTATTGCTTGTAAAAATGGGGAAAGACTTATTCATGAATCGTCATCCGTCCGTTATGGAGAAGCATACGCCGTGCTGCAACTTGTTCCATTAAGGCAATATCATGGGTGGCAATGATAACAGCCGTTCCAAAACGGTTTAATTCAATAAACAAACGGAGGAGGCGTTTTGCCAAGGGCGGATCGACATTTCCGGTGGGTTCATCGGCAAGTAGAATTTCAGGTTGATCAATGAGTGCGCGTGCAATGGCTACCCTTTGTTTTTCCCCACCGGAAAGAACCGGTGGTAAAACATGAATATGATCTCCAAGACCTACCCAACAGAGAAGATCTTCCACTTCACTGCGATAGGTTGCTTCTTCTTGTCCTTTAATGCGTAAAGGTAAGGAGACATTTTCATAAGTGGTCATGTGGTCGAGTAAACGAAAATCTTGAAAAACCACCCCGATACGTTGTCGCAGCGCAGGGAGCTCTTGTCGTTTGAGTAATGCTGTGTCTGTTCCAAAGAGATCAATATGACCGCGGGTGGGTTTGAGTGCTAAAAACATAAGACGCATCAGCGACGTTTTCCCTGCTCCAGAGGCACCTGTGAGAAATTGAAATGATCCAGGAGGAATATGAAAGCTAATATCACGAAGGACCTCAGGGCCCATTCCATAGCGTAGGCCGACATTTTCAAAATGAATCACTTTTTATTATTACTCCTGATTTTATATTGCATCATTTATTCTAAAAACTCTTACTTTCATTGCTTTAGATTTTTGTTGTAAGCTTGTTTATTTTAGATTTCATGGTTTTCAATATTTTTTATACACCCTCGTTATAGATAAATATTTTTGCTCAAGAATATTATCACTTATACTTTCTTTTTTTAGCCTTATTTATGATTTTAGCAGGAATTTCAAAGGGATTCTAGCATAAACATCAGAACTATTTTTCCTTCTTACTCAGAGGCTTTTTTTGCATTGAGTGGACATTAGGTGATTTTAAAAAGCTATGTTGCTCTTTTTATCTTACTTTCTTATTCTTGTTCGCATCCCAATCCTGAGGTTTTTGCTTAAATTATTTCTTACCTGTTATGAAAAAAAGCGTTTGTTGTTAGAATGATTGAGCTTCTCGTGAATTGTTTTATTTTTTATTCTCCTCGGTGGTTTTCGTAATAATGCTGAGATAATTTTAGCAAAAAAAACAAAAACCACCGTATGTTGTATTGCGTCGTGTTTTTTAGTTTTGTCGGTTGGCAATCAGATCTTCAACAACTTGTGGTTCGGCAAGGGTTGAAATATCTCCGAGAGTATCAAAATCGTTTTCAGCGATTTTTCGTAAAATACGTCTCATAATTTTCCCTGATCGCGTTTTGGGAAGCTGCGGAGCAAACTGAATTTTATCCAATATGGCAATAGAGCCTATTTCTTGTCTCACATGCTTGATAAGGTCTTTTTGCAATTCTTCACTTGGCGCTGTTCCTTCCATGAGGGTCACAAAACTATAAATTCCTTGTCCTTTAATGGGATGCGGGTAACCCACAATAGCTGCTTCTGATACAGAGGGATGAGAAACAAGAGCTGATTCAATTTCAGCGGTTCCTAATCTGTGCCCCGAGACATTGAGAATGTCATCAACTCGTCCTGTGATCCAATAATAACCGTCGCTATCGCGCCTACAGCTATCGCCTGAAAAATATTTTCCTTTATAGGAGGAAAAATAAGTTTGAATAAAGCGTTCATGATCCTTATAAAGTGTGCGCATTTGTCCGGGCCATGAATCACTGATACAAAGAGTGCCTTCTGCTTCACCTTCTAAAACATTGCCTTGGGCATCAACAATTTGGGGTTGAACACCAAAGAAAGGACGTGTGGCCGATCCTGCTTTGAGGGGGGTTGCACCAGGCAAGGGTGTGATCATATGCCCTCCTGTTTCCGTTTGCCACCATGTATCGAGAATCGGACAACGGTCATTTCCAATTATATGATAAAACCATTCCCATGCTTCTGTGTTAATAGGTTCTCCTACTGTGCCTAAAAGACGCAACGACGTCCTGTCTGAGTGTTCAACAAACGAATTTCCTGCTCCCATTAAGGCGCGGATAGCTGTTGGTGCGGTGTAGAGTGTATTGACTTGATGCTTGTCGACAATTTCCCAGAATCTGCCTTTGTCAGGAAAGGTTGGTGTGCCTTCAAACATTAAAGTGGTCGCACCATTACATAAAGGTCCATAAACCAAGTAAGAATGGCCGGTTATCCAACCAATATCAGCCGTACACCAGTAAACTTCATCGGGGTGGTAATCAAAAACATATTGGTGAGTCATCGAGGCAAAAACAAGATAGCCTGCTGTGGTATGCAAAACACCTTTAGGTTTGCCGGTGGAGCCTGAAGTATAAAGAATAAAAAGCGGATCTTCAGCGTTCATTGGTTCTGGTGGACAAGCTGTTTTGGCATGAGCTATCTCTTCGTGGTACCAAAAATCACGCCCCTCTATCCATTGAATGGGTCCACAAGTCCGCCGTATAACCATGACTTGGTCCACATGCACGTTTTGGCGCGCTGCTATCTCAATAGCATGATCAACATTGTCTTTTAAGTTGATCCGTTTGCCGCCACGCAAGCCGTGATCAGCGGTAATCATAAAGGTTGATTCACAATCGACAAGGCGTCCTGCTATTGCTTCAGCAGAAAAGCCTGCAAAAATAACCGAATGAATGGCTCCAATGCGAGCACAAGCAAGCATAGCATAGGCTGCTTCGGGAATCATAGGAAGATAAATGGTTACTTTATCGCCTTTCTTAATGCCACGACTTTTCAAAAGATTAGCAAAACGACAAACATGTTCATAAAGCTCGTTATAGGTTATTTTTTTATCATGATAAGGATTATCTCCTTCCCAAATGAGCGCGATTTTGTCTCCATGGGTTTTCAGGTGGCGATCAATGCAATTATAGGCAACATTTGTTATCCCATCTTCGTACCATTGAATTGATACATCTCCGTTAAAAGAAGTGTTTTTTACTTTTGTAAAAGGTTTAAACCATTCAATGCGTTGACCATGTTTGGCCCAGAAGCTTTCTGGATCATTGATGCTTTCTCGATACCATTGTTGATAAGTTTCCTCATCGAGTAAAGTATTTTTTTTGATCTCTTCTGATATTGGATAAATTTTTTCAGTCATGTTTCCCTCTTTTTATTGTTTGGAAAAATCTGCCTCTGTATTTTTGTATGGTTATATTTGTGGCAGAGTTTTCCCAAAAGCTTTTCATTATGAGGTTAGACTAAATGACAAAGATTAGAATAGTCAATTTTTAAATCTGATACGTTTTTCTTAAAAAGGTATTTTATGCTTTTAAGATATTCAAATATGGCAAAGACTATTGCGGTATAGAGCTTTTTATAAACGCACAAAGATATTAAAAAAATATCCTATAAAGGAGAGGGAATGAGAATGCTTTTTAAAAGAATAAATTTACTAAATATTAATATAAACCAAAATATCTACATAAACTATCAAAAATAATGAACATAATTACTGTATATAATGTTGTTTTTATAGCTACTTTCCAACTGTAACCACCAATTTTTTTAAAACCAATAGCATATATAGGGATGAATACAAAGAGAATGCAAAACAGCCTTATTATTTCATAACGAATATTCATTATAAAAAATCCTAAATTATAATATGTTATAAATAATAGATATCCCTGAAAAATATTTTATCCAAAGATGTAGATATTTAACTTTGGTATATTCTTTCCAATATTTACAAAAATACTAATTTCAGAGATATCTTTGTCGCTATTCTCTATAAATTAGAACCAACATTCACGACCTTTTTCTATAAAGCCCAAAGATCATCTGCTAAGAATCCACCTGCGGCGCCTAAGAGTCTACCTGTAAATGCACCCGCTGGTCTTCCAGTTATACCACCTAGAATTGCTCTGCCTATTCCTCCATCAAAAGCTCCATGCCAACCCTCTTGCGCCTATGTGAGACATAAAATCATTAGTACTACATGTATTTCCATAAATGATAGGTGTTGAATCATGTATCGTATAAGTTAAACCTGAACCAAAATGTTTCAGTTTAATACTCCTAATATTATCTACATTAAAAATATTAATCATAATTATACATTTCAAATGTCTATCACGTATTTTTAGAGAAATTACAAATATAAACTTTAAAAATGGTGATAAAAATACTGTAATAAATAATAACTATATTGTATTAATACTTTTTTATGTGTGAAATCTTCTTCTTAAGAAGATAATAATATTACTTATAAATTTTTAAAATATAAGTAATGACACCATGTTTTTCTTAATTAAAGTTTAAATTTAGAAAAATTGCGTGTATGAAAAGTTGAAGTTTTTCTCTTTGTTTAAGAGAACGACAAAGGAATAACGGCGAAGGAATATCGTTATTGAAATCGGTTTCATTACCATTGTTTTGCCTGCATGTATTATGCGCATATGCTTGGGATTAGTTCTTTTATTTTTCAGGCGGATATTGACTGTATTTACGCTTTGTAGAGCATAGAAAGCCTCTATGCTATCGTTGATCTTATAGATTGCTAGCATGTTGTTTAGCGCGGCTCTTGGTGCTCTATTGGGTATTTGAGATGTTTATTTTGCTCAAGTGACTTACATGAAAGAGTTTTGTTATTGTATTATGCAGCCATAAGCCTCTTTTGCCTGCTTTACGCCATTGGCATGCGGGGAAATTGTTTACGCATGTTGGAGAAGTTAAGAGAATGCGTGATTTTCAATGAAAATCATTGCGATAATCGTATTCAATATTCTTTTGCTATTAGTGATTTTGCGACAGTTTTTTCATTCATGCTCAACGCCCCTCTTATCATTTTGCTTTTATATAAGGATTTATTTTTTATGTTGCTTTTGCTGGAGAGGCGTTCAGAGGGGAGTAAAGTAGAGCCAATATGCGAGAATATGAGAGCCAAATTGCAATGCTATCTTGAAGCTATTGTATGTGCCGGTGAGAAATTTGAGAAGACCAGCTTTTTTGCTTATTTTGCTAACAGGATGAAAGAGGGGCTAGAATCTTTTTTGCTAGAATTGCTCTTTTATTGATATTGAAGGAAATATTTTTTCTCATTTCTGCTGTTTTTGGCTTGTTCGTAGAATTTTCAATGGGAATTTATATGAGGGAAAATTGCTTTACACAGGGCGTTTTCCAAATAAAGCAGAGCCAATGCGAAGGACATTAGAGCCAAACTGTAGAGCGGTTTTGAAGTCACTGGACATGCCCATGGAAAGCTTTGGAAGACCTGCTTGTTTTGCTAATTTTGCCAAGAGCGCGAAATAGGGGCCGGGGTTTTCGTCGACAGGGGGAATGCCCATAAGTCCGATGATATCAAGTCCATAATTGTTTTTGCATTGGTTGACAAAAGATGTCGCTTCTTGCGGTGAGATACCACTTTTTTGCGGTTCTAAGCCAATGTTAACCTGAACATAGCAAGGAAGATGCCTTTTTTGCTTTTGCATTTCTTCCATCAAAACTTTGGCTATTTTTTCACGATCAACCGTTTGGATGACATCAAAAAGTTTGACAGCTTCAGCGGCTTTATTCGATTGTAGGGGACCGATGAGATGGAGTTTAATATTTTCAAATTGTTGACGTAAAGCAGGCCATTTTTGTGCTGCTTCTTGTACGCGGTTTTCTGCAAACAAAGATTGGCCTGCTTGCAAAAGGGGTCGTATATCAATAGCAGAAACAGTTTTTGAAACAGCGATAAGTTCAATTTCTTCTACAGGGCGTTGTAACTCTTGACATGTTTCAGCAATGTCTTTTTGAAGGTTTTGCCATGCTTCAACGGAAGGGGCATCAAGGGGTGTTTGTGTATTCATATTTTTGTGCTTTACCTTTTTTGTTCAAGAGTTGGTCGTTTTTTTTTAAAGTTTTATAAAATACTTAGGGAAATATTTCACGAAAATGTTGACGATGAGGTTAATCCATGGTCAAGCATAATAAAACAAGTTTTTGGTTCTGTTTTATTAAAAGAGTATAATGGGAATGACAATTGGACATTATAATATAGGCGAACGCTATAATCCACGTGCGAGAGAAAAAAAATGGCAAGAAATTTGGGATGAAAAGAAAATTTTTCAGACTCTTCAAGAAGATGCTCGTGAAAAATATTATGTTTTAGAAATGTTTCCTTATCCTTCTGGCCGTATTCACATGGGGCATGTGCGCAATTATGCCATGGGGGATGTGGTTGCACGCTATAAACGCGCCAAGGGGTTTAATGTGCTTCATCCCATGGGGTGGGATGCTTTTGGGATGCCGGCTGAAAATGCCGCTATGCAAAATAAAGTGCACCCTAAAACTTGGACCTATCAAAATATTGCGGTGATGCGTGGGCAATTAAAACAATTAGGGCTCTCGATAGATTGGACTCGGGAATTTGCGACTTGTGATGAGGAATATTACCACCGACAACAAATGTTGTTCCTTGATTTCTATCAAAAGGGGTTGGTAGCACGTAAAGTGGCTAAGGTGAATTGGGATCCTGTTGATCATACTGTTTTGGCCAATGAACAGGTTGTTGATGGGCGGGGATGGCGTTCTGGTGCGTTGGTTGAACAACGTGAGTTGACGCAGTGGTTTTTCAAAATTAGCGACTTTAGTGAAGATCTCTTGGCAGGGCTTGAAGAGCTGAACCAATGGCCGGAAAAAGTTCGCACCATGCAAAAAAACTGGATTGGAAAATCACAAGGTTTGCTGATTCGTTGGGCTTTAAAGTCGGCGGGTGATGCTGATGATGTTTGTGAGAAATTTGATGAGGTTGTTTGTTATTCAACGCGTCCTGATACACTGTTTGGCGCTTCCTTTTTGGCTCTGTCTGTTGATCATCCTATTGCACAAGCTTTGGCAAAAAAAGACAAAGCGTTGAGTGCTTTTATTGAAAATTGTCGGTGTGGGGGAACGACAACGGCAGCACTTGAAACAGCTGAAAAACAAGGGTTTCTCACGCCCCTTTTGGCTGTTCATCCTTTCGATTCAACAGTACATATTCCCGTTTATATCGCGAATTTTGTGCTTATGGACTATGGAACAGGGGTTGTTTTTGGTTGTCCAGCTCATGATCAGAGAGATTTCGATTTTGCGCGTAAATATGATCTTCCAATAAAACCCGTGGTTTTGCCAAAAGGAGAGCAAGCAGAAGATTTTGTCACACCTGAAACACCTTATACGGGTGATGGGGTGATGATCAATTCTAGTTTTTTGGATGGTTTGACACCCCGACAAGCTTTTGAAGAAGCTGCTAAAAAGCTTGAAAAACAAATGCTCAATGGGCAACCGCAAGGGAAGAAAACAGTGCAATTTCGTTTGCGTGATTGGGGGATTTCACGTCAACGTTATTGGGGGTGTCCCATTCCGATGATCCATTGTACAACTTGTGGGGTTGTTCCTGTTCCACGTGCCAATTTACCGGTTGTGTTGCCTGATGATGTTACTTTTGATCAACCAGGAAATCCTCTTGCACGACATGAAACATGGCAGAATGTTACTTGTCCTTCCTGTGGTCAACCTGCCAAACGCGAAACCGATACCATGGATACATTTGTTGACTCTTCTTGGTATTATGCACGCTTTACGGCTCCTTTTGCGCAGGAACCTGTCGACAAACAAGCAATCTCTGAATGGTTGCCTGTGCAACAATATATTGGTGGAATTGAGCATGCCATTTTGCATCTTCTTTATGCACGCTTTTTTATGCGTGCCATGAAATTGGTCGGTCATGTGACGGTAGATGAGCCTTTTAAGGGGCTTTTTACCCAAGGTATGGTGGTGCATGAAACCTATCGAGATGATCAAGGGTGGGTTTCTCCAGCAGAAATTTCGATTGTTGAAAAAGATGGAAAGCGGTGTGCTTATAAATTAACCGATCAAAGTGAAGTGACGATTGGTTTGATTGAGAAAATGTCAAAATCAAAAAAGAATGTCGTTGATCCTGATGATATTATTGCATCTTATGGCGCTGATACTGTGCGTTGGTTTGTGTTGTCAGATTCTCCTCCCGAGCGGGATGTCATTTGGACAGAATCTGGTGTTGAAGGTGCACATCGCTTTGTACAGCGTGTTTGGCGCCATGTGGCTGTGAGTGCTTCTATTTTAAAGGATGTGGCGCCTTGTGCAGGGCATCAGGGAGCGGCTTTGGAACTCTCAAAGGTCGCACATCGCACGCTCCACGCTGTAGAAGATGATTTGGAAAAATTCGCTTTTAATCGGGCTATTGCACGCCTTTATGAATTCTTGAATATTATGGCGCCGTTGTTAAATAGGATAGAAAGTGTTGACGATGAAATGAAAGCTTCTTTACGTCAAGCTATGGATTTTTTTCTTGCTATGATTGCACCCATGATGCCCCATTTAGCAGAAGAATGTCATGCTGCTTTAGGGGGAAAAAATTTAATATCTGCGCTTACTTGGCCTATTTATGATCCCACGTTAACCGTTGCGGAATGCTATACTTTGCCAGTACAAATTAATGGTAAAAAACGCGGTGAGGTGAGCGTTGCAGCAACTGCTGATGAGGTGATGATTAAAGAAGCGGTTTTGGCGTTAGATTTTGTAAAGGCGCAGCTAATTGAAAAGCCTGTGAAAAAAATCATTGTTGTTCCACAAAGGATTGTGAATGTCGTTTTTTAGAAGTTCTATTCTTGTCATTTTAGCTGGTGTATTCACACTGTTGTGTGGATGCAAAGTTGAACCGCTTTACCGTCAAGAGTTGCAGAGTGCAATGACAATGGATTCTGCTTCTTATGGGAATCCTGCTTCTGGATACCCTTCTGGACAAGCTTCTTTGGGATTAGCGCAAAAGCTTGCTTCTATTGTTGTGGAAGAACCTTCGGATCGTTTTGGACAAATGGTGCGCAACCATCTGCTTTTTCTTTTGTATGGAAATGGTGCTAAACCTTCTCTACCTGCTTATCAATTGGCATTACAGATATCCGTCTTTACAAGAGAATCTATGCAGATAGAGGTTGATTTCGAGAAAAAGAGAAAGGGACGACCTTCTGTTGGAACTGTTATGAGCAGAGCTTCTTACACTTTGCAGGATATGAAAAATACTCTTGTTGCAAAAGGAACAGCAATGATGAATGCATCTTTTGAGCGACTTCGTCAAGAATATGCAACGCTGCAAGCAGAAGAAGATGCAAAAAAACGTGTTGCGGAAGAGTTGGCTGAACAGATCTTTTTGTTACTTTCAAAAGATCTTTCCAATAAAAATTCTAGATATTAAGCAATATTTTGTCCTGTTTTTTTCCAGTCGTCGAGGAATATTTGCAACCCTTTGTCGGTGAGAGGGTGTTTGACCAGTGCTTTTAAGATTGCTGGTGGAACTGTTGCAATGTCAGCACCACTGAGTGCTGCTTCTTTGACATGATTAACGGTGCGGATTGAAGCGGCTAAGATTTGTGTTTCAAAGTTATAGTTATCATAAATTGTGCGAATTTCATGAAGCAGTTCACTTCCATCATTTCCACAATCATCAAGTCTACCAATAAAAGGTGAAACGAATGTTGCGCCTGCTTTGGCGGCTAATAAGGCTTGATTGGCAGAAAAACAAAGGGTGAGATTTGTTTTTAGTCCTGCTGCTGTGAGGGCTTTACAGGCTTTTAATCCATCGAGTGTTAAAGGAAGCTTGATACAAATATTGTCGGCAATCTTTGCTAAAACAGCTGCTTCTTTCATCATGTTTTCAAATTCTGTTGCTGCAACTTCAGCAGAAACAGGTCCGCTAACGAGAGCACAAATTTCTTTTGTAACATCAAGAATATTGCGTCCTGATTTTAGGATAAGAGAGGGATTGGTTGTGACACCATCAACAAGGCTTAAATTCTGTAACTCTTGAATTTCTTCAATATTGGCGCTATCCACAAAAAATTTCATCTCTAACCTCTTCTTTTTAGCTTTATCCTATTTTTTGTTATGCGCTATTGTTGACTGCAAAAGCAAGAGAAAGAATTAATATCTGTGTAAAGAACAAGAATGCTATGGTGTTAATCATGTACCCGTTTTCGGTAAAGAAATATGATTTATCGTTTCCACACCCATTTCATAGTGTTACTCGTGATAAGGTATAGAATTCATTGCGTACCAACATTTTTGCGTATTGGCATCTTTGCGTAGCGGTGTTTTTATATTTATGGAAATAAGCTAGCATTATCAAACACTTTGCTCATTTCCTATTTGCGATTGCTCTTGATATTTGAGAGTGCATCATAAGATACCTTCCTTTTTTAGGGGGTATGTTTAACTTTGTTTTTGATGAAAGCGGATGGATTTATTTTGTCGTAAAACACTGTTGAAGAACGCCTGTAAAATTTTACGCATGAAGGGTTTTTTTATGGTCAATTACATTGATTTATTCTGTGTTCTCCATTCTTCAACAATACGCTTTTGTGCTGCTTGTATTGTTGCTTGATTCTCAATCAAGCTGAAAGATGTATACACGTGTTTTCACGTTTTGGCACAAAGCCAAGGTGAATATTGTAACGGCTCCATTTGCAATATTATTCTCCCTATAATTAAAATCATGGGATACTCTTTCATCAATAAGGATTTACAAATGTTCCTCGATGGGGTTGAAATGAGAAAAATTCATCGTATTGAGGGTTTTATTACAATAGGTAAAATGATGATTATATCTTTATAAATCAGTTTGTTGAAGATAAATTGAGATATGAGGCGGTAAAAAAATAAAAGTGTGCGTTGGGAAGAAGTCATACTATGGGATCGCTTTGTTGAAGGATGCACTTAACCGATAGCATGTTGAATGCTTAATAGTGATGCGCTTTATTTGCACAGAAGAATGGCGCTGTTTTTTTTGCTATAGAGTTTTTTATTATAGACGATGAGATTGGTTCTTTTATTGGCACTTTGGTGATGAAATGAGTATTAAAAAGAATTTTTGTTAGAAAAGTGTTGTAATCGGGGGGATTGAATCCTGCAATGAATTTTATAAGAGTGTTTAAAGATTAAGGTTTAGGCCTGTTGGTGTTCAATAGGTCGTAGATTGGTTTAAAAGATGAATTCAAACATGATAGAGGAAAAGATTGTATCCGTATTGGTTCCTCTTCCTGTTGCTCACGCTTATAGTTATAAAGTTCCATCTTCTATGGAGGTGAACGTTGGTTCCTTTGTTCGGGTTCCGTTGATGGGGCGTGAGCTTTGCGGTTTTGTTGTGGACGTTGGAGAGCAGACAGCCGATGGGCAAGGGGCTGCACCTGTGGCGCGTGAAAAATTACGCTTTCTTCTTCATGTTTTTGATTGCCCCCCATTAAAGACAGAAATGATCACATTTTTGCGTTTTGTTAGTCGCTATACAATGGCACCTTTTGGTCTTGTTGCACGATTGGTTTTGTCTGTACCGGCTGCTTTAGAGCCGGAAGCGCAGATGCTGGGTTTGCGATATTGTGGTGGCAATGTAGAACGTCTCACACCAGCGCGATCACGGGTTTTGGAATTGGTGCGTAATGAGAAGATATGGACACGTTCTGGTCTGGCACATGCGGCTGGAACTTCGGTTTCTGTTGTTGAAGGTTTAAAAGCGCTAGGAATTTTTGAAGATGTTAAGGTTCCTGCTCCTGATCTTGTGGCAATGCCTGATCCTGATTTTTGTCCCCCTCAGTTGCAGGGAGCGCAAAATGAAGCAGCAACATTATTGCGGGAAGGTGTTTTATCTTCTCAGTTTCAAGTTTTTTTGCTTGATGGTGTGACTGGATCTGGAAAGACAGAAGTTTATTTTGAAGCGGTTGCTCAAGCCTTCAAAGGGGGTAAGCAGGTTTTAATTTTATTGCCGGAAATTGCTTTAACACAGCAGTTTTTAGATCGTTTTTATGCACGCTTTGGCGCTGCGGCAGCAGAATGGCATTCTGATTTGACGCCACGTCGTAGAGAACGCGTCTGGCGGCAAGTTGCAGAAGGGCGGGTGCGTGTCGTTGCGGGGGCTCGTTCGGCACTTTTTCTTCCCTTTCATGAGCTTGGCTTGATTGTTGTCGATGAAGAGCATGATAGCGCTTATAAACAAGAAGAGCGCATTTTTTATCATGCGCGTGATATGGCTGTTGCACGGGGCTCTTTTGAGCATTTTCCTGTTATTTTATCCTCAGCCACACCGTCGATTGAAAGCCAAGCCAATGTTTTAAAAGGGCGTTATCAAAAGGTGCATTTACCATCCCGTTTTAAAGAAGTCGCACTTCCACAGTTGCGGGTGGTTGATATGCGTCAAGGAGGGGTGCAAAAGGGGCGCTTTATTTCCTTTGCTCTTGAAAGAGCTTTAAAACAAACGCTTGATAAGGGTGAACAAGCTCTTCTTTTTCTTAATCGCCGTGGTTATGCACCTTTAACTTTATGCCGAATTTGCGGACATCGTTTTCATTGTAACGATTGTTCAAGTTGGTTGGTAGAACATCGCGCGCAAGGGCAACTGAAATGTCATCATTGTGGATATCATCAACCGCTTCCTGAAGCCTGTCCTGAATGTGGAACTTTAGATCATCTTGTAGCTTGTGGACCGGGTGTGGAAAGAATTGCAGAAGAAACAAAAATGCTTTTTCCACAGGCACGATCATTGATTCTTTCAACAGATCTTAAAGGAGGAATTGGGCAGTTGCGAAGCGAATTGCAAGCCATTGCCAATGGCGATGTGGACATTATTATTGGAACACAGTTGGTCGCTAAAGGACATCATTTTCCCAAGCTCTCTTTGGTTGGCGTTATTGATGCTGACCTTGGTCTTGCCAATGGCGATTTACGCGCAAGTGAACGTACCTATCAGCTGCTTTCTCAAGTTACCGGAAGAGCAGGGCGTGTGGGATTGAAAAGTTTAGGATTATTGCAAACTTATCAACCAGATCATCCGGTCATCAAAGCCTTACTTGCATGCCAGCCAGAAGATTTTTACACACGTGAGATTGCAGCGCGTCAGCATTATCATTTGCCCCCCTATGGGCGGCTTGCCTCTTTGATTGTGTCTGCACAACAGCGCCAAGCAGCAGAATATTATGCGCGCGCATTGCGTCAGGCAGCGCCACGGGAAAAAAATATCTCGGTTATGGGACCAGCAGAAGCGCCTTTGGCTTTGGTTCGGGGGCGTTATCGTTTTCGGCTTTTGCTGCAAGGACAGCGTTCTTTTGATATACAAGGGTTTATACGTGCAATGCTTAGCGGTACACCCAAAATGCCCAGTTCCGTTCGGGTTCAAATTGATATTGATCCGCAAAGTTTTTTCTAAAACCAGTATCGCATAAAGTGAAGGTCTCTTTGCTTAAGGTGCTTTACTTGAACTCTTATATTATTCAGAATAAGCATCCAGGCAGCAAAATATGATACATGTCCATTGCATTAAGTGGAGCCACGGGAAAAAATATCTTTGTTATAGAACCAGCAGAAGGGCCTCTCTTCTTCGAGGGCACTATCATTTCGGCTTTTACTTCTTTTTTGTATGAGGGACAGTATTCTTTTGATAGGCGGATTATAAGGGCTGAAAATGCTTAGGTGTACACCCAAAATACCCAATTCTATTCGCGTTCAAATTGATATTGATCTATGTTTCTTCTAAAATCAGTGCAATATAGTGCCATATAAAGTGAAGCTACGCGGGCTTAATGAAGGGCGTGATTTTGATAAAAAAATTTGAAAAGAGAGAATTTGTCGATATTTGAAGCTTATCCGGTATGAAAAATGATATATTATCATTATAAATCAATGTTTTCTTTAATTTTTAGGAGGATATTCATTGTTTTTTCTTTCTTATCAGTTTGAAATAATAGACTTTTTCAATCGCAGCTGCATCTCATTAAAGGTCTTGTGGTGATAAAGGGAGTGTTTTTTTATGGTGACAAGAGCGTTTGGTGGCAAGGGCATTTGAAGAAAAATCAAAGAGAGTGAAAAAATCGCTCAGAGAATGTCAAAAAGAGGCATAAAAAAACTGTGATGCCATCCTGTATATCTAAAAAAAATGCTTTTCAAAAATATTTTGAATATTTTATTAAAATTTTTAAAAAGCAGCGATTTGTGGTGTTGCGAGTCGGCTATGTCTATGCTAGAAACCAAGTGATTTTTGTTCTAGGTTTTAAGAAAAAGATTCTTAAGATTGAGAATGTCTGTTTCATTTCATCTGATAACTATCAGAGAGTCGCTCAAGGGAAAGAGGCGGTATTTCGTGTCGGATTCATTTTCTCTCATACCGCTGCTGTTGGTAGATCAACGCTATGCGCAAGCGCTTTTTGATTGCGTTCAAGAAGCCGGAAACGTTGAAAAGGTTGAAAAGGCAGTAGAGGATCTTTTGCTTGTTTTGGAGCATAAGGATTTAAAACGCTTTGTGCTTAGTCCATTCTTTTCAGTTAAAGAGCAAATTAAGGTGATGCAATCTGTTTGTGCAAACATCAAATTTGCTGATAAAAATGCAGGGCAGGTCATTGGTAATTTTTTACGCGTTATTGCCACAAACCGTAGGCTTAGTGCTGTATTTGGTATTTTACGTGCTTTCCAGCATTGTGTTGCACGCGCTCGTAGGCAGGTTACTGCGCAAATTGTTTCTGCGCGCGCCTTAAGTTCTCAACAAAGACAAGAGTTGTGTGAGGCTTTGGAAGGTGTTGTTGGAGGAAAAGTCTTGCTGCACATCGTTGTGGATCCAACAATTCTTGGTGGATTAATCGTTCGTGTGGGGTCGTCTCAAATTGATACGTCTCTTCTCACAAAATTGTCTTCACTTAAGCTTGCATTGAAAAAAGAGGTCAGCTGATGGATATTAGACCATCTGAAATTTCAAAAATTCTAAAAGAGCAAATCAAAAACTTTGACCAAAAGGCTGAGGTTTCAGAAATTGGTTGGGTTCTCTCTGTAGGGGATGGTATTGCTCGCGTTTATGGTTTGGATAATGTCCAAGCAGGGGAAATGGTCGCTTTTCCAAACGGTGTGCGTGGTATGGCACTCAATTTGGAAGTTGATAATGTTGGTGTGGTCATTTTTGGCTCAGATCGTGATATTCGTGAAGGTGATTGTGTAAAGCGGTTAGGTGCTATCGTCGATGTTCCTGTGGGTCCCGCTTTGCTTGGGCGTGTGGTTGATGCGTTGGGAAACCCTATCGATGGTAAGGGGCCCATTAAAGCAACAGAGCGTCGTCGTGTCGATGTTAAGGCTCCTGGAATTATTCCGCGTCAGTCTGTCCATGAACCGATGTCGACCGGATTGAAAGCGATTGACGCACTCATCCCTATTGGACGGGGGCAGCGTGAATTGGTGATTGGTGATCGCCAAACAGGAAAAACAGCAATTTTGCTCGATACATTTTTAAACCAAAAACCTTTTCATGAGACAGGGGCTGGACGAGAGCAAGACAAAGTTTATTGTATTTATGTGGCTATCGGTCAAAAACGTTCGACGGTGGCACAATTCGTTAAAGTTTTAGAAGAACGTGGAGCGCTGGAATATTCTATTATTGTTGCAGCGACCGCTTCTGATCCAGCACCACTGCAATTTATTGCACCTCTTGCTGGGTGTGCTATGGGTGAGTATTTCCGTGATAATGGGCAACATGCTTTGATTGGTTATGATGACTTATCAAAACAGGCGGTGGCGTATCGTCAAATGTCTCTTTTATTGCGTCGTCCTCCAGGTCGTGAAGCTTATCCGGGAGATGTTTTCTATCTGCATTCGCGTCTTTTAGAGCGGGCTGCGAAGTTGAATGCGGAAAATGGATCTGGGTCGTTGACAGCTTTGCCGGTTATTGAAACGCAAGCAAATGATGTTTCTGCCTATATTCCTACAAATGTGATTTCGATTACTGATGGGCAAATTTTTCTAGAGACTAATTTGTTTTATCAAGGAATTCGTCCTGCTGTAAATGTTGGTCTTTCTGTATCGCGTGTTGGTTCTGCTGCACAAATTAAGGCAATGAAGCAAGTTGCTGGCTCGATTAAAGGTGAATTGGCGCAATATCGTGAAATGGCAGCTTTTGCGCAGTTTGGCTCTGATTTGGATGCGTCAACCCAGCGTCTGTTAAATCGGGGTGCGCGTTTGACAGAGCTGTTGAAGCAGCCGCAATTTTCTCCGCTCAAAACAGAAGAACAGGTGGTGGTTATTTTCGCGGGTGTGAATGGCTATCTTGATGCTTTGGCGGTTTCTGATGTTGCGCGGTTTGAGCAGGGACTTTTAGTGCTGTTGCGTAGTGATTATCAAGATCTCTTAAAGGCAATTGCTGAGCAAAAGCAAATAACAGATGAGCTGAAAGATAAGTTGATAACTGTTCTTGATACTTATGCGAAAAATTTCTCGTGATGAATTGATGGAATGCTTGAATGGCTTCACTAAAAGATCTTAGAGACCGTATCGCTTCGGTTAAAGCAACACAAAAGATTACCAAAGCTATGCAAATGGTTGCAGCGGCAAGGTTGCATCGTGCTCAAGAGGCAGCGCAGTCTGCACGCCCTTATGCGAAGAGAATGGCTGATATTTTGACCAGTGTTGCTGCTGATGTAGATGGTGTTGATGCGCCTACTCTTATGCGTGGTACGGGGCGCGATGATGTGCATCTTTTGGTGGTGTGTACTGCTGAGCGCGGTTTGTGTGGTGCTTTTAATGTGCAAATTGCTCGTCGTGCACGTGAACAGATTAAGGCATTGTTGGCGGCTGATAAAATAGTAAAAATTATCACTGTGGGTAAAAAAGGCGCGGATATTTTATCGCGTGATTACAAAGGCTTGATAATTGATCATATCGATTTGCATGCTGTAAAGCGAATTGGTTTTGCAGAAGCAGTGATGATTAGTCAACGGATTGTTGATTTATTCAATGAAGGCGCTTTCGATGTTTGTACGCTGTTTTATTCTGAATTTGTTTCCGTAATTAATCAGCGTCCAACAGCTTTGGATTTGATTCCAATGGTTGCTCCAAAAGCAACTGTTAGGGCAATAGATATTGTGGAGCAAACCGATCATAACAAAGGTTCACAATCGATTGTTTATGAATATGAACCTGATGCTGCGTCTCTTTTAGAGGCCCTTGTACCACGTAATCTTTCGGTGCAAATCTTTCGGGCTTTGCTAGAAAATGTTGCTGGTGAAATGGGCGCCAAGATGACAGCTATGGATAATGCATCGCGCAATGCGGGTGAAATGATTAGTAAATTGACGGTGGCTTATAATCGTCAACGTCAAGCACAGATTACGACAGAATTGATCGAAATTATTGCGGGCGCTGAAGCGCTTTAAATGGAGAAGGTAAGAATTGATGGTAAAAGCAGTAACCTCAAGCAAAGGAACAGAAAAAGGTGAAAAAAAGAAACCAGCTGCTCGTTCCGGCGTGAAAAAAGCCGCTTCGAAATCTCAAGTGGATGTAAAGGCTTCCTCTGTACCTGCGCGTGATGCAGCTAAAGATACACCTGTAAAAAAAGATACATCCGCAAAAAAAGAAGAGCATGCAAAAGGCGCTGTTGGTGAAATCAAGCAGATTATTGGTGCTGTCGTTGATGTGCAATTTGAAGGTGAATTGCCAAATATTCTCAACGCTTTGGAAACAGAGAATTTAGGTAATCGCTTAGTATTAGAAGTTGCGCAGCATTTGGGTGAAAATACTGTGCGTACGATTGCTATGGATACGACTGATGGTTTGATGCGGGGCCAAAAGGTTGTGGATACAGGCACACAAATTAGCGTTCCTGTAGGAGAAGCAACGTTGGGACGTATTATGAATGTGATTGGGGAACCGGTGGATAATGTGGGACCAATCGCTTCAACCAAAACACGTTCTATTCACCAAGAGGCACCTGAATATGTTGAGCAATCGACTGTTTCGGAAATTCTCGTCACCGGTATTAAAGTCGTGGATTTGTTAGCCCCTTATTCTAAAGGGGGTAAAATTGGCTTGTTTGGTGGTGCTGGTGTTGGAAAAACCGTTCTCATTATGGAGCTTATAAACAATATTGCAAAGGCACATGGTGGCTATTCTGTATTTGCTGGTGTGGGAGAACGTACACGTGAAGGAAATGATCTTTATTATGAAATGATCGAAAGTCGCGTGAATGTGAATCCAAAAGAGAATAATGGTTCAACGGAAGGGTCAAAATGTGCTCTTGTTTACGGGCAAATGAATGAACCACCAGGAGCGCGTGCGCGTGTGGCTCTTTCAGGATTGACAATTGCAGAAAGTTTCCGTGATGAAGGACAAGATGTTCTCTTCTTTGTGGATAATATTTTCCGTTTCACGCAAGCAGGAGCTGAGGTATCTGCTCTTTTAGGGCGTATTCCTTCTGCTGTTGGGTATCAGCCTACCTTGGCAACGGATATGGGGGCGTTGCAAGAACGTATTACCAGTACAAAAACAGGCTCTATTACTTCCGTTCAGGCAATTTATGTTCCGGCAGATGACTTGACGGATCCGGCGCCGGCAGCGTCTTTTGCTCATTTGGATGCAACAACTGTTCTTTCGCGCTCTATTGCGGAAAAGGGGATTTATCCAGCGGTTGATCCGCTTGACTCTTTCTCGCGTATGTTGGATCCATTGATTGTGGGGGAAGAGCATTACACAGTTGCTTGTCAAGTACAAACCATTTTACAACGTTATAGAGCGCTTCAGGATATTATTGCTATTCTTGGAATGGATGAACTTTCTGAAGATGACAAGTTGCTGGTGGGGCGGGCGCGTAAAATTGAACGTTTCCTTTCACAACCTTTCCATGTTGCGGAAGCCTTTACTGGTTCACCGGGGAAACTCGTTCCTTTAGAAGAGACAATCAAAGGCTTTAAAGGTCTTTGTGCTGGCGATTATGATGATTTGCCAGAAGCTGCTTTTTATATGGTTGGTTCGATTGATGAAGCACTTGAAAAAGGAAAGCGTCTCATGGCAGAGGCTTCTTAGTAAGAGGCTTCTTATTCAAGAGAAAACTGTCATGGGTATTTTTCGTTAAAAAGGACGAGTCGTTGAAGAAAACAAAGAGTCCTTATATCGGGTATTGTGGAGACTTTTGTGGAAAACAATAGAGAAGAGCATTTTTTATTTGAGCTTATATCGCCTGAAAAAATTGTGTTTTCAGAGCAGGTCGTGTCTGTTGTTCTTCCTTCAGCCTCAGGTTATTTGACAGTTATGGCGCACCATGCGCCATTGGCGGCAAGTATTGTGTTGGGCAGTGTTCGTGTTCGCACCTCTTTGGGTGAAAAATTATTTGCTGTATGCGGGGGCGTTGCAAATATTACCTTTTCAGGCTGCTCTTTATTGGTAGAGCACGTTGTGGCTGTAGAGAATCTTTCTTTTGATGTATTAGAACAGCAGATTTTGCAGATTCAAGCGACGTTAGAAGGAGGGACAAGTGATGAGGACAATCATAAAATAGAGGCTTTTTTCCAGCAGTTGTCAGCTGATGGTGCTGTGTTGATAGAAGCGTAGCAGAGTTACAGGAAAAGATGACATGAGCGGAAAAAAGAGTACGGTTGTGTCTGCTAAAAGGAGTGCAAAACCTTTTCCTCATCCTGGTCGTGTCTTTGCGGGACCTTTGCCAAAGTGCTTTGTTTATATTTTTGCTTCTCTTATTTTGCAATGGGCTTATGGTTTAGGGGCTAATATTGTTCAGTCTAACATTGTCCATCTTACGGGTGATTTTCATGCAACTTTGGCCGAGACGACATGGCTGGTAGCGGCTTATATGGCGCCAAATGTGAGTGTAGCGATTATGTTGATCAAAATCCGCTATCAATTTGGGCTGCGCGCTTTTGCTGAATTATCAATTCTTGGCTTTGTTTTGGTTTGCGTGTTGCAGCTCTTTGTTACGGATTTGCGTTCTGCATTGATTATTCGCTTTTTTGCTGGGATTGCTGCTGCTCCTTTGGCTTCGCTTGCGCTGCTTTATATGATGGAGGCTTTTGCTCCAGCAAAGAAGTTTACTGTTGGTCTTAGTTTGAATTATATGAATGCGGCTTTAGCGGCACCTTTATCACGTTTGATTTCTCCTGATTTGCTGGAAAATGGTGGTTTTTCCAGTCTTTCCGCTCTGGAAATGGGGTTGGTTCTTATCAGCTTGGTCTGTATCTATACTTTGCCTCTTACTCCTGTTGTGCGTAGTAAGGTTATTCAAAAATTAGATTGGATAAGCTATGGTTTGATTGCTCTTGGTCTTGGATTAAATGCTGTGATCATGTCTGTTGGCATATTGTATTGGTGGTATGAAGCACCATGGATTGGTTGGGGGCTCGCACTTGCTATTTTCTCGTTGGCTATTGCTATTATTATTGAGCTTAATAGAGAAAAACCGTTGATTGATCTCCGTTGGATTTTCAGTAAAGAAATGGTCCAATCTGTTTTTATTTTATTTATTTTTCATGTTTTTTTATTGGAGCGGTCAAATTTGCCCGTAGGGTTTTTTAATCTTTTTGGTTTGCTCAATCGTGAGATGGCGCCCATGTATCTTGCGGTGACATTAGGGATTCTGTTAGGGGGGGCTGTTTGTGTCTTTTTTTTACGGGCGGGGCGTGAGGATTATTTTTATTTGTTGTCTTTGGGTTGTTTGGCGTTAGGAGCTTATTTAGATAGTCATGTAAACCATTTAACGCGCCCACAAGATATGATGTTGAGCCAAGGGTTGGTGAGTTTTAGTTATGCACTTTTTTTGCCTCCTGCTCTTTTCAAAGGGTTTGTGATCGCTGGTGAGCGAGGACCGCGTTACGTTTTAAGTTTTATTGCTGTTTTTTTGCTAACGCAAGTGACAGGGGGATTGATGGGGTCGGCTTTTTTTGGCAGCCTTCAGTTTTATTTTGCCCATAAGAACTTTGAGTCCTTAACACAAAATATTATTATTACTGATCCGCTTATTTCTGGTGAGATGAATACTTTATTTTCGCCTTCTTATGGTGTTTCTGTTCCCAATGGCTTGAGAAGTGAGCAGGGTACTTCTATGTTGATAGAGAAATTTAAGTTAACAGCAAATATTTTTGCTTATGATGACGTTTTTCGGCTTTATTTTTATATTTCAATGGTTGTATTCGTTATTTTTCTTGTCACAATGATTGTTAAGTCATGCTCTTTGCGTGCATTAGAAAAGTAGAGTAATGTCATAGAAAGAGGGGTGCAAAAAATGATAAAAAAATTACGGTCAAAAGCTACGATTGTTGCATTCCTATCGGGCATTACGGGTGTTTTGCTGATTTTGTGGGCTTGGAGGCTTCCTCCTTTTGTGAGTAACATTCAAATAACGGATAATGCTTCTATTAAGGGCAATGTTACTCTGGTTAGTTCACAGATCTCTGGGGTGATTGCACGGATTTATGTGCAAGATTATCAACGTGTTGAAAAGGGAATGCTGCTTTTTGAGCTCGATGATTCTCTTTTTCGGCAGCAGCTTGCACGGGCACAGGCTGTTCTCGATTCAAAAAATGCAAAACTGGCAAGTATTGAATTACAAGCACAGCTTTTGCAGGGCGAAATTAATACAGCAGAGGTGGAATTGGCGCGTTCACGAGCATTTTCCAATGTTGTTCCAGATAGTAAAAAGTTAGGTTTTGGTGATGCGGCAAGTTCTGTTTCTCGTCCTCTTTCACAACTCTTGACAGCTCTCGAAACAAAACGCCAATTGCAAAAACAATTGGATCTTGAACGGCAAAGTTTACAGTCAGAAATTGCGGGAGCGAAGGTGAGTGTTGAGTTGGCAAAACTTAATCTCGATCACACAAAGATTTTATCTCCTCGAACAGGCTATATTGGATTAGTTGGAGCGCGGGTAGGGCAATATGTTATGCCGGGGACACAATTGGTCTCTGTTATTTCTGATGATATTTGGATTATTGCTAATTATAAGGAAACGCAACTTTCTCAGATGCGTGTGGGACAACCGGTTGTTTTTTCTGTTGATGCATTGAACAACAAAAAGTTAACAGGGCGTGTGGTTCGTTTTGCACCTGCTACAGGCTCAGAATTTTCATTGTTAAAAACGGATACGACAATTGGTAATTTTATCAAAATTGCGCAACGTATTTCAGTACGGATTGCTTTAGATCCTGGGCAGGAAGGGATTGAAAAACTCATTCCTGGCATGTCCGTAGTTACCTATGTAGATACTTCGCAGCGAGTCGATTCTGGAGGATGAAATTTTGGGTTTTTTCAGTTTAATTTTTGCGTCATTTACTTATAGCAAGTGGTTGTTTACATTGGAAGATTTCGTTTGGTTTGCTATACTACATGTTTTAAAGCTCTTAGGCTTCTTATACTTTTATGTCATGATGTAAAATAATGTTCCTTAGAATATTAAAGCGCATGCATCTTTACTCACTTCCATTTCTTTTGAACTAACTCAGTAGGGGGGGTGGAGTATTGGAAGCTTTGCTTGTGGTTTTGCACAACACTGTCCTTTGAGGTGTGGTGTCACCGCATGTTTGGAAGATGGGGGTAGGGGGAAGCCAGATAAAAAATTGGATTATAGACTGGGTTGGATGGGAAACTTATCCTTTTGGGTGAGGGCGTAAAGTTAGGAGGAAGACGTAAAGTTTATATTTTGTAAACCATAAAAATGCCCGTTTTAAGGCGGGCATTAAAAGGGAAGGTTATTGGTTGTGTTATTAATTTTTACGGATCAGTAAGAAGCTTACTAAAACGACTCCTGCTGCTAATGCGAGGGTTTTTTTAGGATTTTCTTTCGCTTTTTTCTTTAATTCTGTAGCATGTTCGTTGAGGTGATAAAGTGCGTGACGGCCTTTTTGTTTCCATGTGTTAAACAGCTCAGAAATATTTTCAAAGCTATCATTTTGAAAACTCCAATGATTTACGGGGACCAGCTCTCTTTTTAATTGTGCTATACGTTTTTTAATTTTAGCATTTTTTCTATGGGGTGAAAATAGACACATTTATTGACTCCTTCATGTGTTAAATTGTTGTGTGACAGTTGGGATGGTGTTTGGGGTTTTGCTATAACGGCTTGAACATTGAAAGGTTGCATTGATAATGCCGCGCGTGGGTGAGATGAGAATTAAAAGTTTGGGTTTAATGAGGCATTTCTTAATGTACTTGAGTTCATTTCGTGATGGTGTTTGTTAAGGATGTAAGGTAAAAATTTTTACAAAATGGTGTAAGATTCATTCATAAAGATGGTGGGCGATGTCTTCATTTTTTTGTTTGTTTAAAGTGTTGGGATAGCTTTTGGCACTTGAAATAGTTTATAAGGAGTTTTTATCTATCTATTCTCTTGTGGCTGTAGGGAGTGGTATTGATTGATTCAATTAAGAAGATTTAAAATGAGGAAATCTTACGATATTTGGGGTTGCTATTCAAATTTGTAAAAAATAGATTATTATAAATCAATATGTTGGATTAATTTGGTGATGTCTTTCATGCATTTTTAAAAATTGCGCTTTGATAGGCGTTATCTGTTGTGTTGTAAAACATTGTTTTGTGGTGACGTTGATTAAGGTATCGGCATGCAACTTAAAAATACAGTATTGTCTCTGTTTTGTTTCAGTTTCTTTTTGAAGCAACCAAGTGTAGAAGTATAAACTTGAACAGAAGTAGTAGAACTTATCCGGTGCGTCTATAGAATGAATCTACCTATGAATTGTATTGCATCAGTGTTAGTAGGTAGAACCTTTTGAGAGCAATCTGTTAAGATTGGTGGGCGGTGTAATTTTCGTCCTTTGAAGCGCGGAGGAAGTCAATGTAAATAATGATTGATAGCGCAGGTTTTAAAAATTTGAGGACTTGATGAGTACGACCTATTTTTTATCTAAACCACTTGAGCGTCGTCGATCTGTTGGTGTTGTTGTTGGTGATGTGATTATTGGGGGGCAGAGCCCGATAGTTGTACAGTCAATGACTAATACAGATACCGCTGATGTTGATGCAACTGTTTCTCAAGTAGCTGCTCTTTGGCAAGCTGGTTCACAATTGGTTCGAATTACTGTTGATCGCGATGAAGCGGCGGCGGCTGTACCAAAAATACGGGAGCGATTGGAGAGGTTAGGATTTTTTATCCCATTGGTGGGGGATTTTCATTATATTGGTCATAAGCTTTTATCTGAGCATCCTGCGTGTGCTGAGGCGCTTGCAAAATATCGCATCAATCCTGGAAATGTTGGTTTTGGCGCAAAAAAAGATCGTCAATTTGCAGAAATTATTGAGATTGCTTGTCGGTATCATAAACCTATTCGCATTGGCGTGAATTGGGGCTCTCTTGATAATGCGTTGTTAACACGGCTTATGGATGAAAATGCACAGCAAGAAAAACCCTTATCTGTGGCTGAAGTGATGCGGGAAACTGTTGTTCAGTCGGCTTTGCTTTCGGCTGCTTTAGCAGAAGAGTTAGGATTGGGGCGTGATAAAATTATTCTTTCTGCTAAAGTGAGTGATGTCCAAGATCTTATTGCTGTTTATACCACCTTGGCGGCGCGTTGTGATTATGCTCTTCATTTGGGATTAACGGAAGCTGGGATGGGAACAAAGGGCATTGTTGCTTCTTCGGTGGCTTTGGGTATTTTATTACAGCAAGGGATTGGTGATACGATACGAATTTCCTTAACACCAAAACCTGGTGGTGATCGGACACGAGAAGTAAAGGTGGGGCAAGAACTTTTGCAAGTGATGGGGTTTCGCCAATTTTTGCCTGTTGTTGCGGCTTGTCCTGGTTGTGGGCGCACAACTTCTACGGTCTTTCAACAATTGGCGCAAAAAATTGAAGCAGATTTATACAAAAATATGCCTGTTTGGCGTGAAAAATACCCTGGCGTTGAAAGCTTGAAGGTTGCTGTGATGGGATGTATCGTCAATGGACCGGGGGAGTCAAAGCATGCGGATATTGGAATCTCTTTGCCTGGAGTGGGGGAAAGTCCTGCGGCACCTGTTTTTATTGAGGGACAAAAGGTAAAAACTTTGCGGGGTGATCACATTGCTGAAGAATTTGAAGCGCTTTTGAGTGATTATATTCATACACGCTTTGGGCAAGGTTGAGGTAAAAATCGCATAAGGTTGAAGTAAAAAGGGTGTGTCGTTTTTTTTAAAACAAGCTGTCTTCAATGTGAAGAGGGTGCTGTTGTATGCTGCTTTAGCTATGGTCAATACTGTTGTTGGTTGCTTATTATTTTAGGTAAAACCAGATGATATGCCTGTTTTAGAATCAGAAGCTTATGAAGGATATTAATGAGTTTGAGTGTGTTAAGACTATTAAGCAAAACGATATGAATACTTTAAATGGATCCGTAAATGTTGTTGCTGGTTTTTGGCTGCTCTTGAGACAGTAAAATATTTAACGGATTCTTCAAATATCAAATTATAGAAAGAACATTGTTTATTGATTTTTCAGGCATTTTCCCAGCATTTTTTGGGGTATCAAATTGATAGGATTGGAAATCCTTATAGCGATTATAGTCCTATTTGTCGTAAAATGTAAGCTTTTATATGGATATAAAATGATGTATACGGGTGCCTTTTTTGGCGTTATTGGGGGAGTGCATGACAAGTATATTAGCGTTTGGCTTTTTATTTAATGGTATAAGGATTTTAACTGGCGCCTTTATTGTCTTTTATATGCTTGAAAAAGGCTTAACGCTTATTGATATTGGTGTCATTAAGTCGTTTCAGGCTTTTATTATGATGGTTACAGATATTCCTCTGGGATATTTTGCTGATCGAAAAAGTTATAAAATATCGATCGTTTTGGCAGCGGCTTTTGCTGCCACATGGCTCTTTCTCATGGGATTTTCTACAAGCTTTTATGGTTTTCTTTTGGCAGAAACTTTTAATGCCTTATCGCTGACATTGATTGCGGGGGCCTATAATGCTTTACTTGTTCAATATGCAAAAGAAAAATTGACATCTACTAAAAAAGTGCTTGGTTCCAGCTCTCAATATAATTACATCGGCATGTTTATATTCAGTTTAATCGGGGCATATTTTGCTGATTATTCTAGCCAATATATATGGTATATCGCGGCGTTTTTAATGTTGATGACGACACTATTTGGTTTGTTTTTTCTTGATGACTTGAAGGGGGAGAAAAAACCAAATAAAGTGAATTCTCTCATTTGTGAAGCTAAGGAGATGTTGTCTATTTTTATTAAAGTTCCTTATATCTCTTTATGCTTTTATTTTTCATTGATCTTTTTCAATATATTCTCGCAGTATTGGCAGTGGATATTTAAAGATCATAATATTAATGTCACTTATTTTGATCTTGGTGTGACATTTTCACTTATATTGTTCTCTCAGCTCTTGGCTAGTCTTCTCTTTACAAAACTAAGTGAAAGAGTGAATTTTATTTTACTGTTGTTTCTTTCGGCTTCACTGATTTTTACCGTTGCTTTCTTTGAACCAAGAAAAGAAATGGCTGTCATTTTAGTCTGTATGATTTTTTATCTCATTAAGTATACATATCTTCGTGTAGAAGTTGTTTTGCATGATAGTATTAGTGATTATTTCAGGGCTACATATGAATCTTTCTTGTCAACTGTTGGGAGATTTAGCTTATTGGTATTTTTTTACATGAGTGCGTATATGGTCAATATATTTGGCTTTTTCTCACTCGTTTATATTTTTGCTATTTATTTATTGATTTACTTGTTAGCAGTATTTTTTTTAGAAGGAACTCTCAAAAAAGTTCAGTGAGAATATTAACTTATTACGATACGTGTTTTATAGGGTTTCATAGTGGGGCAAGGCTTTGATTTATTAAGGCGCATCGTTGTTTTTGCATGTTGAATGAGAAAGACTGAATAGTGTCAGTTACTCTTATTTCAAATCTATGTATGTTGAAGTAATCAAAGTCATCTGCTTGTACATTATAAGTGGGCTTGGCATAATAATCGTTAAAAAGGAAATAAAAATGCTGCTCATGAATATTGCACAAAGAGTTGCTGATAAGATTGGACGCTGATAAAGAAAATGATTGTGCCAGATTATATGCTTATTAAGGAATGGTGATAGAGCAGTTTTCCCGTTTTTATTGGTTCCTTGCTGGTAACACTTTATCTCATTAGAGCTAATTTAAGCAGTCGGACAATTTATAGCCTGTTCAAATAGGCTTTCCTCATGACTGATTTTATTGTTGATATATTTAACGCGTTTTATTGCTGTTTTCTTTAAAATATCAATTATCTTGTTGAGATAATTTTTTTACGTTGTTCATTCTCGTTTTTGAGTATTTTCTCTTTGATTGTGGCGTTAGCTCTGTATTTTCTGATGTTAGAAAATTTCTGATCCAGATAATAAACTTATCTATGGAAACTTTGAATGATATCTCCCCTCTTTGAGAGGGAATAAAACCAAGTACAGAAATATTGTTGAGTACAATTTGCTACAAATAAGCCACAAGAAAACAGCATATATTGATATATTTGATAGGAATCTGTTAAGCCGTACAAATTATGGTCATTAAAAGGTAAAGCGATGAAATCGTTATCCATAACGCGTGTTGTAACATTGATAACTCTTTTTTTGTATCTGTGTTGTTGGGATGTACGCGCGTGGATAGTCTAGAACAGTACGATAGACTTTACGAAAAATATATCAGTGAAAATTACGGCGCTTTTGAACATTTTCAAAAGCATGAACAAGCAAAAAAATTTGTATACAGCCATGGCTATCAGAATATCGTACCAAAGTTTGACATTATACGGCATCGTCACATACTGATTGTTTTATGTGGACGTTTTGTTAATTTATTGCGTGGTGATTATAATGAATGGATATCAGCAGATATGTTACTCAATGTCATAAGCAGTTTGCGTAATGACTATAACTAGAGAGAAAACGATTTTATTTGGGCCTATAATATGTCTATGAATGCTACCGACCCCATGATTGATTACGCGAAAAAGTTTCTTAATTCTTCAAGTGAAAATGGCATGAGTTTCAAAACACAAATGATTGATCTCGTGTCGAGTATGAGGACCGGTGATGATGAAAATGTTAAACAAATAGCGCGTTTTTGCATAGAGCTAAACACGATATATGACATGATGAAACCAAGAAGAATTTACAAATGACATTGAATGGATAATGAGAAAAATTCTCTCGAAGGATATTCAATGGCTATAATACTCTTGATAATCGCGGCATTTTCTTGGCCATGTTGCATGTTTTTTTATTATGGCTTCAAAAGGTGGACATATTTTCCAGCTTTTACAACAGGCATAGGTTCACTTACAATGATGCTTTTCATCTTAATAAGAAAATTGCATTTAAAGGAGGAAATTTGCACTTGGATTGAAAAAACTACTTATCACAAATTAGATTGCGCTATTATATATAATAATAAGGACTTTTTTTATCTTTCTGTTGCAATGATCATTCTCTGTTTAATCTTATCAATTTTCTTTTTATGTGATGAATTGAATAAACGAGATAAAGAGCGTGATGAATTAAAGTTGTACAGTGATCATGATTATTATTCAATTGAAGTTATTACACACTTTTGTAAATAAAAATGTTTCTGCTTTTGAAGGAGCATGCCGACACAATTATTCACTTTGCTAGCCCCTAATGTTGCGGACAGCCCTTGGCTTTTAAGACGGTTCATAAGAGGCAGTTTTTAGTCTTTTCTTTGATGTTTTGCCCCACACGGCTTTTCCCGCTTGTGACGTGCAAGCAAGTGATTTTGATTGATTTAACATACACAGATTTGAAATGAGAGAATCTTACGGTATTCAGGGTTCTTATTCAAGTTAAAAACCGCAAATTATCATTATAAATCAATGTATTATATATTTCTTGCTAAGAAAAGAGAGATCGGTAATAATATTTTTTTGGTCTTTCGTTCTATTGAAATTAATGGCTTTATTTATCCTGTTATGCCGTAACATACTGTCATTTGAGGGGTGGTGAAGGTATCTTGTTTGATACATTAAGTATTTTAAGAAGTGTATGGTGAATATTCTTAAGTCTTGTTTATTGCGTCTTTAGTTTAAGTGAATCGCATGCGTGGAAAACGAGAGAAACCTACTCGGTAGGACACTAGACTGTTTACAGAGCAGATTGGATTAAAAGACTTTGTTCTTTGAGGGTGGCATAAAAATCAAAATAGCCATTATATTCATTTTTTTCTGATATTTTAAATACGAGCTTCAAAAAAATGATGCCTAAACTAAACAACGAGCACTTTTGTAAAAGTGTTTTTAGAGAGCAAGTAATACACGAGTGAATTTACAGAATGTGACCATATTTGATCTTTTACAACAAGATAGCGTGGAAAGGCATAAAAATTACGACTCTTTACTGAGGGCAGTGTACTCCTAGGGTTGGCAATAAACAACAGATGACTTTGATAAGGCTACAAAGCCAATCGGCATTTTTATTGTTTTTTGCGGGTTTATAAAATGCCTGGTTTTATACTTATTCTGTTTATTTTTTGCCTTATCGTTAGAAGATTAAAGATATAAAGGAGAAAATGAGTTTTCCTCTTTCCGGTTGTTTTTTATTCGGCTTTAAAGCATCCACTGTAATATCTTTTAAAGCCTGAATATTACGCATTGCTTTACCGTTTTTGTTTCTTTCAGTCTTTAATGGAAGGCATTTTTTATGCAAAATAGGATACCCAGAATGCATTTGTGTTATAAATTTACGCGGCTTGTTTTAATGAAATTCCTCTTAAGATTTGTCGCACCCATTTCATGATAAGGACTATAATGGAGATTAATGGTAATGTTTCTTTGAAAAATCTATTATGCATTCAATAAATATGATGGTGTACACTATGTACAATAGGGCGGATGAAGTTTAATTTTGGCGTATTGCACTAAAGTGTGCTGCTTGTTGGAGGGGGAGTGCTTTAGCGCCAAAAGGATGTAAGAATGCTTCTGCTTTACTGATGAGTGTATCTCGCTTTTTTTGGGTTTCTTTAATGCCGTAAAGATGAACAAAAGTGGCTTTTTGTGCCGTTTCATCTTTTCCAGCCGTTTTTCCTAGGGTTTGCGTGTTGGCAGTGACATCAAGAAGGTCATCGGTTAATTGAAAGGCTAAACCAAGATAGGTCCCAAAATCAGTAAGTTTTTCAGTTAATTCTTTAGATGCATTGCCAATGATGGCACCTGCTTGGCAAGCAAAGCTTATCAGGGCTGCTGTTTTCATGTGTTGTAGAGTGATGATGTCAGTACTTTCTTGCGGTCTTTTTTCAGCTTCAAGGTCCAGCATTTGTCCACCTAACATACCGCCAAGTCCTGCCGATTGTGCAAGAGACGTGATCAGCTTGATTCTAATATCTGTAGATAGATTACTAGCTTTATGGGCAATGATTTCAAAGGCAAATGTTAAGAGGGCATTGCCTGCTAGAATTGCTGTTGCTTCATCAAATGCTACATGGACAGTGGGTTTTCCACGCCGGAGTATATCGTTATCCATAGCGGGAAGATCATCATGAATGAGCGAATAACAATGGATACATTCTAAGGCACACGCAACATCAAGAGAATGTTCTACAGGGACATCAAAAAGTGCAGCACTTTGAATTACAAGAAAAGGACGCAAGCGTTTTCCACCGTTCAGCACACCATAGCGCATGGCTTTGATTAAATTTTTAGGGCGTGAAATTTCACCAGTTTGGATTTGATCACTTAACAGGGTATCAAGCCGCTTTTCAACGGTATTTCCATGTTTTGCAAGAAGGGTGGTAAATTCGTGCATTCTTGCTTCCTTTGTTTTTACAAAAATGAAATTATGAAGTTTAAAGAGAAAGGTTGTTGCTTTTTCTTGTTTTCATAAATTGGCGTCGTTTTTTATTAAAAATCAACTTCTCTTTTTATCTGTATCTCTACTGTATGCGCAAATCCCTTTTTAAACCAAATAAAAATTGAATGAAGGGCTTATAAAAAAGCTTTCATTGGTGTATAAAATTCTTAAATTTTGCAGTGTTTTTGATATTCATTTGATTATTGTGACACCATTTTTGATAACAGGAAGGTCATTTTTGGTAAGAGGAGGATCATTTTGACATTGCCTCTTCTTTTTTATCAGTGTATAATATACTCAAATTTTATGGTATTTTAAATGAAGCATTGTCATTTTTGACATTGCTTTTTCTGTTTTAATGGATTTGGAGTGTCTTTTTATGGCTGTACCTAAACGAAAAACCTCTCCAGCGAAGAGGGGCATGCGCCGTTCGGCTGATGCTCTGAAGGCGCCGACTTATATCGAAGATAAAAATTCTGGTGAATTACGTCGTCCTCATCACATTGATTTGAAAACGGGAATGTATCGTGGGCGTTCCGTTTTAGTGGTTAAAGACTGAGCGTTTTCTTTCTTTTCCAGAGGTCAACTTCTTTTATTTCATCGATCAATGCACGCTTGGGGCGTGCATTTTCGCTTTAAGATGAATGTTGAGGTTCCCTTGCGTCGTCTTCTATCGATGTGGAACAGGGAATGTATCGTGGGCGTTCTGTTTTAGTGGTTAAAACTTTAGCGTTTTCTTTCTTTTCCAGTGGTGAACTTCTTTTATTTCATTAGTGAATGCATTGGGTAAGATGCGTTTTTCACTTTTTCTTGAGAACATGTGTGGGATAAAGTTTTGCTGTAGAGAAATGATTCTATTGTGGGAGATGATTTTCTTGTTTTCTTGAGAGGCTATAAGGGATTGCTTGTATCAGTGTCTTTTATGATGACTTCGTTAAGAGCTTGGGTATTGATATAAGTTAGCTCAGTAATAGAATCATTTTGTATCGCACTTAATCTTTATTGACTATAGAGAGAATCCTATTAGACCGTAAAATATCATCGTTTAAGGCGGTTGATCTATGTAAGGATTTAAGCATACCGGTGTTTTCCGGTGTTTGTTATGAGAATATTTAAGGCAATGGTTTGTCTATAGACTTATATTGTGACATGTGATTCTCCTTAAAAAAATAGAGATCGACATCACATTGATTTATAAAGATCATTTGTTGTTTTGCGCCTTGAATGGAAGCTCTATCGTAGGATTTTCTCATTTCAAATTTTTCCCCATGTTGAATCAATGACAATCACTTGCTTTTCGGTCACAAGTGGGGCTGGCATGTGGGTGAAAACTCTATAAAAAAGGAAAAATGTTTATAATGAATATTTTCAAATGTAAGAATTGTTGTAACATTGGGGTTAAGTGTATGCTGATGCCAGCGTGCTTTCTTATGAGCAGAAAAGAGAAAACCGTTACAAGACAGAAGTTGTACACATTCAATAATCTTTAGTGCTTTTTATGATAAAAGTGCATGAGACTTTTCTATGAATATCACGCTGTCTTTTCATATTTTTGAACTAAGAATTGTCCATATATTTTTCGTATTTTTGTGAATATAAGGGATTTGTTGCGAACAGCTTGTAAAAATAAGTAAACTTAAAACCAGATATGTTATGTGTGGGGGTGAGCAAAGTATTTTATCAAAGCCGGTACGATTCTCCAGTTCATAGCTGGTTTATGAATGATTTTATAGTGTTTCTTACCTAAGTTTATGATTTTTTTGTTATCTGTTCATCACTAGACAACATATTGATTTATATATATAATTCATTGTTTTTCATATTGAATTAGAACCCCGAATAACGTAAGATTCACTTATTTCAAATCTCTCTATCTAGAATCAATCAAAACCACTCGTTTGCACGTCACAAGTGGGATGAGTGTGTGGATAAAATTTGTATAAGAAAGGACTAGAAATGGTTCTTATGAATCGTCTTAAGAGCCAAGGGCTGTCGTAACACCCACGAGCTGGAAAATATAATGATGGTACCGGCTTGCTTCTTCACAAACGTAAGAGATGGGGGTGGTCAATGGATTTACCGTTATACCTTTCACGGGGGCCGCGAAATGGGCTTGGGAGCGTTGCGAGATGTTTCTTTAAACAAGTCCGTGAATTGGCAATTGGGTGGGGTGCTGTTTTACGTGAGGGGCGTGATCCCATTAAAGAACGTGAGAAACAAAAGCGTGAGGCAATGCGCAATCTCCATTATTTAAAAAATATTGCTTTAGATGCTTTTGAAAGCCGTAAAGCTGAATTAAAAAATGATGGTGAGGCGTGTGATTGGTTTTTACACTGACGCCTTTATATTCTCCCCAAATTAGGTTGTCTGCCCGTTTCAGAGATTACGCAAACTGAGATACGCAATACGCTTTCTCCCATTTGGCATGCAAAAGCTGGAACAGCTCAGACAGCACTGAAGCGTCTTAATCTTTGTCTTAAACATGCGGTTGCATTAGGGTTTGGATGTTGATTTACAAGCAAAAAAAGCACGCGCGCTCTTAAGGTAAGCAACGTCATAAAACGTAAAATAGACCAGCTATGGATTGGAAAGATGTCCCTGCTTTTTATCAGTTACTCTGTAAAACACAAAACATAACACAACTGGCTTTGCGTTTGCTTATCCTGACAGGCGTTCATACTAATCCTTTGCGTCATATTCGTGAAGATCAGATTGAAGATGATATCTGGACAATTCCTGCTGAGAATATCCAATCTTTAGCGGTTTGTTTGAAACAGAGATTGAGACTTTTAAGAGTTCTATGAATCGTTCTAGATTTTTTGTGTCCGATTGGAGTAAGAATATTGCATATATTTCGTAATCTCTGAAATAAGAAACCTCATTTTGGAAAAATATGAAATTGAAAGGGGCAATGCTAACGTTCATTTTTATTGTTATTTTTTAAGTTAATTTTACAGCTTTCAAAAGTATTTGGAATGCCTTTTACAGAATGGAGATGATGGTTTTAGTTCATGCTTTTTTTATCGCGTTTTTTAATGGGGGGAATGCTTCTCATGCAAAATAGAGTGCCCAAGACAAAATATGCTTATGTTGTACTGTCACGCTTTTTTTAAAAGGAATATTTTTCAATATTTGTGGCATCCATTTTATGACGGTGTTTTTGAATGTTCCAATGGTTTTGTAGAAGGGGGTAAATGGTAAAGTTTCGGTGTAGTGTATAAACGGCACTATGATCTTTACGCTTAATAAAAAAGCAAGCCTGCAGCCTTACACATCTTGCCAGATTCCAATGTTGGTATATCCTTTGGTGCTTGAGACAGTGTCTCGCTCTTTTTGTACAGTTTTTACCCACAGATCAGCTCCGCTTGTGATTGACAAGCAAGTGATTTGATTAATTCAACATGAGAGAAATTTGAAATGAGTAATCTTACCATATTCAAGATTCTAATTTAATATGAATAATGCTAGATTATGATGATTAATCAGTTTGTTATCTATGAAGAAAGAAAATGAGGAAGAGGAATTTGTCGAAAAGTTAGATTGTTTATAGATTGGCGCTGGTTAAGAAACTTTGTCCTTAAGGGCAGAGAGGATGTTAAAAAATAAAACCAGCTTTTCGCTGGTTTTATCGAAATATCATCATTATGATGAAAGAGTGTATTATGCAGCGTAGACAGCTTTACTGTTTTCATCTGTTTCTTCTCTCTCAGTTTTAAACTCGCGTTCCGGCTTGTTGGAGAGATGCATCTCTATGAGATTGATAGCTTCTGTTTCAGAAAGACTATTGATAACCGCAATTTCACGGGCCATTCTTTCAAGAGCAGCTGTATAAAGTTGGCGCTCAGAGTAAGATTGTTCAGGCTGTAGATTAGAGCGGAAAAGATCACGGACCACTTCGGCGATACAAATAAGATCTCCTGAGTTGATTTTAGCATCATATTCTTGTGCACGACGTGACCACATGGTCCGTTTAACGCGTGCTTTTCCACGTAAAACTTTTAAGGCACGTTCGACAGAATCACTAGCAGATAATTTACGCATTCCAACGGAAAGGGCTTTTGCAATGGGGACTTTGACATCCATCTTATCTTTCGCGAAATGAATGACAAAAAGTTTTAATTTATGTCCTGCAACTTCTTGATCTTCAATCGCTATAATTTGTCCTACTCCATGCGTAGGGTAGACGATATATTCAGAGGTTGCAAATTCTTTGGTCTTGGAAGACGTTCCATGTTGGGATGCCATATTTTAGTTTACTCCCTTATGATCAACAAATGTATCGGAAAACAGGTTATAAACCTGAGGGTTGAGTTTTCTTTAACCAAGTATATTGTACCAATTAAGTGAGCATAAAAGCCGAGTACTTTTAAATCAACAAAAAATACACCGCTTTACTATAACAAGCAAAGAAAAATACTTAGAAAGATGATCATGTTAAAATAACACTAACATCAAAATTTAAAAGAATCAATCATTTCGCTTAAGGATTTTTTATTTTTACAAGAGAAGTCTTTCAATCGTTGAAGGAGGAGAGTGTACACTTTATCATTACTCTTCGCCACTTCCTGGATTTTCTGAAAAATACTTTTCTAATTTATTTGGAACACCATCCATTTCTTTTGCTTGAGGAAGAGGATCTTTTTTGGTGGTTAGATTAGGCCATTTGTTTGCATAATGAAGATTGAGTTCTAACCACTTTTCTAATCCTGGTTCTGTATCAGGTAAAATCGCTTCTGCTGGGCATTCTGGCACGCAAACACCACAATCGATGCATTCATCGGGGTGAATAACAAGCATATTTTCCCCTTCATAAAAACAATCAACTGGGCAGACTTCAACGCAATCCGTATATTTGCAGTGAATGCAGTTGTCGGTTACTACGTGGGTCAAGATCAAACTCCATTTGTTACTTTAATTCTCTTTAGAGGAAAGTGTGTGCGTGTTTTTATGATTGGTGAGTTGATCGCGTAGTACAGCTAGTTTCGCAAAAGGTGAATCAGGATTAAGGCGCTTTTCTTTTTGAAAGGGCTTATGATTTGCATGTTTCCCTTGGGATTTGTGGAACTTATGAGAGCGTTTTGCTTGTGATGGTGCTTCTTGAGGGGAATTTTCATTTTTGTATTCCGCTTTTTTTACAGCGTTCTTCGATTTATTTTGCCACTTATTTCCTAATTTATCACGTTTTTTTTGTGCATGGTGGGGAAATTGATGCTTATAATGCCATAACAAAATAACTTTATCTTCTTCTGTAGAGCGAGGGGATTTGGCAAAATTCCCAACAGGTTCAGCTGCTGGTAAACGATTGGTTTTATGGAGATGTTTTTCAATACCAGAGGATGAAGTGTTTGGGAATGAGGTATTTTTTTCTTCTCGTGTTGTTTCTAAATCGCTTACTGTTTGCCATTGACTTCCAACGCATTCTGCTGCAGGAACATCTTGCATTGCCCTATTGACAGGGGAAGAGGCTTGGTGTGCAAAGAGATTTTGTTCAAAAACAGTATTGCTTATGCTGTACGATTGATAACCAAGTCCTTTGAGGATTTCTTCCATATCGTTTCCATTGGCCCCAAGAATGGACATCATGGCTGGTGTAACAAAAAAACTTTTGCCATCATAGGCTCCATCGGGTTTAGGATCACTTCCTTGTTTCCAATGAAGTGCGGGACGGATGAGATTGGCAAGACGTTCTAAAATATCAATCCGTACAGCACGTTGTCCTAAGATTCGGTAGCCGGCTAATTGATAAAATTGGCGGTTATAGGTAGGGTCAACAATTAAAGAGGTTCGACCAGCAGATAATGCTGAAAAAACTTCACCCAAACCAGTTTGATCTTGTCCCGCATTTTGAAGATTCCACAGGAGAGTAATGGCTTGAACCGGAGCAGGTTTAAGCATTCCGGCAACATAGATATGAAAAGCGCCAAAACGCACGCCTAGACGCCGAAGAACGGCACGTGATTCTTGCGCAAGGTTTTTGACAATGTCTAAGACTTCGCGGCGTGGTAAAATCCCTAAAGAGTTAAAAAGTTGTAAAGCAAGACTGTTTGTTGAATCCGTTAAATTATCAGCATTGCGCAAATCAAACAGGGGTTTTAAAGTCGTTTCAAAATGAAAGGTGACAAAGCGTTCTAATCGTTTCACAACGTTATTGCGGGATTCTCCCGTGAGTTGTTCATCTGCTAAAACAATCAGTTTTGGTTTAAAAAAATCTTCTGTTGCTACAAGTTGTCCTACGGGTTGACCAATCCAGCGCACAATTCCATCAGAACTGAGGGTAAAATCTCCATTTGCAGAAGCACAAAAACGTGTCGCGCGTTTGGAAAAAGCAAGAATCAAATTCTCATTCTCTGTTGAAATTTGCTTCTCAGCTATTTGATCGGTACTGTTTTTGTTGGCATAAAAACGAAAACCTTCAAATTTACCCCTTCCGTGTTTTTCAATGAGAATATCATCTTGAAGAATCTCATTCTGTTGAACAATCTTGCTATCCATGATCATTTTCTTTCTCAGTGTGACACTGGTCAAAAGCTTTTTGCGACAATTTCATAATGGTGCTCTTTCTTTAACACGTTTGTTGCGTTTGCTTCAATCACTCTTGTCATTTTTTGCTGTTTCTTTGCGCCTTTAAAACTTGAATGATTCTTTTTTCATTCAGTTTTCATTCAGTTTGGATGCTTTATATTTGCAAATTACACTTATTAGTTGTATTGTAAAGCTAAAAGCATAAATAAATTCTTCAATTTAAAAGGAAACGGAACCGGTTATCAAAAAACGGCATTTCTTTTGCATGATCACTTTATTTTTTTGCTGTTTTGTCATGAAAAGTGAAGAGAAAGTTTTTTCAAATATTTCATAGGCTAAAAGGCATATTGTAAAGGCATTTTGCAGGTGAAATTGTGTCTTATGTCAAGAAGTTTTACCATGACAGTAAAAAAAAACAATTGCGATTATAAAATTACACGTTAAAGTAGTGGTCACAGAAGTTAACAACTTTTGCGTTCTTTTTAAGCGAAGAACAATGATGTCGTTGCCAAATCAATTTTGATAATTTTAATCGCAAGGGGTTATTATGGGTAATCTTTCAAATGCTGTTTATAAAAGCAGCAAAAATTATAGCGATGCAGACAAAAGCTTAGGACGTAATATGATGCGTTCTGCTATGCAAGCACCTTATCTTGAACGACAAAAAGAGCATGATTTGGCTCTGCGGTGGAAAGACAAACGTGATGATGATGCCATGCATCAAATTGCAGCGGCTCATATGCGTTTAGTGATTGCTATTGCTAATCGCTTTAAACGTTTCAAAATGCCATTGGGGGATTTGGTACAAGAAGGGTATGTGGGACTATTGGAAGCAGCTGCACGTTTTGAACCTGATCGGGAAGTGCGTTTTTCAACATATGCAACGTGGTGGATACGCGCTTCTATTCAAGATTATATTTTGCGAAATTGGTCAATCGTTCGAGGGGGAACGAGTTCTTCGCAAAAAGCACTTTTCTTTAATCTTCGGCGTTTGCGTGCAAAACTGATACAAGATGATAGTGCTTTGTCAAAACAGGATATTTTTCGCACAATCGCTGAAAAACTCGGTGTTTCCGTGCGCGATGTTGAAACGATGGATTTTCGTTTTTCCAGTTCTGATAATTCCTTGAGTGTTTCTGTTTCTGAGAACAGTGATAATCCCATTGCTAAGATGGATGTTTTGGTGGATGAGAGTCCTCTTCCTGATGCTTTAATTGAGCAAGTCATTGATGGTCAACGGCGTACACAATGGCTTTACGATGCGTTGCAAATTCTCAACGAACGGGAGTTGGAAATTATTCGCTTTCGTCGCTTAAATGAAGAGGGGGCGACTCTCGAAGTTTTAGGTGAAAAGTTAGGAATCTCGAAAGAGCGCGTGCGTCAAATTGAAGCTAGGGCTTTGCAAAAATTGCGCTCTGCTCTCCTTACGGTTCATTCAGAAGACGCTTACGATATATAAGCAGTGAAAGGCTTTGGGGGGGAGGAAAGAGAATGTATTAAGTGGGGGCATATGAGAATATGATAAAGTCAGTTTTAGGGGGTGTTCATATTTGTTTAGGAATATGCCTCCTTGGGGGCGCTACTGATAAACAGAGGAAGATAGGGGGCTGTTAGTTGGAGGAAATATATATATCAAACGGAGACCTATAAAGGCATGATGAAGTTGGATTTTAAAGTGTTCCTCTTTATTTTCGAATATGCTTTAAGGGGGAGGGCGTGATACAGGCAGAAAAGAATCAAAACTGTAACGGATGAGAAGAAAGGCTTATTCTGTAATAATTTTCACTTTTGTACCTGCGGGTAAAGTTTGCGTTGGTGAGAGGGCGTTGAGGATGCGAAAGAGTTTTTCTTTATATGGTGTGTATTGCATTTTATCTGCAAGATTGGCAACGGTTTCTCCTTGTTTAACACGGACAACACGGATTTTTAAGGGCTGCAATTTTTTTAACTGTGAAGATGAAAGAGAATGAAAGCTTTGTAGCGTTTTTTGGGCAACCTCTGCAAAATTTCGAGAATTATATGGAGCGGCCGTCAAAAAACGAAAGATGTGGTTGTTGAATGGAATGACAACCACATCAAATTGCCATTGATCATTGGTAGCATAGGCCCGCGCTCCAAGTAAACTTTGGCTTTGGGATTCTTGGCGCATAAATTCTTGATTGGGGAGCCCTTGAATTGTGATGGGGCGGATAGATGATTGATCTAGACCGATAATCCAGCCGCTTTTCAAATAATCACTCGCAGATATTTCAGCAGGATGTGGAATAGCATCAAAACGAATCGCAATTTTATCTGGTCCACTGGCCCAAACAGTGTGTGCTGAATGTTCTATTGTAAAATTGTTTGGAACAGAAAAAGCTATGCGCAATTGTGGGTGAATAAATTGGTTGCCTCGTACAAAACCTGTATAAAAGCCTCCTCCAAAAATTATGCCATCAATGCTTTTGAGAAAAGAATCATGATCGGATATTTTACTATTCCCTTTACTGATTTTACGCGCTTTTTCTATCGCAAGCCGAATGCGTTGAGGGGTAGTTGGGTGGGAGGCTAAAAAATCTAGAGAGGCATTTTGGGTGCCAGAGATATTACGAAAAGCACTATAGGCTTCCATTGTTTGAAGAAAGCGTGGTGAAGCAAAAGGATCATATCCTGATTGTTGGAGCATTTCGAGCGCAAGGGAGTCAGCTTCCAGCTCTTGATTGCGGGAAAATTGCGCGAGTTGTTGCTTGTTTTGCATAGGGTTATGAAGTTTTTTGCCAATAGAAGAAAGAAGACGTGAAGACATGTGATTGGTCATCTTTAATTGGGCTTCTTTTTGCAGGCGTAAAATGCCATGATTGGCTCTGATATGTGCTATCTCATGGGCTAAAATGGCTGCAACTTCTGAAGAATCATTGGCTAATGCCAGCATACCACGAGTGATGTAGATCGAGCCGTTGGGGAGCGCAAAAGCATTGATAGTTTCTGAGTTTAAAATTGTTACAGAATAGCTTTGATGAGAACTATGTGATGCAACTGCCAGTTTACGGACAATCTTTGCTAAAAGGTGTTCAAGTTTTGCATCATGATAAGCGCCACCATACATTTGCAAAATACGTGGGTGTTGCAGAGCGCTTAATGTGACATAGATATTGTGGTTGTTGGTACGTTTGATCGTTTTAGAAGAAGTGGAAGAAAGCCTATCATTTTGAGAAAGTGGTGTATGACAAGCCGAAAGGAGAAACGTTAGACTTATGAAAGTTGCTTTATACAGGCAAGAGCGAAAAAGAAAATTGCGGTGAAAAATGGGGTGCGTTGGACCATGGTGCACATTATTTCTGCGGAGTAATTTGGCAAATTGCATTTGTATCTTTGTATCGTATGTTTCTTTAAGAAAGGCATTAGGGATAAGGATTCGTTTGGCTATATCATGCTTTTTGTTTATAAAAAATGACTCTCACTTATAAAAAGATGCACTGTAAAGAAAATTTTGTGAAAGGCAAAGTATGGCATGACAACATTTACGATATTATTAAATGGGGATGTTCATATCACTGATCGTTTGCTTAATCAAATTCAAAACAGTCGGGTGATTGCTGCGGATGGTGGTATGCGTCATGCGGCAACGCTTAATGTAACGCCTGAGTTGTGGTTAGGAGATTTTGATTCATCAGATGAGAATTTAATCCGCCAATATAATCATGTTCCGCGTGAAGTTTTTCCCTCTGATAAAGATATGACAGATAGTGCTCTGGCATGTGAAAGAGCGCTGCAAAAGGGTGCTAAAAAGCTTATTTTATGCGGTGCTTTGGGAGGGGAGCGAAGTGATCATAGCCTTTCTCATATGACGCAAGCGTTGATGATGGCTGAAAGGGGTATTTCAGTGTTGTTGACAAGCGGTTTGGAAGAAGGTTGGCCGGTTTTGCCAAAGCCTTGTTCATATGATTTGCCTAAAGGGTGTTTGTTTAGTCTTATCGGTTTTTCTGATTTAAAAGGTTTAACGCTTAAGGGAGTAAAATGGCCAATTTGTGACAAAAATGTGTCATTTGGCTCTTCTTTAACACTTTCTAACCGTATTTGTGGAACCTTTTCTTGCCATTTAGGTTCTGGAAAAGCTATATTGCTAGTGTCTGTACCTATTCCATAAAGCTCTTCCAATATATTTTGAATAAGGCAGGGGGGGGCCTAGTGATGAAGTGCCGACATAAACGATATATGTATTGATCTTGAGAAGGAAAGGTTTTGATATGTTAAAATCAATTTTTAAAGTGGCCGTTGTTGCAGCCATTGGTTTCAGTTCAGTCGCTTGTACTACAAATGATGAACGCGTTGCACGTTACGGCGTAGGAGGAGCAGCAATCGGTGCTTTGGCTGGAACTGCTATTGCTGGAAGTACGCCTGGAGCAGCACTTACCGGTGCAGCATTTGGTGCTTTGGCTGGAACAGTAACAGGTGCAGCTGCAAATCAAAGAAAACAACAAAGACAGGCATCACAATTGTGCACGTATCGTGGTCGTAGAGGGCATGTTTACCAAGCACCTTGTAGACAAAGAGTTCCTGTACGGCAATTGTGTGCTTACCGTGATGCAAGAGGGGTGATGTATCAAGCACCTTGTCCGCGCCGCGTTCGTTAATGGCGGTGCCGCTTCTGCGGCTTGACCGCATTTTCTTAAATTTTGGAAAAACGCCTTTGCTCAATCAAGCTTCTTTATCGGTTGAGCAGGGGGCGCGTATTGCGTTGGTTGGCCGTAATGGTTGTGGAAAATCAACCTTATTAAAAATTGCCGCAGGAATATTAGAACCTCATGGTGGCGAAATTTTTCGCCACCCGCGAGTAACGCTCCGTTATGTCTCACAAAATCCGGATTGTTCAGGATTTGAAGATATTAATGCTTATATGGAAGCGGGGCTGGATGATATATCTGATGTTCAGTGGATTAATACGCTTCGCACAAATTTAGGGTTTTCTGGGACGGAAAAATTGGAAACGCTTTCGGGAGGCGAAAAGCGGCGTGTTTCATTGTTACGGGCCATTGCTGCAAAACCCGATATTTTGTTCTTAGATGAACCAACCAATCATCTTGATTTACCAACCATTGAATGGCTGGAAGCTGTTTTGGCTTCTTTGCGTTCAGCGATTGTGGTGATTTCCCATGATCGGCGATTTTTAGAAAATGTTACGCGGTCAACGGTATGGCTTGATCGTGGCACAACCAAAAGACTGGAAAAGCGTTTTTCTGAGTTTGAAAATTGGCGTGATAAAGCACTGGAAGAAGAAGCCATCGAACAGCATAAATTGGGGCGCCAAATTGCTCGTGAAGAGCAATGGTTGCGTTATGGCGTGAGCGCACGGCGTAAGCGTAATGTACGGCGCTTAGGCGAATTAAAAGACTTAAGACAGCGTCATCAAACCTATAAAGGGCAGCCAGGAAATGCACTTTTGACAGCAGCAAAAAGTCATGATTCTGGGCAATTGGTGCTTGAAGCAAAGAAAATTTCAAAATCCTATGGTGATCGCATTATCGTGAAAGATTTCTCTTTGCGCATTCAGCGGGGTGATCGAATCGGTTTGGTAGGACCCAATGGAATCGGAAAGACAACGCTCCTTTCTGCATTAATTGGGCAAGAAGCCGTGGATAGTGGAACGGTGAGGCATGGCTATAACCTCTCTATGGCATTGCTTGATCAGCAACGTATTTTAAATGAAGAAGAAACTTTAGCGCATTATTTAACGGGGGGAAGAGGTGATACTCTTGTGATCAATGGGTTGGAGCGGCATGTGGTTTCTTATATGAAAGACTTTTTATTTTCACCGGAACAAGCACGCACTCCCCTTAAAGAATTTTCTGGGGGAGAAAGAGCACGCCTCATGCTTGCACGACTTCTTTCTCGTCCTGCAAACTTTTTGATTCTTGATGAACCGACCAATGATTTGGATATGGAAACTTTGGATTTGTTGCAAGAATTTATTGCTGATTTTGCGGGGACAGTATTGTTGGTCAGCCATGACAGAGACTTTTTAGATCGTACTGTAACGCATATGTTGGCACCTCAAGGTGATGGTCATTGGGTTTTGTATGCGGGCGGCTATAGTGATATGATGGCGCAAAACCAGCATGCTCTTCGCTTACAACGCAAAAGAACAGAATTATCGCAACGTAAAGCACCTTCAAAATCTCATGCGGGAGAGCTTTCAAAGCAGGACACATCAACAGATGATCGCTTGATAGGGCGGGAGAAAAAAACACGAGGTAAATTGTCTTATAAGCAGGTTTATGCATTGGAAAAATTGCCTGAAGAAATTGCTGTTTTACAGGACGAAATCAAAAAAATTGAGCAAGAACTCTCTGATCCAGCCCTTTATCGCAGTGATAAAGAGCGTTTTGAACGTTTATCAACAACGTTGGCAAAAAAGAAAAATACTTGCACACAAAAAGAAGAAGAATGGTTAGAACTTGAAATTTTACGCGAAGAAATGGAAGCGCGTTCACGGTAATATCTAAAAAACTTTAAAAGATTTGTATTGCATCATCGCTTTTCTTTAATTTGTTACAAGAGTTTGTCGCTGATTTAGCGGGAACAGTGTTGTTGACGAGTTATGGCAGAGACTTTTTAGATTGCACTGTAACATATAGCATCTCAAGGCGATGGTCATTGGGATTTGTATACGGGGGAGCAGTGATATGGTAGCGCAAAACAAGCATGCTCTGAGCTTACAAGGCAAAGAAACAAAACTATCTTTGCCGTAAGTTTTTTCAGAATTTCGTATATGGAAGTACGCCAATTCCCTTGCATACTTTGCCAGTCCCCAATGTTGCTACAGCGCCCCTTAGAACTTGAGAGCATTCATAAGAAATATTCCCCTGTCTTTACCTTATGCTTTAAACATACCACCCCCACTTATGACGGAAAAGCAAAAGATCCTCATTGATTCTAACGTAAGAAGTGTTGTGATGAGAAAAGCTTACTGTATTCGACATTATGATTTGAGTTTAAAAATGATGATTTGTTAAGATAAATCAACGTGTTATTGTGACATTGTCTAGGAGGAGAAAATGATGGCAATTAAAACAAAGCGAACAATTTCCACATTGATCGGTTTAGAAGATGCAGCTGAACTGTCTTCTTATTTCCTCCGTAATGCGAATCATCTGCGTCCTTTTGAACCTGTTAGATCTGATGGTTACCACAGCCTAACAGCTTGGGAAACACGAGCCAATGCATTTGCTTATGAAAGCGCACAGGGACAAGCATACCGATATGCTGTACGATTAAAAAATGAAAACACAGTCATCGGTGTTGTGAATTTTACAAATGTGGTTCGGGGTGTTTTTCAAGCCTGTCATCTTGGTTTTTCTCTTGATGAAAAACAACAAGGCAAAGGTCTCATGTTTGAGAGTTTATCGGCTCTAATACGCCATATCTTTCATGTTTATCATCTGCATAGAGTGATGGCAAATTATAGACCTGAGAACATAAAAAGCGAACGTTTATTAAAACGCCTTCATTTTGAAAAAGAAGGCTATGCCAAAGACTATTTGATGATTTCTGGAAAATGGAGAGATCACATTCTAACCTCTCGAATCAATGATCTTTATGAGTCCGTTAATAGATTCGAATAAAGTTTTGTTAAGGGTCTTTTTATCAAATGTGTAAATATGCTGCACTTTTCCCTATCCTAAAAGACGAAGATCCTTAACCACCTCTTCTTTTGTAAACGGTTCAGACTCTCGTTTAGCGGATTTCAACGGCTGACCGCTTTCATATGTTTCTTTTCGTAGATAAGAAATTGATTTATCATCATAACTCATTTTTTTAATTTGAAGAGAGTCCTCAATATCGGAAGACTTTCTCATTTCAAATTTATTGATGTTTAATCATAAAAAACACCTCTCTTGCACATCACAAACTGAGTTGGCATAGGTTGGCATACAAGTGAGGGTTTATGTGGATAAAAATTATTGAAGAACAAGAATAAAAATTCTCTGTATAAATCCTTTTAAATGTGAGGGCTGTTGCAATATTGTGTATTCTGTGACCGATAGTCTCGTTACAAGTTACACAAACGGCTTATTGTTGGGTGAAATTTTTATACATTCATTTGTTTTTTGCATTTTCTTTTCTTAAAAAAATTTCCAACGTTATCAATGGTTTTAATTCATACCAAGCGCATTTTTATAAAGTTCAATGATTGCTTCTTCTTCCATTCGTTCATGTTCTTCTTTTTTACGCAGCCGTATAATGCTTCGAACAGCTTTACTATCGAAACCAGAGCCTTTAAGTTCAGTGTAAACGTCTTTAATATCATCAGAAATGGTTTTTTTCTCTTCTTCTAGCCGTTCAATACGTTCGATAAAAGAGCGTAATTGGTTTACGGATATAGCGTGTGTTTGATCGGTTACTGTATCGTTCATTGTATTTTTCTCCAGGTTATATATTTTAAGTTGTTTTTCGACGACGAATTTATGTTAAAAAAGCTTGAAAATAAAAAGTAAATCAAGCTACACAGCTTTTTTACAAATTGACTTTAAATATTTTGTAAAATTTTTAAGATATATGCATTGATAAAAGGGCTATAAAAAGAAAAATATAAAAATATACGTTTTAGATTTGAAAAGCTTTAAAAAAAAGAAATGTGTAATTTGTTTTGAGAATTTGGCATTATAGAGGAAGTTTTGTGATTTTAAAAAAGCGATATTGGGTGTTTCAGAAAGGATTAAAAGTTTTTCTCTTGAGCATTTTGCTCTTGTTTCCCCTTGTTGTTTTTGCAAAAGCTGACTTTAGAGTTTGTAATACAACCCAACAGTCTGTAGGGGTTGCTCTTGGATATCGTACATTTTCAGGGTGGGTGAGCGAAGGCTGGTGGACGGTACCAGTGACGGAATGTAAAACTTTAATTGAGGGGCCTCTTGCTTCACGGTTTTATTATTTTTATGCGGAAGGGGCACAAAAAAAAGGGAACTGGGCAGGCTCTGTGACCATGTGTGTGCAAGATAGCCAATTTACTATTCAAGGGGTTCATGATTGTTTCCCTCGAGGATATCAAAAGGCTGAATTTAAAGAGATCGATACCGGAAATCAAACCAGTTGGATGGTACAGTTGACGGATGAGTCTTTGTTAAACAATTCAGTTATACCTTCTCTTTCAGGAAATTCTCCACCGTGAAACGTGCACGTAAAGTAAAAATTATTGCGACTCTTGGTCCTTCTTCTTTTTCTCGTTTGATGATTGAGAAGCTTTTTAGGGCAGGAGCAGACGTTTTTCGTCTTAATATGAGCCATACTGATCGTGATATGCTGGGTGATTTGGTCGAGTCTATACGAGAAGTTGAAAAAACAGTTCGACGCCCCATTGGTATTTTGGTGGATCTTCAGGGGCCAAAACTGCGTGTGGGGCGTTTTGCTAAGGGGCAAGAAGATTTGCGTGTTGGGCAAAGCTTTACATTAGATAATCGCGATGTTCTTGGCGATGCGCAGCGTGTTTTTTTCCCTCATGAGGATGTATTTGCGGCTGTTAAACCAGGGGACCGGTTGTTGATTGATGATGGAAGGGTGGAACTGCGCGCGCAAGTATGTGATGGTTATTCTGTCCAGTGTCGTGTGGTTTCTGGTACCCGTATTTCTGATCGAAAAGGTGTGAGTTTTCCCGATACAATTTTGCCTTTTGATTCGATGACGTCAAAAGATAAGGAGGATCTTCAGGCTCTTTTACAGCAGCCTGTTGATTGGGTTGCTCTTTCTTTTATTCAACGTCCAGAAGATATTATGGCGGTGCGTCAGTTGACGAAAAGTAAGGTGTCTTTGATGGCTAAAATCGAAAAGCCTCAAGCCTTGGAGCATATAGAGAAGATTATTGAAATTTCCGATGGTATTATGATTGCACGGGGTGATCTCGGTGTGGAAATGCCTCTGGAAAAGGTCCCTGCACTTCAGATGGAGTTGATAAAAGCTTGTCGTTTAGCTGGAAAACCGGTTGTGGTGGCAACACAAATGCTCGAATCAATGATCACATCTTCTGTTCCCACACGCGCAGAAGTGTCGGATGTTGCTACAGCAGTTTATGCAGGAACAGATGCGGTGATGTTGTCTGCTGAATCTGCTTCTGGTCGTTATCCTGAAGAAGCTGTGCTTATGATGGACCGAATCGCGCGACAAATCGAACAGGATCACACTTATGCCGCTCAGGTTGGAGCACAACATCCAGCACCAGAATCAACAGGAACGGATGCGATTTCTCTTGCTGCGCGTCAGATTGCTGAAACACTTGCTCTATCCGCTATCGTTGCCTATACGGCTTCAGGAACAACGGGGGTGCGCGCCTCTCGTGAACGCCCTAATAGACCGATTATTGCTTTATCGCCCATTGTGGAAACAGCAAGGCGTTTGGCTCTCGTTTGGGGGCTTCATTGTGTGGTCACGCAAGATGCTCGCAATTTAGAAGATATGGTTGATCGAGCAGCAGCCATTGCATTTCAGGAAGGCTTTTGCCAAGGAGGGGATCGTTTCCTTGTAACAGCCGGTGTTCCTCTTGGAACGCCCGGTGCGACAAATCTCTTGCGTATTGCTTCTGTCTCTCAAGATGGAACGAAAGGGATTTGAGCCGTTTACGCATGGTGTTTTTTCATGCGCCTTTGAACAGGCTTTAAAAACAACGGGTGTGCGCTTCTTGTGAATGCCTCCATAGACCCATTATTCTTTTATCTCCTATCGTAAGATAGCAAGGTGTTGCATTAGGTCGTCCAGTTTGGGGATGGAAGCAGATGCGGTGATGTTGTCTGTTGATTTTGTTTTAGTTCTGAGGAAACTGCTTTTACGGTAGGCATTTAATGGGAGCCCCCCTTTTATTTCATTGAGACAGATTGGGGATTGCTTTATTGATGTTTATACGAGCGAGATGTTTATTGATAATGAGAGTTCATTCTTTCGCTTTTTGGATAAGAGCCTTGAAATTTTTCCCATTTTAAACTTTTGCAAACAGAATTGAATAAAATTAAAATTATGTGCCTAAAAAATCGTACTGGTATGTTATGAGAAAAAGTGATGGGTGAATGTGTTTTTAAAATATGCTTTGTCGAAGCATTTGCAACATATTGATTTATAATGATAATTTATCGTTATTAAACTTGAATTAGAACCCCGAATTCCGTAAGATTTTCTTAAATTTATTTATGTTTTGTTAATCATAACTCTTTGTTTGTACATCACAAGCGGGTGGGTTTTATGGGAAAAAGCTGTACAAGAAAGGCGTCCCTCTTATGAATCGTTTTACGAGCCAAGGGGGCTATCGCAATATTGAGGTCTGACTATAATGATGATGCCGACTTGCTCTTTCTTTTATTAAGCTTGGAGATTTTGAGGGGTGGGGAGAGAAATATGGATTATTTGTTATAAGGATAAAAATAGCGGTAGAGGATGTTTTCAAGAGCTATTATTGTTGTTTATGATGTTTGAGGTTGTATGAGATTAACATACTCTTCGGGTTTGACTTTTTTCCTGCTCTAAAGGATGAAAATACTAAAGTTCACGCTGGTTTATAAATGATACGGTTCTTTTCGGTGGGTTTCATCGGATGGACATCTCAGGTGCAAAGACTCCATGGTGCTTATAGTATCAAATAGCGGTGTTTTACGGTATAATAGATAAGGTTATTTTTTAATATATATTGAATCTGCTTGATATTATCTAAGGGGCAAGGATTTTTGGGCATGCATTCATAGGGAACATGAATATAGCTCTTTTTTTCGAAGGGTGCTTTATTTGTTTGTTGCTGTTGTCATTTATATGATTTTTTTACAATGATGTTGATTTTGTTATCTTATTGCGCGGTTAAAAGACATCTCATTTGAAATGTGGTGATATAAGGCAGTCTCCTTGATGTAGGAAGCGTTTGTGCGGAGGTGAAATATTCAGGGTAGGGCTTTCTTGTTGAGGTTTAAGTTAATCCCATAAGTCGTGAGTAGCTGGAATCCTTCCTATAAAAAACCAGACTGTTTACACACTGGTGTGGGTTTAAGAATTTTTATCCTGTGAGATGTGGCGGACAAGTCAAATCTCTGGTTTATTATGCGCTGATGTACTTTTTAGAAATCTTCCTGTTCCTGTTCTTGTTCTTGAAGGTTTGTGCGGTTTTGATCATCTTTGAGCAATTGGTTTGTGAGATTTTCAATGCGTTGTGTGGTGTCACGCATAATTTTCCCCATGGTGCGGTCTCTTTCGTTGTGGAGTCGTAAAAGAGTATTGTAGTCTTCTTGTAATTTTTTATTTTCTCGTTTTATTTCTTCCATTTCATCAATAATCATTATGCCAGCCATAACCGATAAACGATGGTCGCCAATTTCACCAAAATTGTTCTTTAAATGTGTGATATATTGATCCAATTGAGCAGCAAGCGCAATAAGACGACGTTCTTGTCCTTTGTCACAAGCCATGCGATAAACTTTACCATCAATGGTAACGGAAACAGTTTCCATACATTCAAACCTTTATCTATCAATGACAACACGAATTGTTTCCATTGCTTTAATAAGACGTTTGGAAACTTCTTTGTTTACGGACTCTAAGCGTTCAATTTGGGCTTCAGCTTTGTCAAGCGCTTGGGCAAGATGGCTGCGGTCAGCATTCATTCGTTGGATTTCTTCTTCCCATTCGTTATTTTTATCAATAACGGCATTGCGGTTTATTATGGTGATCTCTAAAGTTCTAAGTGCCTTTTCTAGGTGCTCTAAAGCATCTTGTAGAACTGTAGTCTCTTGGTTCATTGCTTTTATCCTTTGGGTAATTGTATCCTTTATCAATGTGTTATGCAAAAACGAATCACTTTCACTCTTGTGTTGTGTGCATTTTATTTTTAAGTATGTAGGATATTTTAGCAAGCAAAGCAGGGGATAGATATAAATTAAAAGCTGGATTTTTTGCGCGTATTGGCATAAATGACATGGATATACAGAACGCGTGAGGGGAATGTTATTAATATTATTGAAGTGGTGGCAAAAAGTCTCACGCTAATGGTTAGAAAATAGTATTTCTTGAGAATTTTAAGAGAATACGGAAAAAGCAACAGAATAACGTATTTAACGAAATGGTCGAGTATTCATGACAAACACCCACCAACAGAATCAGATGGCCAATGCTATCCGTTTTCTTGCTATTGATGCGATTGAAAAAGCAAATTCTGGTCATCCGGGCTTGCCAATGGGAGCAGCCGATATTGCTACGGTTCTTTATACAAGATTCCTTGCTCATGACCCCAAAAAACCTCGCTGGCCTAACCGTGATCGTTTTGTGTTATCAGCAGGACATGGGTCTATGTTGCTTTATGCTCTCTTGTATCTTTCTGGTTATGAAGATATTGGCATTGAAGATCTCAAAAATTTTCGCCAATTAGGAGCAAAGCTTGCTGGGCATCCAGAATATGGGCATGTGGCAGGAATCGAAACAACGACTGGTCCTCTTGGACAAGGGTTGGCTAATGCTGTGGGGATGGCTCTTGGAGAGCGTTTGCAAAATGCTCGTTTTGGTGATCTTATCAACCATTACACTTATGCGTTGGTGGGCGATGGATGCCTTATGGAAGGGATATCTCAAGAAGCACTTTCCCTTGCTGGTCATTTGAAACTCAATAAGCTTATTGTGTTGTGGGACGATAATAATATTTCTATCGATGGAGAGATTTCCCTTGCTGACAGTACAGATCAGATTGCGCGTTTTAAGGCATCTGGTTGGGAGACACATAAAGTCAATGGGCATGATCAAGCAGCAATTGCGCGGGCTATTGAGGCGGCACAAAATTCCGATAAACCAACTTTGATCGCTTGTAAAACAACAATTGGCTTTGGAGCACCCAATAAAGCGGGTACCAATAAAGTTCACGGAGCCCCTTTGGGCGCACGAGAAATCACTGAAACCCGTATCGCGTTAGGGTGGGATGCTGAGCCTTTCGTTATTCCAGCCGATATTCTCGATAATTGGCGCTTGGCTAGTCTCAATGCTGCTAAAAAACGCCAAAAATGGGAAGAAAAATTTGCTGATCTTCCTGTCTCAGAGCGTGTGGAGTTTGAAAGATTGATGCGGGGCGATCTCGTGGGCGGATTTGATGGCGCTATTGATACTTATAAACAGAAATTGGTTGAAGAGCGCCCCGTTGTTGCTACGCGTAAAGCTTCGGAAATGGCTCTTGAAGTGATCAATGAAGTCGTTGTTGAGACTATTGGTGGTTCGGCTGATTTAACCGGATCTAATAATACAAAAAGTAGCCAGATGAAAAGTATCTCTGCTGAAGATTTTTCAGGGCGCTATCTGCATTATGGAATTCGCGAACATGCAATGGGAGCTGTGATGAATGGTCTTGCCCTTTATGGCGGCTTTATTCCTTATGGGGGAACCTTTTTATGCTTTTCTGATTATATGCGTCCTGCTATGCGTTTGTCTTCTCTCATGGGGTTGCGGGTGATTTATGTCATGACTCATGATTCTATTGGTCTTGGTGAGGATGGTCCGACCCATCAACCCGTAGAGCATTTGGCTTGCCTGCGTGCAATGCCTAATCATTTTGTGTTCCGTCCTGCCGATGCTATGGAGACAGTCGAGTGTTGGCAATTGGCTTTGAAAGCATGCGGGACGCCTTCTACCTTGGCTTTAAGTCGACAAAATCTACCGCTTTTGCGTCAAGAGTATGAAGAAGAAAATCTCTGTATGCTTGGTGCTTATGAATTTCTAACAGCTAGCGATGATGCACAAGTGACGCTGTTTGCTTCTGGTTCAGAATTGCAAATTGCAGTGGAAGCACATGCGGTGTTAGAAGAAAAAGGCATCCCAACGCGTGTGGTTTCTGTGCCTTGTTTTGAACTTTTTTCTCAACAATCTCTCTCCTATCAGCGTGCTCTCATTGGAGATGCACCGATTAAAGTTGCCATTGAAGCTGCTGTCGCCCAAGGATGGGACCGTTTTATTGGCTGTGATGGTGTGTTTATTGGTATGGAGGGCTTTGGGGCAAGTGGAACAATTGATGCCCTTTATGCGCATTTTGGTATTACTTGGGAAAATGTTGTTGCCACCGTTGAAAAAGGGCTGGAAAAGATCAAAGAGGAAAAGACAAAGTGACAGCTTGTGTTGTCATGAATGGGGTGATTGTAGGGCATCATATTCTGTGCAGTATTGTGGATGATCTTGTGCATTATTGTGGATAAGTGAGTGAGTGATCAAGATATTGACATTGTGGGAATTAATGATTTTGGATTGGTGAAATACCCATTTATTGTGTTTTAAATGTTGTGCTTTTAAAAATTGATGAGGAAACATGTGAAATGACAGTTCGTGTTGCAATTAATGGGTTTGGTCGTATTGGTCGCAATATTTTACGTGCACTTGTGGAAAGTGGACGACAAGATGTTGAAGTGGTTGCAATTAATGATTTGGGATCGGTGGAAACAAATGCCCATTTATTACGCTATGATTCAGTTCATGGGCGTTTTCCTGGGATTGTTAAGGTGGTAGGGGATGCTATTGATGTGGGAGGTGGTTTAATAAAGGTATGCGCAGAGCGTGATCCTGCTCAATTGCCTTGGAAAGATTTGGATATCGATATTGCTTTGGAATGTACGGGTATTTTTACTGCGCGTGATAAAGCAAGTGCTCATTTAGATGCGGGGGCAAAGCGTGTTCTTATTTCTGCGCCTTCTGAAGGAGCAGATCTTACGGTCGTCTATGGGGTTAATCATCAATCTTTAAGCAGCGAGCATCGCGTTGTTTCAAATGCTTCTTGTACAACCAATTGTTTGGCGCCTGTTGCACAAGTTTTACACAACACGGTGGGCATTGAAAAGGGCTTTATGACAACAATCCATTCTTATACGGGTGATCAACCTGTATTGGATACAATGCATCGGGACCTTTATCGTGCACGTGCGGCAGCTCTTTCTATGATTCCTACCTCAACAGGAGCGGCAAAAGCTGTGGGATTGGTTTTGCCAGAATTAAAGGGATTGCTTGATGGTGTATCGATTCGTGTTCCGACCCCTAATGTTTCTGTGGTTGATTTGACATTTATCGCTAAGCGTTCCACAACAATCGAAGAAATTAATACAGCTATTGCTACTGCTGCACAAGGTTCTTTGAAGGGTGTTTTGGACACTACAGAAGAGAAACTCGTGAGTTGTGATTTTAATCATAATCCTCATTCAGCTATTTTCCACAATGATCAAACCAAAGTGATTGATGGTAAGCTCTGTCGCGTTCTGGTTTGGTATGATAATGAATGGGGCTTTTCTAACCGTATGAGTGATACGGCTGTGGCTTTTGCTAAGACAATATAAGAGGACCTCAGGGTCCTCTTTTTATAGGGAAAAGTCTCATTTTTGTGCAATTTTGAGAAAAACAGTTAGAGGCTGTTGTTCTCATGCGCTAGAGAGAAGAGGCTATTGAAAAATTGATGATGTGTTTTGTTTTAATACTGTGTCAATACGTGCTTTTAAAAGATGCATGAAAGAGTAAACTTTGAAAAAGTAAGATCTGAACGAGATACCTTTTGAGAAAACGTTAGAAAACAGGAGATGTAAACTCTTTTTCCTAGAAGTAAAAGGAAGCTTTAATAGAGATCAAGTTGAGCCAATGCATTTGTTTGCCACAATGGAATATGAAGATTAAGAGCAATGGTGGGCTTTTGTACATTTGACGATAAAAGCTTTGGATTTTTATTAAGCAAAGGGTGAGAGATAGGCTGTCGTGGATCTCTTGTAAAAGCAAAGAGGGGGATAAGTGGAAAGAAAAGTGGGCAGGGTTGTTGGATGCGTTTTTATTTGAAACAATGGAAAGTGAAGAGGAAGCAGTGATGGGGTTTCGTACACTTGATGATGTTGATGTTTTGGGTAAACGTGTTCTGGTGCGCGTAGATTTTAATGTTCCTATGGCGCAAGGTAAGGTATGCGATGAGACGCGTCTTGTACGACATAAAGAGACACTCGTTGAGCTACAAAAGCGTGGTGCTAAACTTATTCTGCTTTCTCATTGTGGTCGCCCCAAAGGAAAGGTAGAGCAAGAGTTTTCACTCCGTCCTGTTGTGCAAGTGCTGGAAAAGATCATTAATCAGCCGGTTGCTTTTGCTCCTGACTGTATCGGTTCGGCGGTGCAGGTTGCAGTTGAGTCATTACAAAATGGTGGTGTTTTACTGCTTGAAAATGTTCGTTTTTATGCTGGTGAAGAAAAGAATGATTGTTCTTTTGCAGAAGCTTTGGCTCATAATGGAGATCTCTATGTCAATGATGCTTTTTCAGTTTCTCATCGTGCCCATGCTTCGGTGGAGGGAATAACGCATTTGTTGCCTTCTTATGCAGGACGCTCTTTGCAAGGTGAATTGCAGGCATTAGAAAAAGGACTTGGCAATCCAGCACGTCCTGTGGTTGCCCTTGTGGGAGGAGCAAAGGTTTCTAGTAAGCTTTTTGTGCTCAATCATTTGGTGGAAAAAGTTGACTCCTTAATTATTGGTGGGGGGATGGCTAACAGTTTTTTAGCAGCGCAAGGTATCCATGTAGGGAAATCACTGTGTGAACATGCATTGATGGAAACGATAAAAAAAATTATTAAAAAAGCGCGAGAGTGTCACTGTACGCTTCTGCTCCCTCAGGATGCTGTTGTGGGATTTCGTTTTGAAAAAGATGCACCGCATCGTCTTTATGACATTGAAGATATTCCACAAGATGGCATGATATTGGATATTGGGACGCGCTCTATTGCGCATATCAATGCTGCGATAGATGAAGCTGCTACTCTTGTGTGGAATGGACCCCTTGGTGTTTTTGAGATGCCTCCCTTTGATAAGGGAACCATTGCCGTTGCACGCCATGCAGCAGAACGTAGTTTGACGGGAAAGTTGGTTTCAATTGCGGGAGGGGGCGATACGGTTTTTGCCCTTAATCATGCCGGTGTTGCCAATGATTTTACTTATCTCTCAACTGCTGGAGGAGCTTTTTTGGAATGGATGGAAGGTAAGGTTCTTCCTGGTATTCTTGCCCTTATGCAGGCTTAAAGGGCTTCTTTGAAGGGGAAGGTTAAAGAAAAACTATACGGTCGTGTAGAGTGTTTTGATAGTGTTGCGCATTTTTAGAAATTAAGACAAAATAAGAGGAATTTTTTATGAATGAACGGCTTGAAGATATTGCACTTGCTTTGGTGCATGCGGGTAAAGGTATTTTGGCGGCAGATGAAAGTACGGCGACCATTGGAAAGCGTTTTGAAAGCATTGGTGTTGAATCCAATGAAGATAAGCGCCGTGCTTATCGTGAAATGCTTTTTAGTACAAAAGAAGCGATGGAAAACGCCATCTCTGGGGTTATTTTATTTGATGAAACCATTCGGCAAAAAGCATCAACTGGGAAAATGTTGACGGATCTTATTCGGGATTCAGGCGCTTTGCCAGGGATTAAAGTTGATACCGGTGCAAAACCCTTGGCTGCTTTTCCCCAAGAAACAATTACCGAAGGGTTGGATGGTCTTCGTGAGCGGCTAAAAGATTATTATGCTTTGGGAGCACGTTTTGCTAAATGGCGTGCGGTAATTGCTATTGATGAATACACTTTGCCAACAAGAGGCGCCATAAGACAAAATGCACAAGCTCTTGCACGCTATGCTGCCTTATGTCAGGAGTTCAATATTGTGCCCATTGTTGAGCCGGAAGTGTTGATGGATGGATCATCGTGTGGGCATTCAATTACACGCTGCTTTGAGGTGACACGCACTGTTTTGCAGGCTGTCTTTAAAGAATTGTTTGAAGCTCGTGTTCTTTTGGAGGGGATGATTTTAAAGCCCAATATGGTGATTGATGGAAAGGATGCACGCAAGGCTTCTGTTGAAGAAGTTGCTGAAAAGACCGTCCAAGTGCTTAAACAAACTGTTCCTGCTGCTGTTCCAGGAATTGCTTTTCTTTCTGGAGGGCAGTCTGATCAGGAAGCAACGGCGCATTTATCTGCTATGAATTCTTTGGGCGTATTGCCTTGGAAATTGACCTTTTCCTATGGACGCGCATTGCAAGCAGCTGCCTTAAAAGCATGGGCAGGAAAAGATGAGAATATTGCTGTTGCACAGAAGGCATTTCGTCATCGGGCTCGGATGAATCATCTTGCGGCTTTGGGACAATGGACAAGAGAACAAGAAAAAGCGTGCGATTGAAGCACAAGCCCTGTTTTTAAATGCGGAGAGATTTTGCATGTTTCTGCGTGATTTTTTGTGCCCTCATCATGATAAAAATGGCGGGGGCGTTTTAGACTTGAAAGCTTTCTCAGAGAGTTTTTTCCTTGGACCTTTTAAAAGTCTTTAATGGGTGCTATCGAGAGATAAGATTGCGGGAGAGGTGCAATTTCGAGAAGGGGAGACAATGCTAGGAAATTTGTGAATGCACAGCACTTTAGTATGGTGTCGTTCATGGGTGGGCACTTGCTTTTTGAGTGAAAATCAGAAAGCTCATACTGTATTGAAGAGTTTGATATTGTGATATTTTTTCTTTTTCATGTTATCATTACTTGTCATCAGCAGAATTCATTTGATTGCAGTTTCAAAGGTGGATTAAGCGGGTAGATTAGAAAGTTGCGATTTCTGAGCGGATTGGAATACAGCTTATGAAGCTTTTCTGCGTCAGGATAGCTTCCTCTTCAATGGGGGTAGTTTTTCTATTGGCGAACGAATTGAATAACTCTTGCGAAAGAAAATAGATTTGTACCTCAATAAAACACCTATTTTTTCGTTAAAATGGATAAATTTTTCTTGTATTTTGTGATGATATAATTAAAAATAAATAACTTCATAGCATCTTGGCTTAAAACGGGGGGAGTTGTGGACGGTATATCTTCTAAAAATAACAGCATATCTTCTAAGAATACAAGCATCAAAAGAAAAAATCGATACGCAGAACAGAGCTTTTCTGCAATTATGATGCGAAAATTGTGCAATATGGTGCGTGGGGTATTCGAAGGGATCTTTACAGTATTTACTTTCATAATTTTTATTATCTTGCTCAGCATACGTGGACCGGTTCATACCGCATTAAAAGTTTTTGGGTCGGTGAGTGGAATAGGGTGCTTTTTCTTTTTTGTCGGATACTACTTAGAACGCCGTGACGCAACAGCAGATGAAGCCGGTATATCGTTCGCATTACTCATGGCAATTGCTGAAGGCGTTTCTTCTATTTGCTGCCTGTCTGCTGCGTGGGGTTACGACGCTCTCTTATTCCGTTTAGCACCTCCTGGGTATGTTCTTATTCTCCCTGAATAAATAGAGTGCAATTCGTTTGCATACAAATAAAAATGAGAGGCTGTCTGCCTCTCAAATTCTTAATAATCGCTCTCCAAAATCATAACATCAAACCCGCTTTTAATGAAGGGACTAACAAGCCTTGGGTCCTTAAGCCTCAAGGCAACCCTTTACAAGGGCGGTGCGCCTAACGGCATCCTTGACCTTAAGACACTCAAATGGCTTATTTTGTTTTTCTCATGTATGATATAAGGGGCAAGCTTCTCATCGTGCCTAAATGGTAACTTATCGTGTGTTAAATGGAAAAATGAGAAAAAGCATCTTTATGCAATATAATCCAATTATAATTTTTTGATTTGAAGGTAAAGGGTTTAAAGTTCTACAAGACTGATACGATAAAGGGGGGAAGTTGCCTATCTTAGAAACTAAGGCGTATTTTAGGTGCTCTTGATATAGTTACCAAATGGTTTTGAAGACTTATCCTTTTAGCTCTATTCACTAAAAGGTCATTTTGAGGGGGCTTGGCTAATGAATGTAAAGGAAAATTAGCACGTAATATTTCGCTTTGCTGGTATAGATGCTGAATGAGTTAATTATCGAGAGGATCACTGAAGAGGGAGCGCTAAAAAATGGTGAAAATCCTCCGTACTTCGGTGAATTCGTGGTTGAAGATATAATCGTAGAACTTGGCTTATCTGTTCCTGAAACAGCTGAATGGTTTGAAATGGTTAGGGTGTCAGTTCTGCATATGCTTGACTCGCTATACAAAAAAATTACGATTTCGTGCAAGCTTTAAAACATAAATACCCTAAAGATATATCCTCTTTGTACATGTTCTTATCATCGTTAAAATGCCTTCTTAAAGCACGACAGGGGATGCTATAAAATTGAGAGCTGTAAAATATATGGGGCTTGGAGGGGGTGAGAAGATGGTGTTCAATCGAAGTACTCTATCCTTATTTTTATGGGCTATGCCTGAAAGAGAGAGCTGGAGAGACAATTTATGAGCAAAGAGAAAGTGTTTTGAGGTTGCGTGTCTGCAAGAGCAGAACAGTAGTCGTGGTGATATTTAAAAACAATAAATTTGATAAAATTTTACAATTTTGCCAAAAGCCAGTTTATTATAAAAGCTGTTGCTTATACGCGCTCATACAAAAGTTATAAGAAGCCCAAAAGTGCTAAAAAAGTCTTTGCTCTTTTTCAATAAGACGGATCTGCAAACAATATTCAAAAAGTGTTCGTGTGTTTGAAAGAGAATAAAAGGATATTCTTGCAATAGAGAGAAGCGTATTTGTGAATTACAATTTGTCATGATTTTCGGTAAACACTATTGTTTAGAGCGGTGAGAGAGGGCATGAAAAAATTTTTATATTCAGTTTTTTAAAGAGTGTGGTCAGTCTTTAGGGTAGTGCTTGTGTCCCTAGAGCCTATCAAGTGAGCCGCGTAAGGGTTTCAGCAAGCGAGCACCATTATACTCTTTGCCAGCGTATACTCTTTTGTCAGCGCCCCAATGTTTTGACAGCCCTTAGAACGTAAAGGGGCAAGAGAGGTATTTTATTCCTTTCTTGTACCGTTTCACTTCACACGCCAACTCTGCTTGTGATGAGCAAGCCAAGAGATTTTGTTTGACTCACTATGAGGGTTTGACATGAGAAAATCCTATGGTATTCATGATCTTTCATGAAAAACAATGAATTGTCCTTATAAATCAACGTGACAGTGCTGTTATGAAGAGAACTCCTTGCACATCTTAATAGCCCATAGAGATTTAACTGGGTATTATTTTATATTCTGTACACAGAAGTGTCTTTATAAAAATACTCCATCTTGCGCAGAAAAAAGAACAACCCGTTAAGACTTTAAAAGAAAAAAACTCAATTTTTTTCCCTCTTTTTTCCATGAGCCCTTAAATTAATAATTCTCTACCTGTAAAGCGCGGTATTCACGCCCAAGTACTGCTCTTGTATCAAGATCACTCACTCAGGTGAAAATTGGAGTTTTGCGAGGTAAGCATAAACGCCATTTTTTGCCACAAGTTCGGCATGGGTTCCTTCTTCCACAAGGGCGCCTTTATCCATAACAAGAATGCGATCTGCTTTTAAAATTGTTGCCAAACGATGTGCAATGACCAAGGTTGTGCGGTTTTGCATCAACCCTTCTAAGGCGTCTTGCACCAACTTTTCACTGTTTGCATCTAAAGCCGATGTTGCTTCATCAAGCAGCAACAGGGGTGCATTTCTTAAAATTGCCCGCGCAATACCAATGCGTTGTTTTTGTCCCCCAGAAAGCATGGTACCGCGTTCTCCTACTTGCGTATCCAAGCCATCTGGTAAAGCTTGAATAAATTCAAATGCATTAGCCGCTTTAGCAGCAGCAAGGATTTCTTCTTCATGGGTATTTTCAGTTCCAAAAATAATATTATCACGCAATGTTCCATCAAAAATAGCAACATCTTGTGGAACATAGGAAATTGCACTGCGTAAATCTTGTAAAGAAAGGCGATTAATTTCTATGCCATCCAACCGAATTGTTCCATTTGTCGGATCATAAAAACGAAGGATCAAAGAAAAAATGCTGCTTTTTCCTGCTCCGGAAGCCCCAACAAAAGCAACCGTTTCGCCTGCTTTTACAGAAAATGAAAGCGAGCGTAAAACCTTCTCTTGTGGTCTAGAAGGATAGGTAAAATCAACCTGATCAAAAACAAGTTCACCTCGAACAGGTTGCTCTAATGATAAAGCATTTTTAGGAGCTACAATAGTAGGTTGTTCTTGTAACAATTCGGCAAGCCGTTCAGCAGCGCCTGCTGCTTGGATTAATTCTGCTCCCAGTTCCGATAATTGCGCAAAAGTAGAAGCTCCAAAAACCGCATAAAGGACAAATTGCCCTAATGTCCCTCCTGTCATCGTTCCATTCAAAACATCGCGCGATCCAATCCATAAAACAGCAACCACACTGCTAAAAACCAAAAAAATTGCAAACCCCGTAAAAAAGGAGCGCAAGATTACAGAAGCACGTGCTGTTTGAAAAGCACGTTCTATCAATTGTGAAAAACGTATTGTAACGAGTTTTTCAGCGGTAAAAGCTTGCACAGTGCGAATAGCACTTACCTGCTCTGTAGCAACAGCATTGGCATCTGCGAGACGATCTTGCGCCGCGCGGGTACGAGAGCGAACTTTACGTCCAAAGACTACCAAGGGAATGGCCACAACAGGAATAGCAGCTAAAACCAACAAAGACAATTTAGCATTGGTGATCACCATCATCACGACGGCTCCGATCACGATAATCAGCTGACGCAAAGCGGTAGAGGCGGTAGAGCCCACAGCTAATTTTATTTGTGTGGTATCTGTTAGAAGCCTTGAAACAATCTCTCCTGAATGTGATCGATCAAAAAAAGCAGGAGAAAGTTTCATAATATGGACAAACACATCACGCCGTAAATCGGCAACAATCCGTTCTCCCAAGGTGATAACACAGTAATAACGGGCTGCTGAAGCAAATGCGAGAAACAAGGCTAAGATAAACAAAATTCCAAAGTAAAAATTGATATGTCCATGGCTTGAAGTAGAAAACCCATGATCAAACATTTGGCGGATAGCCACAGGCAAAGCTAATGTGACTAGAGCAGCAACAGATAACGCTAGAAAAGCAAAGATAAACAACCAACGATAGCGCAAAAGATAAGGAACAAAAATTGCAAGCGAAGAGAATGAAGATTTTTTAGGGGAAGACTTTGTCGATTTTTCTGAACGAGAACGTAATGTCATAAAATTTTGCTCACTGTATTGGATTTGTAACACTTGATACAATGATGTATCTTGAACACTTGTTTTTTGATGCGTGCTCAGTTATAGAAATAAATACTTTAATCAATGTATCAAAAAGACAAAGGAAGTGCACTTAAAAAAACAAGCAAGTGCTATTTCATTCTATAAACGCAAAAGGTTTGACGCATGAAAGCGAATATTCACCCCAATTATCATAAAATTACCGTTGTTATGACGGATGGAACCCAATATACGACGCGCTCTACTTGGGGAAAAGAAGGCGATACTCTTAATCTAGATATTGATCCAAGAACGCATCCGGCATGGACAGGTGGCTCCCAAACACTCGTAGATCGTGGTGGTCGTCTTTCTAAATTCAAAAATCGTTTTGGTAATATTGGCATGTAAAAGCCTCCTTTTTATGGGGAACAAAGGTTTTAAACAAATCGATTGCAAATGGATGGATTTTTATCCTATCAAAGAGTGCACTTTAAATATTAATTCAAAAACGCATCCGACATAAACAGATGGGTCTTAAACACTTATAAATCATTGTGGTTGCGTTTTTAAATTCAAAAATCATTTTGAATATATGCATAAATCCTTTCTTCCCTAGAGTATAAAGACTTGAAATAAAATAATTGTAAACTTTTCTTCTTTTTTTGGAACTGAACATACCCATGGAGAGGAAATTTTGGCCACTTCTAAAGCTGCCAATGCATTTGAATTTATTCAAGCTTTACCAGATGGCTTGGATACGCAAGTAGAAGAACGTGGTACTATGCTTTCTGGGGGGCAAAAACAACGCATTGGTATTGTACTGGCGATTTTAAGAAATGCAGCCCTCTTGTTGCAAGCTGGCACCGTCATTATATTTGCCAACTCGTGGATGTTGCTACAGCCCTTGGCACTTGAGATAATTTATTATAGGCATTTTAAGTTCTTTCTTAATAGTTTTTTATTCACGCGGGCTCTCTCCGCTTGGTACGTGCAAAAGACATGGTTTTGATTGGTTCACCATGGAACAGGTTTGAAATGAGAGAATCTTACGGTATTCGGGATTCTCATTCAACATACAAGACAATGAATTATTATTATAAATCAAAATGTTGCCACTTGATGAAGCAAGATTTGCTTTAGATGCAAACAGTGAAAAGTTGGTGCAAGATACCTTAGAAGGATTGATGCAAAATCCTAAATCCTGGTCATTGCACATCGTTTGGCAACAATTTTAAAAGCAGATCGTATTCTCGTGATGGATAAAGGCGCTTTTGTGGAAGAAGGAACACACAACTCATTATAAAAAATAATGTTTATGCGCATTTGGCTCAACTGCAATTTTCATCTGAGTAAGTGATCTTGATACAAGAGCAGTATCTTTAAGGGCATAAACAGTATTCTTTTCAGACAGGCTTATCAATTTAAATCTCTCATGGAAAAAAGAAAAGCAAGCATTGAGGTGTTTTTCTTTTTTAACGGGCTGTTCTTTTTTTGCCTGAGATGAAGTATTTTTATAAAGACACTTCTGTGTATAGAATGTAAAACGATGCCACGTTAATCTCTATGAATAATTAAGGGGAGAGTTCTCTTCATAACAGCACTGTCACGTTGATTTATAATGATAACTCATTGTTTTTCATGAAAGATCATGAAAAACATAGGATTTTCTCATGCCAAATGTAGTTATATTAAATCAATCAAAACCATGTCTCTTGTATGTGGCAAGCAGAGAGAGCTCGCGTGAATAAAACACTTTAGAAAGAATAAGTCCTCTTTATGAATCGTCTCAAGTTTCAAGGGCTATCACAACGGGGGGCGCTGGCATAAGAGTATGATGGTGCTGGGCTACTTAAAGAAGAACTGCTAAATAGGCAGAGGCGCTTTTTATTGATGTTATAAAACAGTGCGAACAAAGCACGCAGTTTGTTTTGCTGTTTGGTTGAGTTAAGGTTTTTATTACTTTGAAAATCAATATTTCATGGATCATGCATTTTGAGGGCTTATAAGGCTTTTCTTTAAAGTACATAAATCATTAAAACAGCATTATTAAATACAAATTGTTTTATTTTACCAATAAAAACATCTATATTTTGTGTATTGTTTTTATTAAAATATAATATGTAGTGATTTTCAAATCAGATGTACACACAATGATACAATATCGAGGGATCGATAAAAGAGCTGCGTTAAATATTGGTGGGAATAAAAGAGAGCAAGAATGGAAGAAGACATAAAATTGGCAATAGCTTTCATAATAGCTATAATTAAGGTCATTTGGAAATGGGGGAAAAAATGTGGGAGTGTAAGATGCGGCGTTATGATTTTCTGCATCATATGGATGGGGAAGTCGTGGTATTCGGGATACTCAGTGGATTTTTTGTTCGGTTTGGCAATGATAGTGTGTTGTGGGGGAAGCTTAATGCTTGCATTGGCAATTTATCAGAACAAGCATTTAACTAAACAACTTGAGCAAAAAGAGCAAGAGTGCGCTGGATATCAAGATATTATTGCTCAAGGGGAACAGAAATGTCTTCAATTGACTGAACAACTTGAGAAAAAAAAGCAAGAGTGCGTTGGATATCAAGATATTATTGCACAAGGGGCATATAAGTGTCTTCAATTGACTGATCAACTTGAGCAAAAAGCGCAAGAGTGCGCTGGATATCAAGATATTATTGCACAATGGGAACAGAAGTGTCTTCAATTGACTGACCAACTTGAGCGAAAAGAGCAAGATTGCGCTGGACATCAAGATATTAGTGCACAATGGGAACAGAAGTGTCTTCAATTGACTGAACAACTTGAGCAAAAAAAGCAAGAGTGCGTTGGATATCAAGATATTATTGCACAATGGGAACAGACGTGTCTTCAATTGACTGACCAACTTGAGCGAAAAGAGCAAGAATGCGCTGGACATCAAGATATTATTGCACAATGGGAACAGAAGTGTCTTCAATTGACTGAACAACTTGAGCAAAAAAAGCAAGAATGCGCTGGACATAAAGATATTATTGCACAAGGGGAACAAAGGCTTGTTAAAAAAACTCAAAAAGTATCGCAGGAATGGTTGAAACAATGGGATGAGGGAGTAAGGCTATGGGAAAGAGACGTACTGGGGATAAAAAATCCTAGGGAAGATATGAAATTCAGTGGAGATCGGCTTCCATTGGTAAAGGATATTTGTGTTCGAGGGGATCACAAAGTGCGTTTATTGTACAAGCAAGCACTTGGAAAAAAACTTACTTATGAACATTACAAAAAAATATGTAGTCTCTTGGATACCTCGTATTTTAGGAAATTTTTTATAAAAGCAGTGCGATTAATGAGAAGGAATGGAATAACTCTGCAAAAGTTTGTAGATCCTCTTACGAAAAAAAAACGGAGTCAACCTACAATGTTATTACTTCATTGGTGGTTATATGTTCTTGATGATATGATTACAGCTGAATGCAAACAGCACCAAAAGGAAAACTTTACAGGGGAGGATGAAAAGAAAAAATTTACAGATACTTTGTGGGACCACATATCTATAAGTATAGAACACAAAGAGATAGAGAAAATGCTAAAGCTTTCGGAATCTTGGTCTGGTGAGTGTACTTTATTATTATATTGTAAAAAGAATGTGTTGTTGTTGTTGTGTGATATTTCCAGTGATTATAAGGAGGCAAGAGAAACTTTCATTTACTATAAGAAGCTTATTAAAACAGTGAAAAAAGGCTATGTTGCCTTTGATAATGGTTGCCATTCTGTCACAGTTAGAGATGTAATCAATACTTGTAAAGAGAATGACACAAATAGAGCAAAAAAGCTTTCCATTGTTGAAGGGAATCCAACATTTGAAGAAGCTTACAAATTAGGCGTTAAAGAGTGGATGAAATCATCAAATGAGAAATGCGATAACCGATTGATCTTTTGGGAGAAGCTTGTTGAGGAAAAAAAGTTAAAAGAAAAATTAAAAATTATCTTCGGTAATGAGAAGGTAAAGGCGCTGAAAGAGGTTGTTGAAAAAGATAAAGAGCAGCTTGCAAGTGAAATGCAGAAAGCAATTTTGGAAAACAAAGATTTTCATTATTATAAATGTCGTCGGCATTTGATAAACTATTTGTAAAACGGTTGAATAAAGGGGTAGAGAACAACCCACTGAATCAGTGGTTTTTCTGAAATTTCTGCTATTATGTAGTGGTGGAAAAGAGTGAAAACTCTTAAGCATATGCGGCAGCTTTTATGAGAGAGGAGAGTTTTTCGATCAATGGATAGCGCACTGTAAAGAGCATATATTGAGGAGTAAATGGGCTGTGTTCTTGTTTTGGGTGCGATAATTGCTTTTTGGGGCGTTTGGTTATGATGGGATTTGTGTTTATTGCCTTTTGCAGCTTGTTTGCAGGGGAATTTGAATAACAGAAACGTCAATAAGGTAAGCTATTGGGGATTGCTTTTGTGGGGGGTATAGCAAGTACATTTTTTGTTCGTGGTGATGTTTTTTGTCACTATCTAATCAGTTATTTCCTATCGTTTTCTGTAAAGAAAATTAAAAACTCTTTCTTCATGTGTTTGTTTAAGGTTCTAAGGGTTTTGTAAAAAACTGTAAGAATTAAATGCTTTTTTGAAGTTTTTTTTATAGTTTGATGCGAATGTGTTCATTTCCGGCAATGATATTTTTTTTGCGAAATATATCGCTGCTGCCTTCTTTATCAGTGACAAAAACACCGGTTTTGCGAAGCATCAGTATGCTGGTAGTTTTATCAAAAATGTGCAGGTTATCTCCCCAAAAACCATCGGTTTTTTCTGCGGCGACATAAGATAAACTCAAGAGCAGCGCCAAAACGGCGCAATCCAGTAACTTCCATCATTATATTGCGTAATTCAATAAGATAGGTTCCATGATTTGGGCGACCAAAATGAGGCATTCCCGTGGCAATGACACAATCTTCCAGTCTGCGTCGAGCAGAAACGCGACAGCGTCGGTTATTGAAAAAAGCACCATACCCGCGTTCTGCGGTGAAGAGTTCATCACTCACGGGATTGTAAATGACACCACCAACGATTTTTCCTTGGCTTTCTAAGGCAATGGAAACAGCAAAAAAAGGAATGCCATGGAGAAAATTTGTGGTGCCATCTCAAAGGGTCAACAATAAAACGGTGTTGTGAATCTTCTCCAGTGATTTCTTCTGACTCTTCCATCAGAAAACCAAATTTGGGGTGCGCTTTGCTTAATTCATTTAAAATAATTTTTTCCGCTTTGCGATCTGCTTGGCTGAGGTAATCTGCTGGATTTTTTTAGGCTTAAATGCCTTTTTTGAGGGTTTTTTCTAATTTTAGGCGAATGTGTTCATTGCCGGCAATGATATTTTTTTTGCGAAATATATTGTTGCCGCCTTCTTTATCGGTGACAAAACCACCGGCTTCACGAACCATCAATATTCCAGCAGCCATATCCCAAATTTGCAGGTTATCTTCCCAAAAGCCATCGGTTCTTCCAGCAGCCACATAAGCTAAATCAAGAGCAGCAGCACCAAAACGGCGAAGTCCGGCAACCTCTGCCATCACATTACGTAATTCAATAAGGTAGGTTCCATGATTTGGGCGACCAAAATGAGGCATTCCTGTAGCAATGACACAATCTTCTAGTCTGCGTCGAGCAGAAACGCGACAGCGGCGGTCATTGAAAAAAGCACCACACCCGCGTTCTGCGGTGAAGAGTTCATCATTCACGGGATTGTAAATGACACCACCAACGATTGTCCCTTGGCTTTCTAAGGCAATGGAAACAGCAAAAAAAGGAATGCCATGGAGAAAATTTGTGGTGCCATCTAAAGGGTCAACAATAAAACGGTGTTGTGAATCTTCTCCAATGATTTCTTCTGACTCTTCCATCAGAAAACCAAATTTGGGGCGCGCCTTGCTTAGTTCATTGAAAATAATTTTTTCCGCTTTGCGATCTGCTTGGCTGACATAATCTGCTGGTCCTTTCAAAGACACTTGCAAATTTTGCACTTCACCGTAATCACGTACCAACGAGCGTCCTGCTTTCATTGCAGCTTGCACCATGACATTCATGACTGCAGAATGGGCCATTTTTTATTCCTTTATTTATCTTTTTCATTTGCGCGACGCAAATAAATCAACTCATTGGTGTCTACAATGATACGTTCACCAGCATTCATAAAGGGGGGAACAAGAATACGAATCCCGTTTTCAAGAATGGCGGGTTTATAAGAGGAGGTAACCGTTTGTCCTTTGATGGCAGGATCGGCTTCCGCAATTGTGACAGCAACCTGATCAGGAAGTGAGATGCCAATAGGCTTTTCTTGATAAAGTTCAACTGTGACAGTCATCCCATCTTGGAGAAACGCAGCACGTTCACCAACAAAATCCTTTTGAAGTTCAAGTTGTTCATAAGATTCTGAATCCATAAAGACCAAAGCATCCCCTTGTTGATAAAGAAATGTGAAATCCTTTTGTTCAAGGCGCACGCGTTCAACTGTCTCAGCAGCACGAAAGCGTTCATTAAGTTTTGTACCATCAATCAAATTTTTCATTTCAACTTGGTTAAATGCACCACCTTTTCCTGGTTTTACAGCGTTACATTTAACAGCAACCCATAAGCTTCCTTGATGTTCGATCACATTACCAGGGCGAATTTCATTGCCATTAATTTTCATCGTTTCTATCCAATTCTATTCTTGCAAAAAGAACTCTCTTGTTGTTTTTATGGCGCTTTTCTTTGCTGCCTTTAACAGTCAAGCTCTTTTGTTATTTTCGGGCTAAAATCCCTTTGATTAACCTTGCGGCTCTCTCATGGTCCTGTGTGCTCTTTATGGGCTTTCTCCTGCTTTTTGCAAAGAGAAAAGCTTAAGTAAAAAAGGACCTTTATGTATTTTTGCTTTTCAGTTCTTTGCAAGACCATAAAAAGCGCTCAGACGCAAGCTTTTTAAAAATTTGCACAAAAATTTTTTAGAATTTTTGGGGAAATTTATCCCGTTGTGTCGTAAAATATCATCATTGATGGCAATAATATAATTGATGGCAATGATATAAGTTCCCTAAAACCATGAGGTGTTTTTAATTAAGAATATGTGATGAATATGTGAATACGGAGTTTATTATAGTGTCTCATGGGATAGAGCGTGGTGTTAGCTTTCATTTTGATCAGAGAGTAATTGTAAAAAGGCTCTTTGTTTTATCGAGATTAGGACTCTAAATTTTTTTAAAAGCAGGTATTTTTCTGTACTTGATGCGATTTCATCATGGTGGTATGGGGGCTGTTGTTTTGTTAAGATATCAGCATAGAAAAAGACAAGTGGAGCATTTAGGATATCGGCTATTTCTTTTAAACGCTCTGCGCTGACACGATTTAAGCCGTTTTCATATTTCTGGATTTGTTGGAAAGTAACACCTAAATGTTGACCTAATGTTTTTTGAGACATCTTCAACATTTTTCGTCTCAAACGAATTTTTTTGCCAATGAATTTGCCGCTGAAAATGTCGTTATAAGGATTTTTACCAAAACCCTAGAAAATGCTACACGGGATATAGAAAACTCTTCAGCTGCTTCAATCACAGATAGTCCAAGTTTTGCATTTACATCTTCGCGTAACAATTCACTAGGGTGTGGGGCATTTTCATTATTTTTAGTATTCTTCTTTTCTTAAATCTCAAAGCTATAATTTACACTATTTTGTATTGTCACAATCTATAATAAAATTTATCCACTCTGGCTAAAAATGAGGGTTTTTATTGAGATGCAAATCTCTTTGCCTTTCGCAAGAACTTTTAAGTCTTTACGTGTAAAATATAGAGAATGTTTACATTAAATAGCGGGTTCATTTGGGCTGAGTACTTATATGAGCACGTAGTTCTCCGTTCACACTATACTGAAAAAGAGACACTATAGTGCTACTATTTAATTTTATTCTATACCTCAAATTCACACCCATGTTTTGTTGCTTTTGAGGTTGATCTGTATAGATCACATTATATCCATTCCGTCGCAACAGATTGATAAATAAAGGAGTAAAGTTGTCTGCTGTATTATTTTTCTTTATAAGAAATGTGGTTGTAGCTGGTGGTAGAGGTCTCTTGATATAGCTAATAAATTTGTTAGCAACTAATTGTGCCTGACGCTTTGTAAGACTTTGATCAACATAATTTGATGAATAATTGCCTACAGATGCGCAACCAGCCACCAACACAACCGGTGACAGCAATAAATATTTTAACATCTTTAATTCCCCTTACTTATTGTTGCTCTTTATTTGCGAAGCTCCTCTTCCAGAAATTAAGAGCAACTTTACTTATAGCACATTAACAACATATCGGTATCTAATCAATCGGTTAATTAATCAATGAATAATGGTTTCAGCTGTAAAGGCTGCTTGAAGTGCTTCTGGTGGCGTATATTTTAATAAACAGCTGCTTTTAGTGATTATGATAAAAAAGCAATTTTTTGCGTTTGCATGTTAAGATCATGTCCTCTATCACCATTATAAAATGATGCGTTAGGTTCTGTTCCAGATCGACCAAAAAAATTTTCAAGCATTGCTTTTTGAGGGCTGTCTTTTTTTAAATACGTATGAATGCTTATTCTGTTTGCTGTAAAATACTGTCGTTTGAGGTGTGGTGCTATAAGACATAAAACTTTGTACATGTGATGTTTTTATGAGAGTGTGTGGTGAATATTTGAGGGAGAGCTTGTCCGGATAATCTTGTGAAATGAACCACATAAAATGGGAAGCTAAAAGAGTTCTGTTCTGAGAAGACGGATTGTTTCCCAACTGGATAGGGAAGGGGCTTCTGTCCTTTGAGGGGTGGGAGGCAAGTCAAGAATAGAGAGTGTAGCGCCCTATATTATGATGTTAAAAGCTTTCATTTTGATCAGAGAGTAATTGTAAAATGGCTCTTTGTTTTATCGAGGTTAGAACTCTAAATCTTTTTAAAAGTAGGTATTCCTCTGTACTTGATGCGATTTCATCATGAGAGTACGGGGGCTGTTGTTTTGTTAAGATATCTGCATAGAAAAAGACAAGTGGAACATTTAAGATATCGGCAATTTCTTTTAAACGCCCTGCGCTGACACGATTTAAGCCGTTTTCATATTTCTGGATTTGTTGGAAAGTAACACCTAAATGTTGACCTAATGTTTTTTGAGACATTTTTAGCATTTTTCGTCTCAAACGAATTTTTTTGCCAACGAAAATGTCATTATCAAGATTTTTGGCTCGCATTTTAAAGCCCCCGCCGGTTGCGAGCGCCCTCGCGTTGGTATTCCGGGAGTCTAAAAACACTGACCTCGAATCAGCATTTTGCTTTTAGTGCTTAAAGCACCTGGACATAGCAAAATCTCCCGGAATTCCGGGATACCCGCAAAGCGGGGTAAATTTATGTACGAGGTTTCGGGTTTTTAGAGCCCTATTGGTCGTTGCGTATGCGACCAAAACACCTTTCAATATGTAAAGTAATTTCGGAGGCTTGGCAATAAAAAATAGCTTTTTACTGAGAGTCGGCGTGTTTTTCATCCAAGCAAAAAGAATGAAAAAATAGAGCTTGCGGAATTTTCAGGATAGCCTAGCTGTTTTGCTTATTGGGTATTGTTTGTTAAGCAAATGATACCAGTGCGTTTTCTTTACCAATGAAAATGTCATTATCAAGATTTTTGGCTCGCATTTTAAAGCCCCCGCCGGTTGCGAGCGCCCTCGCGTTGGTATTCCGGGAGCTTGAAAATACTGAATCCGAATCAGCCTTTTTGCTTTTAGTGCTTAAAGCACCTGGACAGAGCAAAATCTCCCGGAATTTCTATAAATTTTATCTTTTTGATGCAGAGAGGAGTATTTAAAAAACAGGAAGGAGCTTTATTGCTTCTTTGTGCGCTTTTTCTAGTTGTGCCTTATCCATGCCTTGGAGCATTATTTCAAGATCAGGAGCTTGCATTTTTGCCTCCTTTGCGAGCATATACCATGCCGCTGCCATTATTATATCGCCTTTTGTTCCTGTGCCATCTCGATAAAGCCTTGCAAGGGAAATCTGTGCTGGTGCAATCATGTTGACGGCATTTCTGTGAAGTAAATGAAAAGCACGCTGAAAATCTGTTTCTCCTCCACGCCCCTGTACAAGCCATTGTGCTAAATGAAGTTGAGCTTTTAAGTGGTTGTTTTGAGCTGCTACTTCCATGAGCTTGCGGGCATTGTAATCATCTTTTGGTCGCTTTAACGTGCCTAAGGAAAGAATTTTTGCAGCAGAAAAAGCCGCTTCAGCATCGCCAAGAGCAGCACCTTTTAAGTACCATTTTAAGGCTTGCTCTATTGCTTCATTTTCACGACTTTGGGAAGAAACACCAGGGAGAGCTTGTTTTTCCTGTGAGGCCTTATAAAGAAGCAGTTGTCCATAATAAAAATAGGCTTCCTTGACGCCTGCTTTGACAGCTTTTTGAATGAATTGCGCACCAAGTTCTTGATTTTGTTTTATAAAGTTACCATCAAACAACATAAGTCCATAGCGTAGTTGTGCTTGGGGTTCCCCCTGTTTTGCAGCGCGTTCAAACCATAAAGCAGCACGCGCACCGTCAATAGGAACAGCGCATCCTTCCATATAAATTCGGGCAAGAAGAGTTTGTGCAAAAGGATCATTTTTTTCAGCACGTCGGAGTGCTTCACGAAAAGCTTTTAAATAATAACCTTGGATGTAATAGTCATAGGCTTGGTCATAATCTCCAGCTTTTAAAGGCTGAAAAGGTTCTTGTGTGTTTGACGCATCTTGAACCGTATTGAAAGAGCTTTCAGAATTTGAGATTTCTTCAGTGTTTCCCGCTGAACTTACAGCAGAACTTGCAAGCCCAATCACGCCTAAGATGAGCAGCTTCACGCTTCTCTTGATCATGGTGTTTTCTCCTCATTACCGATCAGAATTTTCACATTTTTTTTCATCATTACAAGCCGTATAAGAATTTCATTTCTATATTACTTTTTATCTCTCAGTTTTTCGTCTTGGTTCAAGGTAGGGTTGGGTAAGTTAAAAAAGTAGCATAAATGTCGACGAGAGACAGACTGTTTAAAACAGTTCTGTTAAAAATAATACAGTCCTGTTAAAAATAATAATGATGAGGGGTTATCGTATGTAAAGATGCTTATCTTCTATTATATCAATGGCTTATCCCCCTAAAATGAAAAAATGCTTACAATGGAGGTTGCTTTTTAAAATACGTATGAATGCTTATGAATAGCGCACGCTATTCGTGTGATGTTAGCTTGCATTCTCATCAGAGATCAGCTGTAAAAAGGCTTTCTTTTTTACCGTTGTTAGAACTCTAAATCTTTTGAGCAGCAGGTATTCCTCTGTGCTTGATGCGATTTCATCATGGTGGTATGGGGACTGCTGTTTTGTAATGATATCGGCGTAAAAAAAGGCAATGGGAACATTCAAGATATCAGAAATTTCCATTAAACGCCCTGCGCTGACACGATTTAAGCCGTTTTCATATTTTTGAATTTGTTGGAAAGTGACACCTAAAGCGTGTCCTAAAGTTGTTTGAGACATTTTTAGCATTTTTCGTCTCAAACGAATTTTTTTGCCAATAAAAAGATCAATATTAAGATTTTGAGATTGCATTTTTCCCCGCCGGTTGCGAGCGCCCTCGCATGAGTATTCCGGGAGCTTGAAAGTACTGAAATCTAATCAGCTTTTTTTGCTTTTAGTGCTTAAAGCACCTGGACATAGCAAAAACTCCCGGAATTCCGGGATACCCACAAAGTGGGTTCATCTTTACGCTAGAACTTAGGGTTTTCAAGGCCCCTTTTGGTCGTTGCGTATGCGACCAAAACATCTTTTAATTCATAAAGTAATTTCAGGAAATTTACAATAAAAATAGTTTTTTACTTACAAAATTTGTTTTTTAATGAGAGGCTATCTTCCTCTTAAATCTCTCTGGAATGATTGTCAAAATCATGACATTAGCCCCCGTGTTTTTTGAGAGGGTTAAAAAGCCTTAAGGTTTAAGATCAAAAGAACTTTGGACGCTTAAAAGTTAAACATTTTCAATTCTCTAGTATTGACAACATAGACAAGAGTAATTATCTCCAATATTCAGGAATAGAAAGGACATATATTATGAAGACCACCCTTTCTCCGCTAATTTCAGAGTTCGAAACCGTTGAACAGGAAAGCAGCTACACTGCATGGCTGCGCGATAAGGTAGCGAGCAGTCTTGCAAATCCATATCCTCCTATTCCGCATGATGAGGTTATGGCTGAAATGGAAGTTATAATCAGTCAGCTTGAAGCTGAACAGGACAAGTGATGCTTCCGGTTGTTTGATTGTCTTCGGCGCGCGACAATTTGCGTCAGATGTTACCTATATTGCTCGCGAGAAACCATCTGCTGCGCGCCGAATGAAAAGGTTTTTGGAAGCATCTGTACTGCCATTGGCTGAACATCCATATTTATACAGACAGAGTGAGAAGGTATTAGGATTACGAGAAATTGTAGCGCATCCAAATTACCTTATATTGTATCGAGTAGCTGCACATCAAATCGAAATTGTAGCTGTAGTACATGCCTGACGTGAATTTCCTATTTTTCTTTAATCTAATGAGAGGCTGCCTCTTAAACTTTGCAAGTCCATCAAAATTATGACAACAGCCCCGCGTTTATCAAAGAGACTAAAATGATTTCTTCTACGGTAGTGAATTCACGCGCGGTCTCTTCATTAAAATTTGCACAATCGCTTGCTGTTTGAATAAGAGTGGGGGGTGGATCGTTTCTTTGAGCCTATAGAATGGGTGTGTCTGTGGAATGTGGTGGGATGCTACGTGGTTTTAGGCGTGCGCTTTAAAAAATAAACATAAGCATTATTCAAATTTAACGTGATGCTGTAGCAAATTTTTTTGCATCTAAATTGTAGCCAACTTCACATAGTCGATCAATAAGATCCGGAAGTGTTTCTTTTACGTGTTCATTAAAAGAAAGGTAGTAAACTCCACCAACATCTGAAAGCATTTCAATGCCTTCTTTTTGTAGAATAGCAATCCTCTCAAGAGGAAGTGCGGCAGCTAACATGCCCATTTCGAAAATAACGTTTTGTCGTGCACGGGGTTGAATTTTTTCTGCACCTTGAGATATAGCATAACCCATGTCATCATGCGTGAGGAGTACAATACCAAAACTTATAGAACTGTCACAAATTTCTTTTTTCAAAGTTTGAATGATGGGTAAACCATTACCACTCGTGTTTTGTAAGATGTATGGTTCGAGACCAAGCCTGCGAAGAATAAGTTCAAGTTGCTCTAGAGCAATATGGTCATGGCCATGAACGATAAAGATTTTTTTATTTGAGGGATTGGGGGCAGTTTTTGAGGAAGGAATCGTTGATGTTTCTTCTATATGCTTTGCTAAATCTTCTATTAACTTTTGTTTTATGTTTTCTTTGCCTTGAACGTTGATTGTTCCTGTGCTTTCATACCAATTAATAACGCCTCCTTCGGAGGTTTTGATCTGATATCCTTTAGAAGAATTAAGTGATAGAGACTTAATTTCTATGATTTTATATCCAGCTGTTTTAACTATATCTTTAAGGTCTTCGAAGGTTCCGCTATATTTCACTGTTTATATTCTTTCAATATTGCTGGCTATTAATATAAAATGGTGGTTTATTTTTATAACTATTTGAATTTAAAGAGCGCTATGATTTCATTTTCTTATACTATGCACAAAAAAAGACAGTCACCTTCCATTCAATTGATTGAAACGTGGGAAAACTTGACTAAATGATGGGAAATTTTACTGCGTGATGAAGCGATCTGATTGAATTATGAATAAACGAAACGAATTTTTCTCCTATTTTTATATATCATTATGTTCTCTATAAGAAACACGAAAGTTAACGTTTTATTTATAAATTCTTCTCCTATATTACAAGGGGGTGTCCTTACATTTTTCTTGCATTGTTTTAAGCAGTATTAAGGGATTGTCGTTCCCGAAAATGACTTCTTCTACAGCAATGAATTCACATCCAGTCTTTAAGGCTTCATCAAAGGTTGAAAAATCGCTTCCTGCTTGCACAACAGCAGGGATTTCCATAATCTCTGCCCACCATGTTGCTAACTGGAGATTGCGGGGGTGCGCATGGGGTTTTTTATCAGCCCCTAATTTGCCAAAAAATAGATAATCAACACCTGTTTCCGCTGCAAGCATAGCACTATGGCGATTGCGTAAATTGCCAAAGCCTATGATTTTTTGTTCCTTTTGCTGATTTTTGAAGCTTTCAAGAGCGTTAAGATCATCTTCTATGTGCAATCCATCAGCCTTTATACGCCCAGCAATGCGGCTGTCATCAGCGATGAGAAGGGCTGCGTCATGATGTTGAATATCTTCTGCGTAAATTTGCGCTTGTTGTTGTAAAAAAGAGCTATCATCTTTCAACTTTTCAGAATCATAGAGGATGACGCATGCAAAAGACTTTGTTTGCAAAATTTGCCGCAATAATGCGTGTGGGGTGTTGCGCCGAACATCAAGTGTTAAAATCAACTGAGGGAAAAGAGGTGGATCAATTGGTTTATTTTTTTGTTCTGTCATGTCAAATCCCTGTTTCTTAGAAAAAATAACGCTTAAAAATTAAAGTTTCATTCTATTATGCTTATTTGCGATGAAAGTGACCACCATTTTCACGTAATTTAAAGGATTTGTGGGTGTGTGGAAGCCTGTTTATGAGAAATGAGAGTGTTTTTAAGCATAATATGTCGCCTTTTTGTTGTGATACACGTATGGACGCTTTTCGTTCTTTTGCCTTTAAAAAACTTTTGCTTTTAAAAAAATAAACGCTTAAAATGAAACTTGACTCTTAAAAATTAAAATTTCATCCTGTTCATGCTTGTTGGCAATAAGGGTAAGCACCATTTTTATGGGACTTCAAGGGGGGTGCAACGTGTGGGAGTCCACTGATGAAATACCAAGGTATTCTTGAGCATAATACTCAACCTTCTCATCGTGATACACGCATTGATGTTTTTCGTTCTTTGGCCTTATTGACGATTTTCATCAACCATATTCCCAGAACGATCTATGAGTCTTTTACTCATAGAAACTTCGGTTTTTCTGATTGTGCAGAAGTGTTTGTTTTGCTTTCAGGGATTGCTCTTGGGTTAAGCTTTCATGGACGATTACAGCAAAAATCCTTTGCTTTTATTATCCGAAAACTTTGGTACAGAGCTCTGCAGCTCTATGGTGCATATCTTTTTACTACTTTTGTCACGTTAAGTCTTTTTTTTGCTGCCTTTTTATTATGGCGAACAGAAAAACTTTTATCGATGAACAATGTGGGACTCTTTTTTAAAGAGCCTAGTATCGCATTTTTGAGTACCTTAAGCTTTGGGCATCAATTGGGATATAATAATATTCTTCCTCTTTATATCGTTTTGATGTTTTTTGCGCCTTTTATCCTTTATTTGAGTTGTAAGCAGACAAAATGGCTGCTTTTGGGCTCCTTTACACTGTATCTTATCTGCGGATTTTATAAAATTGCTCCTCCTTCTTATCCTTTAAAGGGAAAGTGGTTTTTAAATCCTTTGTCTTGGCAATTCTTATTTGTCATAGGATTGACCAGTACTTTAGCGCTTAAACAAGGAAAAAAAATCGCTTTTCAGTCTTTTTGGATTGTTTGTGCGGCAGCGTATCTCTTGTTGGCGCTGTTATGGGTTCGCTTAAATTGGTGGGGCATTTTGGGGTGGCTTGGCTGGTCTTCCCCATTGTTGAACTTTAATAAAACCTTTTTAAGCTTGCCACGTTTACTCCATGTTCTTGCATTAGCCTTTCTCATTCTTTCTTTGCCGCGCATCAATAAATGGTTTTATGTCTCTCAGAAACATCCTTTAGCAATTTTAGGAAAACATAGTTTACCGGTCTTTGTAACGGGAACCATTTTTGCGATGTTTGGACAAATTATAAAAACAGTGATGACAGAAACGTTTTTTTCCGATACCCTCTTAATAATAACGGGTATTGCTTTGCAATTTGGAGTCGCTTATTATTGTGAAAAACGGCAATCTTGGCAGTGGTCATTTTCAAGGAAAATGATCCGTTTATAAAAAACATTCCTATAGTGTTTGTTGGGCACGTTAACCTTAGTATAAAAAGTGCGTTGCGCAAAAAAATTAAAAGAGGTAGCAGTTTTAAAAAAAAGCGTTCTATACAGCAACAAAAGAAACTTTTTAATACTCTGTTCGTTGAGTGGTATAATTTTGTGCTGATACTTGGAGTATAAAAGCGTGAGTGTACATAAACGTCCATATGATGAACCTATTATCATGATTGAGCATAATGCTTTTGAAAATGCTTTTAATCGTCTCTATGAAGAAACAATGGCGCTGATTGAAAAAACCGCAGCGTATATTGACTCAGAAGGGAAATTAGTAGCACGCTCTCTTTCGGCAGAGGTTTCTGCAATCTATGCAAAAGAGGCTATGTATTTAAGTACACGACTTATGCAAATCGCTTCTCAACTCCTTCTTCTTCGCGCAGAGCGTGAAGGGGAAATGTCATCAGAACAAATAAAAAAAGAAATTGTAAAAGTGTCACTTCATACACCGACATTGGAACTTGAAACCCCGCATTGGCATGAATTGCCAGAAATTTTTCGCCAATTTGTTTCTCATTCATTGCGTTTAGAAGCGCGGATAACCTATATGCGTGCTGGGTGGGAAACTGCGGCCTCCTGTGATTTAGAAGATGATAATCCAGTGGGAAAACAAATCGAATTGCTCAAAACAGCCTTTGGGCGTTCTTAGAGGGACTCCCCTTGCTTTGTGCGAAGGAGAAATGTCATCAGAACAAATAAAAAAAGAAATTGTAAAAGTGTCACTTCATACACCGACATTGGAACTTGAAACCCCTCATTGGCATGAATTGCCAGAAATTTTTCGCCAATTTGTTTCTCATTCATTGCGTTTAGAAGCGCGCATTTTTTTCATTTAGAGATGCTGCTGTAGTTTAAGCGTTCTGGTCAATAAGGGGCGGCTGTAGTTTAAGCGATGATAATCCAGTGGGAAAATAAATCGAATTGCTCAAAACAGCCTTTGGGCGTGCTGAGAATAATAGCTCCTTGCTTCTTTCTTGCGATATTTAGAGCAGTATACCCATTTTTTTTTACAACCGAAATTTCACAACTAAAACTAATCTAGAGTGCTTTTTTCTGCCTAATTTTATTTGAGCGTAGGAAATATCTTGAGCTTATAGCTGAAGGGTATAGGTATTGATTGTAAATTATGGCATGGGATGGAGTATGGTTGGTTTTGTGGGAAATCGGCTTTGGTTGATTGCAGCTGGAACACTTTCTGTTGATCTATCGTGTGATTTTGTTTTGGCTCTGATAATGATCTGGCTCTAAGATAGAGTAGGGGCTTGTACATCAATTTATTTGTGCTCTATAATTTATGCCTATAAAGCTGCTGTAAAGTGTGTGTTAATGAGGATGATACACATTGTTACAGTTTTTGGGCTTCTTTTGTCTTGAATGGAAGGTATTTTCCCTCGCGTAAAGTAAAATATCCAAAATAAAGTGCCATATAATGAATGCCCCATGGGTTCCCTGTGCCCCCATGCAATGTCCCTCTATATGCAATGTCATTGTGGTGTGATGAGTATACTCAAAAACACCTCTCAGTTCTTATTCACATTCGTTGAGCCTCTCTCATTTTTACGCTTGCAAAGGAAAAAGCCGGCACTATCATCATCTTTGCCAGTCCCCAATGTTGCAACAGCTTTTGGAACTTGAGACAATTCATTAGAGGCATTTTTAGTCCTGTCTTGTACAGTTTCACTCTATACGGCAATCCCACGTTTCATATGTAAGAGAATGGTTTTGATTGCTTCAATATAAACAGATTTGTAATGAGAAAATCTTAGGATATTCGGGATTCTTATGCAACATACAAAATAATTAATTATCTTTGTAAATCAATGTGTTGAGTTATTGTGGTAGCGTCATGCTATAATGTAAAAAGTTTCCGTAAAGTGTATACTATTCATTGCATAGCCTCTTTATACTTATGAATGTGCAATCCAGCACTGATCTATTTTCTCGTTTGCGATGTTTAACCATTATGGCATTGGAAATGATACAGAAAGGGAATTTTTATGCTTTAGAGGGTGCTTGATAAGGTGCTTGCTTGTGATGTGTGAATGGTTTTGATTGATTTCAGTTATGCTTCATAAAGTGTATTCCATAAAGATGCTGTTCGTTGTGTGTTATAATTGTATAAATTTGGGGGATATGATTATCTTTTTACTGGTTTTGTCTTGGGTTGCTGGTTTCTTTGTGGTCTTGTCTTTATTCACATCTTTATTCACAGGGGGGAAAAGTGTATAGACTGTAGTTTATGGCAGAGACGATTCGTATTATAGGCATTGATCCCGGATTACGGCGTACAGGGTGGGGCGTTATCGATGTTGCGGGTAATCGTCTTCAGTTTATTGCAGCAGGGACGGTTTCTTCTGATGTACAGTGTGAGCTGGCTTCCAGACTATGTCAGATCCACAAAGGTCTTTCAGAGGTTGTGCATCAATTTATGCCCCATGAAGCCGCTGTAGAACATGTATTTGTCAACAAAGATGCTACAGCAACTTTAAAACTTGGCCAAGCGCGTGCAATTGCACTGCTGGTTCCTGCGCAAGCAAATCTTCCTGTTTTTGAATATGCGCCCAACAAAGTGAAAAAATCAGTTATTGGGGTTGGACATGGGGCTAAAGAACAAATCCATATGATGGTCAAAGTTCTCCTCCCACGGGCTGAATTTGATAGCAGTGATGCGGCTGATGCTCTTGCTCTTGCTCTTTGTCATAGTATGCACCGTAACAGTATTGACCGATCTTATCAGGCAAGGATGGCGATATGAGTGGGGTGGAAGCATGATTGGCAAATTAAAGGGCACTCTTGAACATATCTTTGATGATCATATCCTTCTTGATGTTCACGGTGTGGGGTATGTTGTTTTTGTGTCAAATCGGCTGCGTCCTTCTTTACCCTCTGTTGGGGAGGCGTTAAGCCTTTTTATTGAAACGCATGTTCGGGAAGACGCAATCCGCCTTTTTGGTTTTGCTACAAGAGCTGAACAGGAGTGGTTTTGTCTTCTACAAAATGTTCCTGGAGTAGGGGCAAAGGTTGCTTTGGCAATCTTGGGTACTTTATCGCCAGATGAACTTGCACAGGCTATTGCTTTAAACGATGTTGCGATGATTAGTCGAGCGCCAGGCGTTGGTAAAAAAGTCAGTGAAAGAATTGTGGGTGAACTGAAAAGTAAAACACTCCCCTTTGAACAAGCTGTCAAGACTGTTTCGGTTTCTCAGCGTGAGATGACCAATCAACCTGCGCATGATGCGCTTTCCGCGTTGATGAAGCTAGGGTTTGAACGGGAGCATGCATCTCGTGCTCTTGCTCTTGCGATGAATGCTCTTGAGGGGGAAACTGTTTCTTCTGCCCTGCTGATCCGCCATAGTCTCAAATTGCTTTCTTCTCCTACTTAAAATCAAGGTAACAATGCATAAAGATGAAGATAAACGCCTTCTGGGTTCCGCCCCCCTTCCTAACGATCCAGATCGTTCCTTGAGGCCACAAGTTCTCGATGACTTTATTGGTCAAGAAGCGGCGCGGGCTAATTTAAAAATATTTATTGAAGCAGCAAAAACGCGGCAAGAAGCGCTGGATCACGTTTTGTTTGTAGGGCCACCGGGGTTGGGAAAAACAACGCTTTCACAGATTATGGCAAAAGAATTAGGCGTTAATTTTCGCTCTACTTCAGGGCCGGTCATCGCTAAAGCAGGAGATTTAGCCGCTCTCTTGACCAATCTTGAAGAACGTGATGTCTTGTTTATTGATGAAATTCATCGCTTAAATCCGGCGATTGAGGAAATTCTTTATCCAGCCATGGAAGATTATCAACTTGATTTGATCATTGGGGAGGGGCCGGCCGCACGCTCGGTGAAAATTGATCTGGCTAAATTTACTTTGGTGGCAGCAACCACACGTTTGGGGCTTTTAACCACACCTCTACGAGACCGTTTTGGCATCCCAATTCGTCTCAATTTTTATACGATAGAAGAATTGGAATATATTGTGCAGCGTAATGCACGACTTTTTGCCGTTAAGATCAGTGATGATGGTGCTCATGAAATTGCACGCCGAGCACGCGGGACGCCTCGTATTGCCGGACGGCTTTTACGGCGCGTTTGTGATTTTGCTCTGGTTAAACAGGCAAAACAAATTGACCAAAAAATCGCCGATGAAGCCCTTTCGCGCCTTGAGGTTGATCATCTTGGGCTTGATCCGCTTGACCGCCGCTACTTGCTCCTGATTGCGGAAACTTTTTTAGGGGGACCGGTGGGGATTGAAACGATTGCTGCTGCTTTATCAGAACCACGCGATGCCATTGAAGATATTGTTGAACCGTATTTGCTCCAACAAGGTTTTATTCAAAGAACCGCTCGTGGACGCATTCTAACTGAAAAGGCTTGGAGCCATTTAGGGCTTTCTGCTCCAGCCTCTACAACGTCTATACAAAGGCGTTCTCAACTTTCTGATGCTCAAGACAATTCATCACTTCAGACGTCTTTATGGGATGGGGAAGATGACTAAGACATTCTCTTTATTAAAAGAAACTATGTGAATATTTTATAGCAAGGTCATAAAATACAAGAGACGTGCCTTCTTTTAGCATATTCTGGCTAAAAAGGTTTGGCACTATTAAAGATTTTTTGCTTTTCACAACTTCAACACAAAAATGTGTTCAATCTTTTGATTGATAGATAATTTGCTATATTAGATGATTTTATGGGATATGAAGTCGATGACAGAAATAACACCTTTTAAGAGCAATCATACAAACGCTTTTCATAATTTTCAGGTCCGCGTTTATGTTGCGGATACAGATTTTTCCGGTGTAGTTTATCATGCGCGTTATCTTGAGTTTTTTGAACGAGGACGTTCAGAGTTTTTACGGGATACCGGTTTTAATAATAAGATGTTAGCAGCAGGGGGTGAGGGGGAAAAACTGTTTTTTGTTGTTCGTCATATGGAAATTAATTTTTCAAGACCCGCTAAAATTGATCATCTTTTAGTCGTTAAAACACGTGTTACTCATATCCAAGGGGCCCGCTTTTTTATGGAGCAATCTATTTTGCATGAGATGACTACGTTGGTAACAGCCAAAGTTGAAATTGCTCTGATTAATGAGGAGGCAAAACCGCGACGTTTACCCAAAGAACTTTTTGCAAAAATGCTTGGTTAAAAGTGTTATTCATTGAAACAGCCGCTTCAGGAGAGATCAGCAGATATAAAGTAATCTATAATCTAAGACTATACATTTATCATAGCCTAGATGTTTTCTAACAAGGTTACACGATACAGCAAAAGAAAGCACCTCTGCTACAATAACTACAATAAATTGAAGATGATATCCCACAAAATTAAACACGCCCTATCCATGTTATGATTCAAAAACAATGTCATATCATCCATTTTCTTCTATAAACTCAAGATATTTTCTTTTTTTTGAAGAAAGGTTTGTTGGCATCGGAAAGCAGCGAAAAAGTACAAAATATAAAAAGAAATAAAAATGGATTAAGATTTATTTTTATAAAAATGCACATACCCAGCGCAATATTGCAATAAAGTGATAATAAGCCATTAGGTCGAAAATTGTCTTAAAAACACCCAAAGGGTGTTTTTAAGCAATTTGATTTGTTTTTTTTACTGGATTGTCATTTGGCATCACAAGAGCGCGTGTTTCATCCATTTCTATCTATAATGCATCACTTTATGTGCGCTTCTAAGCGTAGTAAATGAGTGAGAGATCAATGTATACAAAGCAGAAATGCATTCTTGATTTAAAGTTTCAAAAGCATATTATTCTATATAATATATTGACTTAGAAAGATAAATTATCACTTCTCACGGGTACAAACCCTAATAGAGGAATAGAATAAAATACTTTACATTTCAAATCTGTTCATGTTGAAACAATTAAAATCATTTGCTTACGCATCATAAGAGAGCAATAAAAATCATTGAAAAAATTGTAAAAATGTTCCTTATGTATCATTTTCAATGCAATAATGATCAAATATCGCAAGTGAGCAAAGAGAGCGAAGAAGCTGGTTTTCATGAAGTAAAGACGTGAAAAGGCTTTTTTCATGTCACGGAAGCTTGTACGTTATACCATGGTGCCAGAGAGATGATAGGCATTGAAAGGGGCTAATTCACAACACAATGAGATTACATGAGACTTACACTAGATTATATAGGACTTATAATAGGGGGGGTGCATGGGGGAGGCGCATTGTTGTGAGGTGTGGTAGGGTGGTTTAGTATCGTTTTTTGTGCCCGATGGTGTACCCCGTATTCAATTCGATGGAAAATGAGAGAAATAATAGCCTGAGGCAAAGCGTCATCTTTTATGATGATAACATATTTATTTACAATGATAATTCATTGCGTTGTCACTTTCAGATAATTCTGAAACTTGTAAAATTTTTTCTTTTCAAGCTCTATTGCCGCGAATTAATCAAAAACATTTTCTTACATGTCACAAGCGGAGTTGGTGAGTGGATACAAAAATACTTAAGAAAGGAATAAAATGCTTCTTATGAATCTTTTCAAGTGCTAAGACTTATCGCTGTATTTTAAGCTTAAAACGCGTATGATGATTTAGCGTTCTTTTCATAAGCGTAAAGATGGTGGTGCATAATAGATTTTATATCATGCATTTTTATGTCTTTTATTTTTATAGCATTTATGGAGAAATCCTTATCGTTATATTTTTCATAAATGCTGTTGTGAAATGAGGGGGGTGTGCATTGAGGGATGTCTCTCGTCATAACTTTTTAAGGAAATTTAAGAAACAAGTCTTGTTTTAGCGCATGGATTTATGTGAGACTAGAGTCTTTACTTAAATTTAGAAACTATAAAATAATCTGTTTTATAAATTTTAAAAATGCATCTTTCATTTAGAGGGACAAAAATTATGCCGCATTTAGAACTAACGAATCCAGAAACAATTGGAATGTTGCATTTGTTTATGCAAGCGAGTTGGATCGTGAAAGGTGTTATGATCGGGTTGCTGCTCGCTTCTATCTGGAGTTGGGCAATTATTTTTGATAAAATTTTTACGTATCGGAGAATACGGCGTGAAATAAAGCAGTTTGAACGCACATTTTGGTCTGGCAAAGCGCTAGAAGATCTTTATGCATCATGCAAAAGTCAACGTACCAATAGTATATCCGCAGTTTTTATGGCAGCAATGGTTGAATGGAAAAAATCTCTTGAAAAAGGGACCCATACATCGAAAAGTTTGCAGAGCAGAATTGATAAGGCTATGGATTTGACGCTGGGACGTGAAAGTGAAAAAATAGAATCAAAATTAAGTTTTCTTGCGACACTGGGATCTGCGGGACCTTTTATCGGACTTTTTGGAACAGTTATTGGTATTATGGAGTCTTTTCTTTCTATTTCAGCTTCTCAAAATACATCACTTGCCATTGTCGCGCCAGGGATTGCAGAAGCGCTTTTGGCAACCGCTATTGGTTTGTTTGCAGCAATTCCAGCTGTTATTGCTTATAACAAGTTGACTCATGAAAGTGCGCGCATCATTGCACAAATAGAAAATTTTGCCGATGAATTTTCAACAATTGTATCGCGGCGTATTGATGAAACACGCGCAGCACCTTCCTCTTTATAAAAAGGATCTTATCCCATGGGTTTTTCTGTTGCTTCTTCTTCTCGCAAAAATACACGTAGGCGGCATCATTCACGAAGCCAACTGATGAGTGAGATCAATGTCACTCCTTTTGTGGATGTTATGCTGGTCTTGTTGATTATTTTTATGGTCTCTGCCCCCCTTTTAGTGAACGGTGTTCCTCTAGATTTGCCTCGTAGTCAAGCGGGTCCCGTACGAGCTCAAAAAACACCTCTTACGGTTTCACTTGACGCGCAAGGGCGCTTTGCCATTAATCAAGATTACTATGAAACGTCACAGGCCCTGATTGCACACCTGAAAACTCTTCTGGAAGCAGATGCTACACAAAAAGATCAACGGGTTTTTGTGCGGGTTGCTAAAACTGTTGAATATCAGCAAGTATTAAAACTGCTGGCGGATATTCAAAAAGCGGGGTTTTCTCAAGTTGCGTTAGCAAGTTTAGCACAATAAATAATAAGTAATAAAATTGTGCATAACCGGTTGTTTTTAAGATGTTTTTAAAAGAGCATAGAGTGATTAAAAATGAAAAAATGTAAGGCATAAGTAAGGCATAAAGAATGAACAAAGACTCTTATCATAGTATGAAACGAGGCTTGGCTTTATCCCTTGTGGTCCATGTCATTTTTCTCAGTTGGGGAGCCGTTCAGTTTACAAACTCTGTCTCTTTACCACAACCGTTGGAAGCAATTCCCATCACTCTTGCTCCTTTGGTGGACGAGTTTTCCTCTCAACAAGGAGCCGTGAAGGCTCCTATCCGTGCAATCCCTGCCGTCAAACCAACTATGCAACCACAAGAGAAAGAAGATGCACGCCATATTGGAGAGGGACAAATAGATAGTCTTGCACCGTTTCAACCAGAGGAAAAGCTGCGTCCCGTTGAAACAGCATCGCCACCATCAAGCGAGAACACGTCAGAAACATTTGCACCAGAACTTACAAAACCAGAATTATTAGAAGCAAAAACAGAGGATGCACCCAAGGTTGCGCCTGAGATGCCTTTGGAGGCACCACCGGAGGATGCACCCAAGGCTGCACCTGAGATGCCTTTGGAGGCACCACCGGAGGATGCGCCCAAGGCTGCACCTGAGATGCCTTTGGAGGCACCACCGGAGGATGCGCCCAAGGCTGCACCTGAGATGCCTTTGGAGGCACCACCGGAGGATGCGCCCAAGGCTGCACCTGAGATGCCTTTGGAGGCACCACCGGAGGATGCGCCCAAGGCTGCACCTGAGATGCCTTTGGAGGCACCACCGGAGGATGCGCCCAAGGCTGCACCTGAGATGCCTTTGGAGGCACCACCGGAGGATGCGCCCAAGGCTGCACCTGAGATGCCTTTGGAGGCACCACCGGAGGATGCGCCCAAGGCTGCACCTGAGATGCCTTTGGAGGCACCACCGGAGGATGCGCCCAAGGCTGCACCTGAGATGCCTTTGGAGGCACCACCGGAGGATGCGCCCAAGGCTGCACCTGAGATGCCTTTGGAGGCACCACCGGAGGATGCGCCCAAGGCTGCACCTGAGATGCCTTTGGAGGCACCACCGGAGGATGCGCCCAAGGCTGCACCTGAGATGCCTTTGGAGGCACCACCGGAGGATGCGCCCAAGGCTGCACCTGAGATGCCTTTGGAGGCACCACCGGAGGATGCGCCCAAGGCTGCACCTGAGATGCCTTTGGAGGCACCACCGGAGGATGCGCCCAAGGCTGCACCTGAGATGCCTTTGGAGGCACCACCGGAGGATGCGCCCAAGGCTGCACCTGAGATGCCTTTGGAGGCACCACCGGAGGATGCGCCCAAGGCTGCACCTGAGATGCCTTTGGAGGCACCACCGGAGGATGCGCCCAAGGTTGCACCTGAGATGCCTTTGGAGGCACCGGAGGATGCCTCTAAGGTTGCGCTCAAGCCTGCGCACAAAAATGAAGAAATGATATCGCCAAAAGAATTGGCTCCAACGGTCCCAAAAGTACCAGCAGAGCAGATTGTTCATCAAGCGCCCAAAATTGTACTTCCAGAAAAATCTCTTCTTCCACAGTTTAAACCAAAGTTTGACGGAGAATTTCCAAAGAAGAATGAGGCTGCATTGAATCAAAAGACGCCAAAGCTTAACAAGAAAAACCAAGAGAAACAGACCATTGAAGATATTTTAGCTCTGGAGGAAAATAATTTGCTCAATCGTGCGCGGTCACAAGGAGGGGGAGCAAAACGTTCTCATACACCAGAAGCTTTGGGTGCAAGAAAAAATATTAATGATACCACAAAAATGGCACAAACATTGGTCAATATTGTGGGGGGATGTATTCAACAGAAGCTTAAACTTGTGGCGCTTGGCGGCGATTTAAAAAATCGTCCGGTCGTGCGGTTGCGATTTTATTTAGACCGTGAAGGGATGGTTGTGGGCGATCCTATCATTGATCCCGTAAGCGGCCTTGAGAGTCAACAAGCTATTATGATAAGGCAGGTGTATGCTGCTGTCTTTTCATGCCAACCTTATGCAGATCTCCCACGTGATCAATATGATCTATGGGGGCAAGGTTTTGACTTTAATGTTGATCCCCTCCAAGAAATAAGATGATAAACGAGAAAAAAGCGCTTAACGAAAGGACACATTCCATGATGACTATAACGAGACATAAAGTTTTTGCTTGGTTTATTGTCACTTGTGGGGTGTGGCTTTCAAGTATTTCATCGGGTTATGCGCAATTGAAAGGAACTATTTCGAGCGCTGATTTTAATCCCATTCCCATTGCAATTACAGACTTTATTTCCAATGATTCGATTGGGTTGAAAATATCTGCTGTGGTGACAGCCGATCTCGAACGGTCGGGGCTGTTTTTACCGCTTGATAAAGCAAATTTTTTTGAAAACATTTCTAATCCTAATAAACAACCACATTTTGCTTCTTGGCAGAAAATAAAAGCGCAAGGTTTAGTTACTGGGCAAGTCATGAGAGAAATCGATGGACGTTTGAGGGTCGATTTTCGTTTATGGGATGTGTTTGGACAAAGACAATTGAAAGGACGGCGTTTTTATACTGCGACAGAACGTTGGCGGCGTGTGGCACATATGATCGCAGATGAGATCTATAGTGAGATGACAGGAGAAAGTGGTTATTTTGATACACGAATTGTTTTTATCGATGAAACAGGTCCTCAAAATGCACGCATTAAACGTTTAGCAATGATGGATCAAGATGGAGCAAATTTGATTTATATGTCTGATGGAAGTGAATTGGTGCTTACACCGCGGTTTTCACCAAAAAGACAAGAATTGACCTATATGGCTTACGAGGACAATCAAGTACCTCATGTTTATCTCCAACAAATTGAAATGGGGCAAAGAGAGTTGATCGGAACGTTTAATAACATGACAATTGCTCCGCGTTTTTCTTCTGATGGACAAAAAGTTATCATGAGTTTGTTACAAAATGATGGGAGTGCCAATCTTTACACTATGGATTTACGAACCCGTACGATGACGCGACTTACAACAACTTCTGCTATTGATACTTCTGCTTCTTATTCACCGGATGGAAAACAAATTGTCTTTTCTTCAGATCGTAGTGGAAAGCCGCAAATCTATAAAATGAATGCGGATGGGAGTGATATTCAGCGTATTTCTTCAAACGATGGGAGTTATTCAACACCTATTTGGTCTCCACGGGGTGACTATATCGCCTTTACAAAACAATTAAGCGGACAATTTTCTATCGGTGTTATGCGCCCTGATGGACAAGGAGAACGAATTTTAACCACGGGGTTTCACAATGAAGGACCAACGTGGGCCCCCAATGGTCGTGTACTGATGTTCTTTCGCAAAAATCCCGGTATGGGACCAAAAATTTATACGATTGATATTACGGGTCGCAATGAACGACAACTTCCTACCCCCAATGATGCTTCAGATCCAGCATGGTCGCCTTTGCTCAATGTACAGTAAAACAAAATGCTTAAAAACAGAATATAGAAGGAATATAGTCTACACAGTCTCAAGTTTAAACAATCTCAATAGTTTTTTAATTATTTAAAAGAAGGAATTGATTATAGTGGGCATGGGGAGTTATGTAGGTTTCATCTATCATCTACGGTTGTTGATCGATAATGGAATTTCCTTGGGGGAAAATGCTTAAAAAAATTCAAAACAATACCTTGAAAAAATAGAGCCGAAAATTCTAAGATCTCTAGATTTCAATTTTTTATTCAAAGTGTCGCTATATATATTTTTTTAAACTTCCTCTTCGATTTTGTTTGTGAAGAGTCCTCTTGTCAGGGGGGCTGTTGCTCTTTGATGTGTTTTATTCAAGTACGCGGTTGTTTTAGGTCTGAATATTGATTGATTGGTAAGAGCAAAAGGACAGATTTTTAAGATAAATGACGTTATTTTAGAAATATACGATGCCATAAAGTTAATGCCATAAAGTCAAAAATTTATCCGCAACAGATTAGAGAGATGTACCAGCTTTTTATACAATACTTTGCTAAACAATCAGCTCTGGCTTTCCATTTGCTTATTTTTATTCTGTGATGTTGTAAAAACACTGCTCTTTGAGGTGTGGGGATATAGGGCGTATAAACCTCCTTGATATATTCTAAGTGTTTTTAAGTGCGTGGCGAATATTTAGGGGAGTGCATGTTTGTTGAGCCTTAAGTTTCAAGTGAATTTTATGAGTGATTCGTCATAGGAATACGTTAGGAAAATCCCAATTGTTTAGAGGCTAGATCATTTTCATCACTTGAGGGTGGGGAGAGGAGGTTAATCTTAAAGAACAAAAAGATCAAATAGAGAGGGGATATAGGGATAATCTTTGGGGCATGTAAGAAAGGCGTGAGGCTACAGAGTTTTGTATGCTTTTCTTTTTGGGATTATGTTTTCTGCGATTGATTGTGGTTTCTTGTTGCATCAATGGCTTACCCCGCTATTGACGCGGGGCTTTTATATGTGCGGATAAAGAGGAGGGGTGACAGATGCTTTTGAAGCCCTCATGCATGAAGAGAAGGCTTATGCAAATGATGGGAATTATACAGACAATTTTGCCAAAATCTCATCACTGACATCAAAATTTGCATAAACATTTTGCACATCATCATCTTCTTCTAATGTTGAAATTAGTCGTAAAACGGACAAAGCTTTTTCTTCATCTATTGGTGCAAGGGTGGTGGCTTTCCAAATCGTTTTAATCGATTCTGCTTCACCAAGTTTTGCTTCAAGTGTTTTGGAAACTTCACCAATATCTTCAAATGCGCAGGTAATATGATGTCCGGTTTCTTCTGATTGCACATCTTCGGCACCGGCTTCAATTGCTGCATCCATGATGTTATCGGCTGTTCCTGCTTCTGGCTTATAGATTATTTCACCAATCCGATTAAACATGAAACTGACCGATCCTGTTTCCCCTAAGGCTCCTCCTGATTTTGTGAAGGCGGCGCGCACATTTGAAGCGGTGCGGTTGCGGTTATCAGTTAAAGCTTCAACAATGACGGCAACGCCGCCTGGTCCATAGCCCTCATAGCGTACTTCATCATAATTTTCGACATCGGCGCCTGACGCTTTTTTAATCGCGCGTTCAATATTATCTTTCGGCATCGATTGTGCTTTGGCATTTTGAACAGCCAGCCTTAAACGTGGGTTCATGGCTGGATCAGGAGCACCTTGTTTTGCTGCTACGGTAATTTCGCGCGCAAGCTTAGAAAATATTTTCGAGCGCATTGCATCTTGACGCCCTTTACGGTGCATAATATTCTTAAATTGTGAATGGCCTGCCATAGTTTTCCTTCCTATTTGAGGGCTTTTTTGCCAGTTGGATACTCCTTAGAATTTAAGGCGATAAAGCATGCATCCCACCAGAATAAATGTGCCACAGCATGAGGTGAAATAATCGAATAAACCCTTTATAAGAAAATTCATCTTAAAGGTAAAGACACCTTAGTTGAGGATCATTACAAGAGAGATCTCTTGTCGTTGAGCAAAAATAACGCTATAACAGAATGTAATCTCATAGCAAAATGGTTTATTCCATGCCGCGCTTTGTTTTAGGAGTGGTTGGAGAGACCTAAACATATAAAAAAGTTCCAGTGCTCTTGAGTGGGCGGTAACCTGCCTCATAGAAGAGGCGCAGAAGAGGATTTATAAAAATGGCAACGCAACTTTTGATGCCCAAAGCAACAGCTGTTTGGTTGGTTGATAATACAGCTCTTTCTTTTGATCAGATTGCAGAATTTTGTAAATTGCATGTCTTGGAAGTAAAAGCTATTGCCGATGGTGATGCGGCTTATGGTATTAAAGGTTTAGATCCGATTAGTTCTGGGCAATTGACGCGCAGTGAAATTGCACGGGTGGAGGCTGATCAAAACGCACGATTGAAAATTTCTCAATCGAGGGTGCATATTCCTGAAAAAAAACGTAAAGGGGCGCGCTATATCCCTCTTTCTCGACGCCAAGATCGTCCCAATGGTATCCTATGGTTGGTGACGAACCATCCCGAGTTGAAAGATGCACAAATTGCACGGTTGATTGGGACAACAAAAGCGACAATTGAACAAATCCGCCTTAGAACCCATTGGAATAGTGCAAATTTGGTTCCTCTTGATCCTGTAGGGCTTGGTTTGTGTTCGCAAATCGATTTAGATTTTGAGCTCCAGCGTGCGGCGAAAAATCGCCCTGTTGCTGCAGAAGAAGATAGGTCGTTGCTTCCCGCTTCTGTGACGGAAAACGCTGCTCTAGAGGAAAATGAGAGTGAAGAAAATCTGCATAAGACTTTTGATGCTGATAAAGTTTTTGCAAAGCTGAACGCGCTGCAAAAAAATCGTCAAGATCAAGATGATGCATAAAAAGCCATGACGCATAAGGGAAACATTTCTTATGGAAATGTTAGAGGAATGGCTGAGGAGAAGAAAAATTGGCAGAGACTTAAAAGTAAAAATGAGGACGAAAAAACAGAAAAAATTTCTTCTTCATTAGGAATTAACGGTTATTCTTAAAAATATTTTTAAGAATTGACCCTTCTTTACGAAATTCAAGGAGAAACGGACTATGCGCTCTACCAAAAAAACCATCTCTCATTCCTTAGCTATCCTCTTTCTTTTCTCACTATGCCTGGGTGGGTGTGGCAAAAAAAATGTTGGTGCACTTAACGGTATGAATGGCGCTTATATGAATGATGCTGGTTTGAATCAGGTGTCACCAGGCTCAGGACAAGAATTTACGGTTAATGTGGGTGATCGCGTGTTTTTTGGTCTCGATTCTTCTTCACTTGATGCTGATGCTGAACGTATTTTAACGCGCCAAGCAGAATGGTTGCTTCATTATCCTTATTATTCTATTATGATCGAAGGTCATGCTGATGAGAGGGGAACACGTGAATATAACTTGGCACTTGGACAGCGCCGTGCTGTTGCTGTGCGAAACTATTTGGTGTCTCTTGGTGTGTCCGCACAACGGATTCAAACAATTTCTTACGGAAAAGAAAGACCTGTAGCAGTATGTGATGATATTTCCTGTTGGAATCAAAATCGACGTGCTGTGACAACGTTGAGTGACATGAATAATCATTAAAAAGAAGATTGTTTGTTTCAACTATTCAATAAGCTCTTAAGGGGAAAAAAGAATGTATCGTAAAATCAATTGGAAAACACTCTTTTATATGGGGGTTTTCATAGCTTGTTCTACTTCACTTGTTCAAAGTGCGGCACGAAAGGCTTCCGAATATCCTGCACATGATACGGATAAAGTTGATGCAGTTGATAAGGCAACTGATGACGTGAAGAAAGCACCTGATGCAGCCGATAAAGCAGCATCTGATGTGGTGGAAAAAGCCACTGACGCTGTTAATAAGGCTGTTGATGCTGTGAAGGAAGCACCTGAAGCAGCTGATAAAGCAGCATCTAGCGCGGTGGAAAAAGCCACTGATGCAGTTGATAAGGCAACTGATGACGTGAAGAAAGCGCCTGAAGCAGCCGATAAAGCAGCATCTGATGCGGCGGAAAAAGCCACTGACGCTGTTAATAAGGCTGTTGATGCTGTGAAGGAAGCACCTGAAGCAGCTGATAAAGCAGCATCTAGCGCGGTGGAAAAAGCCACTGATGCAGTTGATAAGGCAACTGATGACGTGAAGAAAGCACCTGAAGCAGCCGATAAAGCACCATCTAGCGCGGTGGAAACAGCCACTGACGCTGTTAATAAGGCTGTTGATGCAGTGAAGAAAGCACCTGAAGCAGCTGATAAAGCAGCATCTAGCGCGGTGGAAAAAGCCACTGACGCTGTTAATAAGGCTGTTGATGCAGTGAAGAAAGCGCCTGAAGCAGCCGATAAAGCAGCATCTGATGCGGCGGAAAAAGCCACTGATGCTGTTGATAAGGCAACTGATGCTGTTAAAGAAGCGCCTGAAGCAGCCGATAAAGCAGCATCTGATGTGATAGAAAAAGCCACTGACGCTGTTAATAAGGCTGTTGATGCTGTGAAGGAAGCACCTGAAGCAGCTGATAAAGCAGCATCTGATGCAGCGGAAAAAGTGACTGATGCTGTGAAAGAAGCGCCTGAAGTAGCCGATAAAGCAGCATCTGATGTGATAGAAAAAGCCACTGACGCTGTTAATAAGGCTGTTGATGCTGTGAAGGAAGCACCTGAAGCAGCTGATAAAGCAGCATCTGATGCAGCGGAAAAAGTCACTGATGCTGTTAAAGAAGCGCCTGAAGTAGCCGATAAAGCAGCATCTGATGTGATAGAAAAAGCCACTGACGCTGTTGATAAGGCAACTGATGCAGTGAAGAAAGCACCTGAAGCAGCTGATAAAGCAGCATCTAGCGCGGTGGAAAAAGCCACTGACGCTGTTAATAAGGCTGTTGATGAAGTGAAGAAAGCACCTGAAGCAGCTGATAAAGCAGCATCTAGCGCGGTGGAAAAAGCCACTGACGTTGTTAATAAGGCTGTTGATGCTGTGAAGGAAGCACCTGAAGCAGCTGATAAAGCAGTATCTGATGCGGTGGAAAAAGCCACTGACGCCGTTAATAAGGCTGTTGATGCAGTGAAAGAAGCACCTGAAGCAGCTGATAAAGCAGCATCTGATGTGGTGGAAAAAGCTACTAGTGTTGCGGAGCACCAAGGGATTATTTTAGAGAATCAACAGGCTTTATTTAAAGATTATGATTTAGATAAGCTTTTGCATAAGATACGAATGGTGCTTGAGCATAACAGTTTAAAAAATGTTAACAAGCAGTTTCACGAGCTCTTTGATACAGAAGTCTCTTCTGTTTATTCTTGTTCTTTTGAAAAGTCTGCTGTAGATGAAAAATCTCAGACTGTAAAGGAAGAGATGGAGCAGGACCATAGTACAGGTGACCAGACAAAGGTTGCTGCTGTGGAAGCTAAGGTGGAGAGCCATGACCATGAAAACAGTCAACCTTTTAACAAAGCGCATGAAGTAAGTGCTCCAATTGAAGCACATCAGAGTGACAATCTTTCTTCTTCTAAAGCTTTGTATAAGGAAGGGTATGATTTTATTCGTTCTGCTAACTATGTTGATGCTGAAAAAAGCTTTTGCGCTTTTCAAAATCGTTACAAAAAAGATTCTTTGAGTGATGATGCTTTATTTTGGTTGGCCGAATCTTTGTTGGGGCAAAAACGCTATCATGAAGCAGCACAAGTTTATCTTACCGCATGGTATGCAGATAAAAAGAAGCTCTATACCTCTGAGATTTTGCTGAAATTAGCAAGAAGTATGGTCGCTCTTGAGCCAAATAAAGACGATTGTGCTCATTTTGTGAAAAAATCAAAACGTCAACAAACATTAGCATCTGTTTTTTGTAAACCTGCAAAATAAACAGCGAGGTCGTTTTCGGTGTGCGTTAGACTGGCAAGAAATCTCTTTAAAACATCGGATTTTATTCAATGTCAGAAGTTGATTCTTGCCGTCTCAGGGGGAAGCGATTCTTTGGCTTTGATGTTTTTGGTCAAAGAGCATTTGGAAACTCTCGCATTTCCTCCAGAAATGATTGTTGTCACGGTTGATCATCAATTGCGTAAAGAATCGATGCGTGAAGCAGAAACTGTTGCGAAAATTTGTCGTGTCCATGATATTCAACATATCACTGTGCGATGGGAAGGCGAAAAGCCAAAGACGCATATTGCTTCCAGCGCGCGTGTTGCACGCTATGATCTCTTGGTTAAAGAAGCACAAAAACAAGGCGCATCACTTATTATGACGGGGCATACACTCAATGATCAGGTTGAGACCTATCATATGCGGTATCAACGTCTCCAAAAGAATAGAGGTGCTTTATATAGTGAAGCTGTTGCTATGCGCAATGAGGTTTATGCCAGTGGTTTTGCTGGTGCTTTGCGCGGTGAAGCCGAGGGTATACGTGATGAGGATCATACCAGAAAAACGAGAAAAAATATTGCCGAAAAAAACTATGGTCCCCTTTATGAGCGCGGTTTATCCTGTATTCCGCGTGAGGCGTTGTTGCATAGAAAAGTGCGTTTGATTCGGCCACTCCTTGGTGTAAAACGCCAAACATTACGGAATTATTTACGCTTACAAGGACAAACATGGATTGATGATCCAACCAATGAAGATCGCAATTTTGAACGTGTGCGCGTGCGTCAATCTCTTTCTCCACAAAAATTGGCTTATATTGCTCAAAAAATAAATGAAGCCGCATTGCAGCGTCGTCAACAAGCCAAAAATATTGCTGATTTGATCTTAGCGCTGGATATTACTGTCCAACATGGGCGTTGTTTCATAGCAAAGCCTGCGCTGTTTTTACAGAAACATTCCAGTTTTCCTTTCGTGGTGGGGCTCTTTGCTGTGCTGATGGGAGGGGGATTTTATTTGCTCCCCAATCAGAAATTAAGCATGCTTGTTCAAAAACTCTGTCTCGATTCTCCAGAAAAGAAGCGTTTTACTTATGCGGGTTCTGTTATTGAATATAACAAGCACGGAATTTCTTTGTGGCGTGAAGGGCGAAATATGAAAGAGGCTATCGTTGAGCCAGATAAAACTTTTATATGGGATGGGCGCTATCATATCACAAATCATGGATATGAGGCTATAAAGGTTGGAGCCGCAAATTTAGAACAGCTGAAATTTTTATTAAAAAATAGCGATTTTGAGCTTGAAAAGCCTCATTTTCCCTCTTTACAATCGCTGCTGATGATCTCAAATCATAAAGGGTATGATATTCCAGAGTTGATTTCTCAAGCAGTTGTTCATAAACATGTTATCGTCAAGCGGATTATGGCACCTTTCGATTGGCTTTCCTCACGAGAAGATGCTGCCTTGGTGAATGTTGTGGAACCTTTTTTTAATATTGAGGTGAAAAGATAAAGGAAAATTACTCTAAAAGAAAATAAACAGCTTCTCATCCCTTGGCAAGGGGCTGACAAGGTTATATGTTAAGGGGAACTGTTTGAAATCTATATTTGATTAAGTGGGCTGAATATGAATTCCAATTACCGCTCTCTCCTTATTTGGGGAGTTATTGCCTTGATTTTGATTGTGTCGTTTTCTCTCTTTAATGGAGATAGCCAACGTTCTGGTGGTGGAGAAGTCTCCTATTCTGAATTTTTGCAAAAAATTGAGAATAATGAGTTGAAATCTGTGACCATTCAAGGTCAAAAATTAACAGGGAAAACCATTGAACATAGAGCTATTTCAACCTATGCTCCTCGCGATCCAGGTTTGATACAAAAGTTGGAAAGCAAAAACGTCAATGTTAAAGCTATTCCTGAAAGCTCTGGAAATAGCATTTTCCTCAATCTCCTCTTTTCCTTATTACCTGTTATTATTATCGTGGGGGCGTGGGTCTTTTTTATGCGGCAAATGCAAAATGGATCACGTGGTGCAATGGGATTTGGGAAATCGAAAGCAAGATTGCTTAATGAAGCGCAAGGACGTATTACCTTTAAAGATGTTGCTGGCGTTGAAGAAGCAAAGCAAGATCTTCAAGAAATTGTTGAATTTTTACGCGAACCACAAAAATTTCAACGCTTAGGGGGGCGTATCCCACGCGGTGTTTTGCTTGTTGGTCCTCCAGGAACCGGTAAAACTTTGCTAGCACGTTCTGTGGCAGGTGAAGCCAATGTGCCATTCTTTACCATTTCAGGGTCTGATTTTGTTGAAATGTTTGTTGGTGTTGGGGCAAGCCGTGTGCGCGATATGTTCGAACAGGCTAAAAAAAATGCACCTTGTATTATCTTTATCGATGAAATTGATGCTGTTGGACGCCATCGGGGGGCTGGTCTTGGCGGTGGAAACGATGAACGTGAACAGACCTTAAACCAGTTGCTTGTCGAAATGGATGGATTTGAGCCCAATGAAAGTATTATTCTTATTGCCGCAACAAACCGTCCTGATGTGCTTGATCCTGCTTTATTGAGACCAGGGCGTTTTGATCGGCAAGTTGTTGTGCCAAACCCTGATGTTTCTGGGCGTGAGCAAATCTTGAAAGTGCATGTGCGCAACGTGCCTTTAGCGCCTAACGTTGATTTGAAAATTTTGGCAAGGGGAACACCAGGATTTTCCGGTGCGGACCTGATGAATCTGGTCAATGAAGCTGCTCTTATGGCTGCGAGCCGTAATAAAAGAGTTGTCACGATGCAAGAATTCGAAGATGCCAAAGATAAGGTGATGATGGGGGCTGAACGTCGTTCAACCGCTATGACACAAGAGGAAAAAGAACTCACTGCTTATCACGAAGCAGGACATGCTATTGTGGCTCTTAATGTGCCGGTTGCTGATCCTGTCCACAAAGCAACAATCGTTCCAAGGGGAAGAGCATTGGGAATGGTGATGCAATTGCCTGAAGGCGATCGCTATTCTATGAGTTATCGGTGGATGATTTCTCGTTTGGCTATTATGATGGGTGGACGTGTGGCTGAAGAATTAAAGTTTGGAAAGGAAAATATCACCTCCGGTGCTTCTTCTGATATTGAGCAAGCAACGAAATTAGCACGTGCAATGATCACACGGTGGGGATTTTCTGATCTGCTTGGAAATGTAGCTTATGGCGATAACCAAGATGAAGTCTTTTTGGGTCATTCTGTTGCGCGAACACAAAATGTCTCTGAAGAAACAGCACGCATGATTGATATGGAAGTGCGTAAGCTTATTGATGATGCCTATAAAAATGCGACAAACATTTTGAAAACAAAAAGAAAAGAATGGTTTGCTTTGGCACAAGGTTTGTTGGAATATGAGACTTTAACGGGAGCTGAAATTAACGAAGTTATTGCAGGAAAGCCTCCTTCACGCACACAGAAAGATGAGGGTGCTGCGCCACGGGGGTCTTCTGTTCCAAAAACTGGAAAAATGAAGACAGAGACAACAGTGGTGGATGAAAAAAACGCTGAAGCAGTCTCTAAAACAGCGCCTCATAAAGTAGAGACCGATAAAGGCGAGGCAGACAAAGCAGAGGCAGCTGTTGGGAAAAAAACAGCAAAATCCAGTAATGTTGCGCTTAAGGAGGCTCAGTCTAAAGAAGTGCAATCGGATGAGACTGAGAAAAAAGCACAAAGCACAAAAGGTACTACAAAATCAGTCAACCGCTCTAAAAGTAATGCTGAAAAGAAGTCCAATACTGCGGGACATGATAAAGAAAAATAAGAATTATTTAATATCGCTTGAGTGACGATGTTTTAGGAAAACTTCTAATTTTTTTGAGAAAGGCGCAAGTTTTGTTTGCGCCTTTCTTGTAATATTTGCAAAAATATGGAAGCAAAAAATTAAGCAAAGCCGTTGTATTATGACGGCTTTAGCATGCTACAAGGCGAGGTGGACTGTTGCTTTTCTAATGTGGTAGGGTTGTGAGGTTAGGCGATAGATTTCCTTGCTGATTTTGTAGGGTATGAGGTTTGGTGCTGGGTTTCTTTACGGATTTAGCAAGTGTGTGAGATTATCCGTTGGTTGTATTAAAGGGGTGTATAGAGCATTTTGAGGAGATAATATTGCTTTTATGTGGAAGGGTGTAAACATAATTGCTTGAGAGTGGTTTAGATGTGTAGATGGTGAATAGGGGGCTTGATTGTTTAAATGCATGAAGGTTTAGATCAATGATCTGATTTTATACGGGGAGCGGGGGGACTATTGTACCAAGGGGGCTTGTTAGGGGTTTAAGGAAAAGCCAAGGGAAGAATTATATATTAAAGGAAAGAGGCATGGTGCAAAAATATTTTGGTACAGATGGAATTCGGGGGAAAGCCAATTCATTTCCTATGACACCCGATTTTGCCATGAAGGTGGGGATGGCTGTAGGGGTTTTATTTCGCTCACAACATCAATCTCATCGTGTGGTGATTGGCAAGGATACACGATTATCTGGTTATATGTTGGAAAACGCTTTGGTTTCAGGATTGACTGCTGCGGGGATGGAAGCTTTTTTATTGGGTCCAGTGCCAACCCCTGCTGTTGCAATGCTTTGCCGCTCTTTGCGAGCGGATCTTGGGGTGATGATTTCTGCTTCTCATAATCCGTTCTATGATAATGGAATTAAACTTTTTGGTCCTGATGGTTTTAAACTTTCAGATGATATGGAAGCCAAAATTGAACAATTGATCGATACAGATCTTTCAAAATCTTTAGCAAGTTCTGCCGAAATTGGTTATGCAAAACGGGTTGAGGGGGATATTTATCGTTATATTGAATATGCCAAACGAACTTTGCCGCGTGATGTTCGCTTAGATACTGTGCGTATTGTTGTGGATTGTGCCAATGGGGCTGCTTATAAAGCGGCTCCCCGTGCTTTATGGGAATTGGGGGCTGAGGTTTTTGCTATTCATGATGAACCCAATGGGACCAATATTAATCAAAAATGTGGATCAACCGATTTAAGCTCTTTAAAACGAAAAGTGCATGAAGTGCGTGCTGATGTGGGGATTGCTCTTGATGGAGATGGAGATCGTGTTCTCATTGTGGATGAAAAAGCACAAACGGTTGATGGAGATCAGTTGATTGCTGTAATTGCTGAAAATTGGCATAAAATGGGACGATTACGGTGCAATGGTGTTGTCACAACGATTATGTCAAATCTTGGACTAGAGCGTTTCTTGAATAGCAAAGGGTTGCACCTTGTAAGGACAAAAGTTGGAGATCGTTATGTTGTCGATGCCATGCGCCAAAAGGGATATAATGTTGGTGGTGAGGCTTCTGGCCATATCGTGCTTAGTGATTTTGGTACCACGGGTGATGGCTTGGTGGCTGCATTGCAGATTTTAGCTTGTATGAAGGAAAGTCAAAGCCCTATGAGCCAATTGTGTAAACGGTTTGAACCTGTACCGCAAATTTTAAAAAATGTAACGATTAAAAATAAAAATATCTTGAAAAAAAATCCCGTCAAAGCGGCCATTGATCAAGCAGAGAAGCGGTTGGGAAAAGAGGCACGGCTGGTGATCCGCGCTTCTGGAACGGAGCCGGTTATCCGCCTTATGGCTGAAGGCGATGCACGAGAAGTATTGGACACTGTCGTGACAGAGTTGATGGATATTATTATTCATCATGATGTACGCATGGGGACTGCACTTGAGGAATCTTGAATTTTTTGAGAAAATTATCAGATCATCTTTGAATAAAGGTCTGATTTTAATGCGGGATTTTGGCAATTACAAAAGGTATGATTATTAACTCTGTTAGTGATGTAATAACGGTAATGGATACTCTATCTACGAACAAATTAAATAAAAAAGGGAAAAGTCTAATTCTAATAACTACAATGCGTATAGATTTCTCTATAGTTCGTAAAATATGAAAAATATGCCTTTTTTTGATTTTCCTTTTTCTTTTACTTATTCGTAAACCGGTTATTAGTTTAACAGAGTTTGTAGGGGGTTATTAGTGTTATTCATTCTTTTTACTGGACATACAGCGGGTGCAGCGCCTCATGAACATCAAACAGCAATGGTCATTGTGGTTATATCATCTTGATGTTTCTAAGTGCCGCTGCCAATTGGGGATATGATACGCTCCTATTACGTTTAGCTCCTCCTAATTATGAACTTATACTTTTCCAATAATTAGTAGAATAATGAGAAAGAGATGAGAATGAGCAATTTTTTCACGACAGTTCTAATGTTTATAAAGTAAAAAAAGCCGTGTGATGTAAAAATAATGAACATTTTTTGTATCTTGGAAGGGTACACTCTATATTCATTTACAATTTTAAGATTTAAACATAAAAGGATTGAAGCCTTCTATAATACTGGTACGACTGAAGGGATTAGAACCGTCCATGCTCAAAAATTAAAGCGTATTCTAAGTGCTCTTGAAGGAGATGTATCGCCAAAAGATTTTGAGTTATCCGTCCTTTTGATTACATCTGCTAAAAGGTGATTTCAAGGATTATTAGTCAATTACTGTAAATGGAAATTGTCGCGTAATATTTCGCTTTGATAGCATAGATGTCGAAATGGTTGATTATCTGGATTGTCATCAAAAAGCAGGTCTAAACAATGATGAAGAATCCTTCACATCCCGGTGAATTATTGTGAGAAGATGTGATCAAAGAGCTTAGTTTATCCGTTAATGAAGCAGCAGAGTAGCTTGGTATATCTCGTGTAGCACTTTCTAGAGTTTTAAATGGAAAAGCCGCTATGAGTGCTAATCTTGCTATTAGGCTTGAAATGTCTGGTGTAAGCACAGCACGTGCTTGGCTTGCTATGCAAACAAATTATGATCTATCAAAAAAAAATCCTTAACAACAGTCCCATGATCAAGATTGCATAAAAGAGTTTCAAATGGCAGTTAAGTTTTTGCAACAGAAACGTATACAAGAGCTAAATCATGCGTATGAGCGTACAAGGTCAAAAGATGTAACGCGGGTAAGACAAGGAATAAAATCTTGTTTCTATAGTCTGTTTGGCTATAATAAATGTAAGCAAATGAGGGTTTTAATATGTTGAGTGAAGAGGAACTTAAGCTGCGTCGCCTCTATGCTGAAAATGCATTGGCAAGCCAACGTTTAGAGGGATTAGAGCCAGATCCGCTGGTTGTTGCACAAATGGAGCGTGTTATTATTGGAGAGCTTGAAACAAGTGATATCCTCAAAGATTATATGGAGAGGGTAAAACGTGGAGAAGTATAAGGGGAGCGGTGATTCTTATACTGATCCTGAAACTGGTGTGATGTATAATCGGCTTGGTATTAAAGACAAAGCCACACTGCAACGTGTAGAATCTACGATTTCTTATGTAAAATCTTTCGAATTTGTACATACTCCTATTGGTGGTAAGTTTGATCTGAATTACATGAAAGAGATTCATAGAAGACTGTTTGGTGACATATATGAATGGGCGGGACAAGTTCGTTTAGTGGATATTGCCAAAGGCAATAGTATGTTTGCTAGTTATAATCAGATTGAAAGTTATGCACCGAAGATTACGCAAAAGCTTGCAAAAGAACAGTATCTGCGTGGTCTTGGTGCTTATGACTTTAGCCAAAGGGCTGGATATTACATGGGCGAGTTGAATGCGTTGCATCCGTTTCGAGAGGGGAATGGGCGTACTCAGCGCGAATTTATGGTGCAACTTGCTCGTGAAGCTGGTTATCATATCAACTGGAAGGGTATTGAGCGACAAGAAATGACACGTGCGTCAATTGAAGCACATTTTGGTAATTCAGAATATCTATCTGCACTCATCTATAAGAACCTTATCAAGTTTACAGAAAATAAAAGGGATGATGTTTCTCAAGGTATTGGCAAAAATATTGCTTTTGGCGTTGATCTTAATAAAGAGTGCTTGGAACAACAAAAAGAGAAGATTGAAACTCCTTGGGATAGAGAAAAGACAAGTTTTGCTAAACGTCAAAAAGAAGAACTAGAACAATTACAAAATGATTTGAATGTTGTTGCAAAAGCAACAGAACGAGAGCCATACCTTGCTGCTTATACGGATAACTCTAATCTAGAACAGAAGGTGTTAAGCGCCCTTAGAAATAAAAAATCTTATGTTAATATGTTTAAGGAGTTAAACAGTCGTTTAGCATTTATTTATAGAGATCCACAAGAGGCTGCGTTTAGGATTGAGCAAACGATTTTAGCAGGTAAAGGCGATAAACTTCCTGATATTTTGGATAGGGCACCTGATAGAGCAGGCGAACTGCGTGGGTCAGATCGTTTTATCGATAAATTGAAGGCTACAGGAAAAGAACGAAAAGAAGCGCTTTATCATGTTCCTCTTGCTATTTCTTCTATTAAACTGCTTCAATCCTTTTATGAGAATTCTTATGAGACGCTGATGGTTAGTGTTACACGGGAGCGTGAACAGTTAAAAGTTGAGGTTCCGTCACTTTCACAAGAAGCAGTGACTTTTATGAAAAATGTTGAAGCTGGTTGTGATAGTTATTCAAAGATACCAGAGCAGGTTAATCAAGAGTTTTTAAAGCTACAAAGTGTTTTAGATAAACGTTTTGGACATGATGCCATTCATAAATATGGTTTTGATTTATCAAAAGCAATCCCCAAAGAACAGTCTTATAATAAAGAACGCATAAAAGAGTTTCAAATGGCAGTTAAGTTTTTGCAACAGAGACAACAGGAGAAAATCAACGCAATAGCGCGTGCAAGATCAATAGATATGATACGGTAAGGGCAAGGATAAAGCCTTATGCTGTATAAGCCCTATTAAGCCATACGGTAAAAGAGAGGTAATCAAAGGAGGTGTTTAATATGGGTGTGACAAAAGATGTTGTATGTGCCTGCATAGATAGGGCGTTAAAAAAAATCCGGTGAAATATTAGCAAGTTTAGGACTTACGGTGTCTGATTTCATCCGTATTGCTTTGACAAAAGTTGTTGATGAAAGAGGATTGCCGTTTGATATGTCTATTCTTCATGAGAAAACGCTTAAAACTTTCGAGAAAAGTAACAAGGGTTAAGAGAAGTAACAAGGGTTAAGAGAAGTAACAAGGGTTAAGAGAAGTAACAAGGGTTAAGAGAAGTGACAAGGGTAAAGAGATATAGCTGAAGATAGGTAAGATTTGTTTTGTCATTTGGATATTTGATATTTCTGATCATTCACTTCAAATTAGCTTTTCATTTACATCGTTATCGTTATGGGTGTTTCCGTATATTGAATGATGTATGCAAACCGTGATTGAAATGGCAGCTTATTGAACTTCTGTGAAAGAAGAAGGCATATCGCCTGAATAATTATTTGATATTGTTTCTTTTATTGCTACTCATTCAGATGCTGGTGGTCTTATGCAAGGTATGAGAGAAAGCCAAGGAAAGTTAGGTTTAAAAGCATAAGAGTAAAAGTGGGGGATATAAAGTTATACCCTTTTTTGGTGGTTAAAATATTCCGGTGTTGATCGAAGATATTTACAGTCAATCATCTTGAGGTAATTTGACAAAATCAGAGAGGAATGCGTTGAAGAAAATTTTTATATTGCGCCTTGATGAATATCGAAAAGAATAATAATGGATAAGGCAAGTAAAGAAGGATCTCGTATATTACAAGGTGCTCGTGAAGCTCTTGTCTGAAGCTAAAGGTGAAGCGGATACTAAATTTGGTATCTATATTCCTGCAAATGTTGATGTCAAAAAAAATCAGAAAAAATATAGGGTTATAGATATCATTTTCGGCACGTTTTGGTTTTCCTGTGGGGCGCATGCGTGATTGGGAATGGGGATGATATTTTTACTTCTTTTTACTTGTTGTTTTCGATTATTGACACTGAACTTGAAGCTATGGTGGTAATTTAGCACGCGATGATATCCGCGGCTTATAATCGTGTTTTTAAGAAAGCTCTATTGGTATAGTTTTTGCTTATAAAAAAGGGTGTGAGGGTGGCGTTTTTTTAAAAAGCATCACGGCGTTTGAAAGGGTCGTAATAGATTTCTGTTACACGAAATTTTCCTTCAAGGCGTTTACATTGGATGATGACATCAATCATCGAGATTAATAAGCCGCGGATATCATCGCGTGCTAAATTACCACCACCGTCACTTTCTTTGACTAAAAGGGTCATTTGTTCAAAGGCTGCAAGTGCTGTTGAGGCGTGGACGGTGGTAATGGAGCCGGGGTGACCAGAATTGACATTACGGATGTAGTAAAAGGCTGTACCATCACGCAGCTCTTGTAGAAGGATTCTGTCGGGGCGCATGCGTAATCCTGATTCAAGCAGTTCTTTTGCGCCTGCTTTTGCTAAGCCTTGGTTATCTTTTGAATAAAAGAGTTGGACTTTGTTGGCGTGCGGAACGACAAGTTCTGGTGTGTCTTCAATGGTGAGAATTCGTTCATAGTCAGGGATTTTTGCAATCAAAGCTTTGGAGAGGGTTGTTTTACCAGAACCGGTTTTTCCCGATATTAAGATATTTTGTTGTGTAATAACGGCTCTTTCTAAAAAGGTGCAAAAATCTTTCGCGATAAAGAGATCTGTTAGCTCTTTGTCTGTATCAGAGAGTTCGGATAACCGTTCTGTCATTTGTTGCGTGGGTGTGAAACTGGTGTTTTGGGCAACAGAAAAAAGATTGTTTTCATGTAAACTTTCAAGAGAAAAAGTGCGTGATGAAGGTTTACGAATGGTCATGCTAATGGTATTGGCTGCAACTGCTGGAGGCATAACAATTTGTATGCGTTCGTTGTTTGGCAGTGTTGCGGAGAGAACGGGGTTTTCTACACTGATTTTTTGTGTTGTGTAGGCAGCAACAACTTTTGCAATCCCTTCTAGTTCGCTGTAGGTTAGTTCTTTTAAGATGTGGGTTTGCCAACCATTGGGACCCTCAACGATTACTTCGCCAGGGCGATTGATAACAATTTCAAATAAATTGTCATCATTGAGGAAGTCATCTAAGATCTTTAATTTTGTTAAAACGATGGAGGCGCGTTCTGCATTTTTTGCTGATGGCATAATGTGACTTTATTGGCTTAATGAAAAAAGGAATAGCTGGGAGTAGAGCGGTTTCTTTTGCTCTTTACGACTAGTTTATAGACAGAGGAAAAATCGAGATCTTTTGCTACAAAGATGTTGACCAGTTCGCCTTGAAATTTTTCTAAGGTAGGAGGGATGTTGATTTGATTTTCAAGAGCAATACTGGCGGCATCTTTTCCAGTGTTGTTTGCGCCTTCAAAACCGCCGCCTCCAGAGTTGTTTGAACCTTCTTTATTGGAATTGCCTACTATTTTATTTGTTAAAACTGTTGTGGCACCATCAATAACGGTGAGTAAAAGGGAAGAGCCAAAGCGTTCCCACCAATGGGTGTTGATGTTGCCATCAAAACCGGCTCTTCCTAAACTGTCGGTTGCGGGTGAGGCAAGGTCGATGATGACACCGGTTGGGGTTTTTGCTCTTGTCCAGAGTACAAAGAGGCGAGATTGACCTTGTTTTATCCCTCCGCGGTATTCGCCAATCACTTGGGTTCCTTTATCAAGCAAAACAACGCGCCCATTGTCAGAGAGGATATCACGGTTGATGATGCAGCTTGCAAAGCCTGGTTGCTCACTGTTTAATGCGGTTTCTAAGATACAGGGAATAGAGGTTCCCATGGCGATGATAAAGTTTCTATTGCCGATGAGTTTTGCTTTTGCTTTTGTTTCTTCTGTTTTGGTAGGCTTTAAAAGGGTTGCAAAATTTTGTGTGTCTTGAAGGGCAGGAGAATTTTGCGCATTCGCGAGATTTTCAAGGGCATGGAATTTGTCAAAGGGGTTGAGAGTCGTGTTGACGATGTCTTTTAATTGAGATTTAGAGCCTTTGGCAAAAGCGAGAACAGGGGCACGTCTTGCGGCATCAAGTAGTGGGTCATCTTTTTTGGGTTCTTGTGCGAGTGGTTGTGGGGGTGGTAAGGTTATTGGCGCTATGTTTGCACGCGGGTCAGAGGGGGCGAGCTCTAAAGGAGCGAGGGAATTGTGAAAGTTTTGTGCTTGTTTTTTATGAGCTTTTGCGGTGTCTTTTTGTTCTGTGGGGGAGGATAAGATGTTCCAGAGCACATAGCCGCAGATTCCTATACAGGCTATTGCGACAACTATTTTTTTGCCAGCGGTTTTGGCGCTATTGTTTTTGCCATCCCCAATAGATCCGCGATCTTCGATGATTGGTTTATCACTCATGTGTTGTCCCCTTCAATTCCCGCTTATTTAAAGATCTGATGCAATTTTACGTTCAACAGATGGTGAGGTTGTTCCGGTATTTGGATTTGTGCCTTTTGGTTGATAGGCTTCGTTAAAGACGCATAGGACGTTTTTTCCCTGTCTTAGGGTGAAGCGTGCGCTAATGGCATGGACAATCACCATGTTGCCTCTCGTGGTTTTGGGAACCAGCGATTCTGTACCGTCATTGCTGACAATGTAAATGGCAGGGATTTCTTGGTTGTCTGGAAATGTAAATGTTGTTGTTTTGCCATTGTCATAAACGGAGGAGGGTTCGAGCACGCTTGATCCTTGAGCGGTGTAAGCCCAATTGCGTGGTCCGTAGGTTTCAGAAGCGTTGAAGACATTATCAATGCGCTGGGCTTGTTGTTTTTCTTGTCGCATAAGTGCTGCGAGTCTTCTTTGTTCTGCTTCTTCTTGTGGGTAGCGAAATTTCACAAGGAAATATGTTTCTTGTCCAGATGAAATTTCTCCATCTTTAATGATGAGTTCAAATTGATAAGAGCGCTTTGAGCCATCAAGCTTTGTGGTGACGACTTGGAGATTGGTAATGGGTTGGACTTCTCGCGCTTTGAGGAAAAGAATATTACCCGCTGGTGCAACTTCCCATGCAACGCTGTTGCCAATCGCTACATGAGCAATTTCTTCATTGGGAGAAAATTCTATTTGTACCGATGAGCGTATGGAGCCAATAATTTTTGTGACATTATAGGCATCATAGTTGATAAAGCGAATGCGGCTATCGCTTGGCGCACGAGTGGGAAAAATACTGGCATGGCTAGGCGTTAAAGAAAGGGTAATAGCGATGTTAAGAATGAAAAAAAGAATTTTTTTTGTCATGATCAGTTGACCACTTCCGGATCGGTTCTATATTCACTAACAATAAACCCTAGAGGATTTATCAAACGGTTTTGGACAGAGATAGGGGCATTGATATATTCAAAGGTAAGTGTTGCAACCCAGTGGGTGATGAATTCTTTGTTGTTGTCGTTGTCATGAATGGTTCTGTAGTAACGCACTTGGGCAACATCGTCATTGATAAAGGAGATTGATTTTATTGTTATTGTAACAGCGGCGTGTTTATAGAGAATTTGAGGACTTTGGGGATTTCTTGCTCCATACCAGCTGGCAAATCTTTCCTGTTCTTCAGAAGAAGAGAGGAGGGAGACGGTTTGGAAGTTGTGTTGTGTTTCTTCTGTGGTGAAGCCTTCACGGGAGCGGACATATTTTGCAGCAAAGTAGCGTGTGATTGCTTCGTCGACATTGGTGGGACCTTCTTTTAAGGCTTCCACAACTTCGGTGATGCCGGTTGAATTGTCGACGCGGATGACAAAAGGCTCCACGGTTTTAAGGGGTGTGAGGGTGATGACCGCGAGAGAAGACAGTATTGCAACAGCAACGGCGATGCCGGCAATGGCAAGCGAGACGCGGGTGGTGCGGCGTGAGGCGAGCATGCGATCTTGATCGAACGAGCGCGCTTCAGCAATGTATTGTTCTATGTCTTTTTCTTTCATGCTTTTTGCCCGCAATTTTTGTAAGATTTGATTTCTTCATCCGTTAATTTTTGTGCCAGAAGCATTTCCAGCTTCCCTTCTTTTAGGGGTGAGGGGGTGTTGTTACTGATGATAATGGGTGTGGGCGTGGGTTTTTTCCCTTCCCAATTCCACATTGATCTGTTGAGTGGACGTTTAGAATATCCATCACACTTTGGGAGTGACTTCAGTGTGTTTGGTGAAGACACACAGCCACTGAGAAAGAGAAATGGTAAGATAATCCCAATTTTTTTAAATTCCCGCATTTGAACTTAGACCTTTTTTAATAGTGATGCTAATTTTTTAACGCCCTTTGCTATCGTGTTGGCTGTTGCTTTAGCAGCTTTACCTGTTAGTTGAGCCGTTGTTTTAGCGACTGGTCCTGATCCTGTAAGAGAAGCCCCCCCAGAGGCTAAAGCTGATGCGATATCAGGGAGTCTGAGGAAAAGATGAATACCACCAATACCAACAACCAAGAACTGAATTAAAGTAGTGATGATATTGTCAACACCTCCTGAAAAAACTTTCATTGAAATCTTGACATATAAACCACCAAGCAGCACGACTAACACATATAAAATGATGAAGTTTGCAACTTGCCCTAACCATGCTTCTGTGAATTTTCTGGTTGAGGAAAACATATAGAGGCTTATGAAGAGTGGTCCTATTGATATGACAAGAAACAAACCCAATTTAGCAAATAATGAAACAACAAAACCGACTAGACAAAATAAGATAGCAGCAACTAGGCAGATAAAACCAGCAATCCATGTCGCAATAAACTTCCCCATTTGAGTCAGACCTGTGTACTGGTTTGCTGCGTCCAAAACCTGTGCTCCAGCTTTGTTTATCATATTGTCCCATACATTTCGATCCACATGTGCTCCTTGTGTGACATTTGCAATGGCATTTGGCAGATCATGGAAAAATATACCACTGACCCACTCATTATAAACATCGGCTTTTGTAGCAAGTGCAACAACGATGCCCAGTTTGAAAGTTGTCGCTATAAACTCCCATAAGGGCATGGAAGAGCGCCCATAGATGATATTGTAGCCCATAAATATAATATAGATTGTACAAGACAGCTTAAGCGGAGCACCTAAGCTTAATGAAAGATTGGAAATGGCGTTATTCATTGCGTCTGTAAGGGGATCCATCAACATATTATCTATCTTAGTAAAGATGCCTTTGCTTTCTACTGCCATTGAGATGCTCCGCTCTTCATTATGTCTTAATGGTTATTTTGTTGTTCTTCTGCCGCGCGCTCTTTTGCTCTTCGTTCTTCTTCAGCGCGTGTTTCCGCTCTTTGTTTTTCGAGTATTTTTTGAGTATTAGCTCTCATTTTTTCAATCCAAGCTTTTTGTTCAGCTTGAAACTTTTCATCTATTTTGCGATTTTCTTCTTCAATTTTACGGCTTCTTTCTGCTGCTTTTGCTTCATATTCTTTCTGAAGTTCTAAAAATGCTAACCGCATGTTTTCACAATTTTTTGAAGTTCCTGCAAATCCACATTTCGCATCCCACTCTAGGCGTAATTTTTCATCTTTTTTAAATTCTGCGACGCTATAGGTTTTTTCACAGCCAGCGGTGATGAGCCCTGTGCAAAGTAGCAATGTTGTTATGAGAACTTTATTCATAGATATTTCCCCTTCTTTCTTTCAGTTTTTGAGGTTTGAGCACAATCTTTAAATTATGCTTGTGTTATCGGTTTTTATAACCAGTGATGATAAATCTAGAGCACAAACATAATGTTGCCATAAATCTATTGTATAATCTGTAAGGTTCTTTAAGTTGAGCAGCTAAAGCGCAATAGCGATGTGTAATGGTGCTATCCATTATTTTTGTAAGGGGATCCATCAACATATTGTCTATCTTAGTGAATATGCCTTTGCTTTCTACTGCCATTGAGATGCTCCGCTCTTCATTATGTCTTAATGGTTATTTTGTTGTTCTTCTGCCGCGCGCTCTTTTGCTTCTTGTTCTTCTTCAGCACGTCGTTTTGCTCTTTGTTCTTCTAATTTTTTTTGAGTCTCTGCTCTCATTTTTTCAAGATCAGCTTTTTGTTTCGCCATAAATTCTTCATATCTTTTGCGATCGTTCTCTTCCGCTTGACGCTCTCTTTCTTCAGCTTTTGCTTCATACTCTTTCTGAAGTTCTAAAAATGCTAACCGCACGTTTTCACAATTTTTTGAAGTTCCTGCAAATCCACATCTAGCATCCCACTCGAAGCGTAAATTTTTATCTTTTTTAAATTCAGCGACGCTATAAGTTTTTTCACATCCAGCTGTGATGAGCCCTGTGCAAAGTAGCAATGTTGTTATGAGAACTTTATTCATCAATATTTCCCCTTCTTTCTTTCAGTTTTACAAGTTTTGAGCACAATCTTTAAATTCTGCTTGTGTTATCGGTTTTTATAACCAGTGATGATAAATCTAGAGCACAGACATAATGTTGCCATAAATATATTATAGAGTGTACAAAGCTCTTTAAGTTGAGCAGCTAAAGCGCAATAGCGATGTGTAATGGTGCTATCCATTGTCTTTGTAAGGGAATGCATTACAGTATTATCTATCCAAGTAAATACACCTTTGGTTACTATTGCCATTGAGATGCTCCGCTCTTCATCGTGTTTTAATTATTATTCTGTTGTTCTTCTGCCGCGCGCTCTTTTGCTCTTCGTTCTTCTTCAGCGCGTTCTTTTGCTTTTTGTTCAGCTCGGAATTTTTCATTCTCAGCTCTCATTTTTTTAATTCTGGCTCTCATTTCAGCTTCGGAATCTCTAATCATTTTTTGAAACTTTTCATCATCTTCACGCTCTCTTTCTGCTGCTTTTGCTTCATATTCTTTCTGAAGTTCTAAAAATGCTAACCGCATGTTTTCACAATTTTTTGAAGTTCCTGCGAATCCACATTTAGCATCCCATTCTAGGCGTAATTTTTCATCTTTTTTAAATTCAGCGACGCTATAAGTTTTTTCACAGCCAGCAGCGATAATTCCAGTGCCAAGTAGCAATGTTGTTATGAGAACTTTATTCATTATTTATTGTCCTGTTGTTGTTTAGCTTTAGCGCGCTCTTCTGCTTCTCTCTTGGCTTGTTCTTTTGCTTTTTGTTCAGCTTTCCATTTTTCATGTTTAGCTTTTTGTTCAGCTATAAGTTCATCTATACCTTTCCTATACTCCTCTGCTGCTTTACGACTTCTTTCTGCTGCTTTTGCTTCATATTCTTTTTGAAGTTCTAAAAATGCTAACCGCATGTTTTCACAATTCTTTGAAGTTCCTGCGAATCCACATTTCGCATCCCACTCTAAGCGTAAATTTTTATCTTTTTTAAATTCAGCGACGCTATAGGTTTTTTCACACCCAGCTGTGATGAGCCCAGTGCAAAGTAGCAATGTTGTTATGAGAACTTTATTCATTATTTATTGTCCTGTTGTTGTTTAGCTTTAGCGCGCTCTTCTGCTTCTCTTTCTGCTTGTTCTTTTGCTTTTTGTTCTTCTTCAGCTTGCCTTTTTTGATATTCAGCTTCTCTTTTTTCAAGATCGGACATTATTTTAGCTCTAGCTTTTTTTAATGCTTCATGAAGGTTCTCTTCCGCTTGACGCTCTCTTTCTGCTGCTTTTGCTTCATATTCTTTTTGAAGTTCTAAAAATGCTAACCGCATGTTTTCACAATTTTTTGAAGTTCCTGCAAATCCACATTTAGCATCCCACTCTAGGCGTAATTTTTCATCTTTTTTAAATTCTTCTACGCTGTAGGTTTTTTCACATCCAGCTGTGATGAGCCCAGTGCAAAGTAGCAATGTTGTTATGAGAACTTTATTCATGATTAATGACTGTCCTGTTGTTGTTTAGCGCGCTCTTTTGCTTCTTGTTCTTCTTCAGCACGTCGCTTTGCTTCTTGTTCGGCTCGGAATTTTTCATTCTCAGCTCTCATTTTTTCAATCCAAGCTTTTTGTTCAGCTTTAAATTTTTCATCTATTTTGCGATTTTCTTCTTCAACTTTTGCCTGACGTTCTTTCTCAAGTTCAGCGCCTGCTACTCTTAGGTTTTCACAATTTTTTGAAGTTCCTATCCCTCCACATCTCGTGACCCATTCATCAAATAATTTTGGATTTTTTTTAAATTCTGCGACGCTATAGGTTTTTTCACAACCAGCTGTGATGAGCCCTGTGCAAAGCAGCAATGTTGTTATGAGAACTTTATTCATTATTTATTGTCCTGTTTCTTTTCAGATTCTTGTTTATCGTCATTTGTTGAGCCAAAGCCTCTCCAATTTTTACGGGTTTCAAATTCAGCTTGCTCTGCATTTTTACAATTTTTCGAATTCAAATCCCCTGACGTCAAACATTTCACTAATACTTCTTCCATCAGTTTTTTATTTTTTTTAAGTTCTTCTACGCTGTAGGTTTTTTCACATCCAGTGGTGATGAGCCCTGTGCAAAGTAGCAATGTTGTTATGATGATCTTGTTCATATTCAAGCCCCTCTTTTTTACTCTTTATTGACCACGCATTTTTTGGGCTAAAGCTTTGGTTCGTGCTTTAAATTCTTCTATTTCACGTCTTTCTGCCGCTTTTTCTTCTGCTTGTTGAATCATTGCGGCGGCTTGCATTTGAAGGACTTGTGTTTGGAGTTTTGCTTGTATCGCTTCTAGTTGTGCTTGAATGCCTTGAATTTTACCCGCATCTTCAGTACTTCCAAGTTCGTCAAGAAGCTTGGTAATGTTTTTTTGTGTTTCACTGGCTTCTTCGTAGACGTCTTGTCCTTTTGCTGCTTGTCCTACTACGCGCTGTTCAGCTTTTTTCACTTCCTGTGTGTAAAAAGCATCTACTGCCTCTTTTGAGTCTGCGCCCCCCGCGGGCTCTTTGTATTTAAGTTCTTCTTGCCATTTTTGCGTGTTTTTGCTGCCGCCGCCACCGCCACCGCCGCCACCACTGCCCATTGATTGTTGAAAGTGGTTAAAATCTGAAGGAAGGGCGCCACTGCTCCCTTGCTTGTTAAACATCTCTTTCAATCCCGAAATGTCAGGCTTGACATTTAAGGAGTTATATAACTGTTTCGCTTGATCGAGTTGGCTCTTTAATTGCTCAAGCTGTTGTGCACCTTGTTGAATTTGTTGTTCTGCTTTTGCAACTTGTTCTCTCAATCTTTTGGCTTGCTCTATATTTTCCAGCAGTATTTTATAATCAAAGGGACCACCTCCAAATGCATTTGCTTGAGGTCCAAAAGAAATTGCGCAAAGAGCTGTTGCCAATAAAAGTTTTTTCATTGCTTTGACCTTTCTTGAAAAATAGGAAGCCATTTTTCTGGAGATTGTCCAACTTCATCCATAATGGTCTCTAGGAGTTCAATATTCTTGGTGGTGCCACTTAAAATGGCTATTTCATCATCAAAGCCGCGTAAATTTAGCTCTGCTACAACTGAACTTTGTCCTTGTTTGATGAGAAAACGCCGTGACTCACGGCTTAATTCTGATTGTATCAGGTTAAATTCTCTGTCCGATAATTTAAAACCTTCTACATAATCCCCATGATTGCCCTTTTGATTGGGAAAATAAATCTGTGTGGGGCATTGCTCTATAATGGTGTGAGCAATGGTCGAATTGATCGCATCTTTGGGAGATTGCGTTGCAAACAACATCAAACCATTTTGTTTACGGATAGTTTTCAGCCTGTCTTGCGCAAAGGCTTTAAAGGAATCATCCTCTAAGGCTTTCCAAAACTCATCAATGACAATGATAATACGACGTCCATCAATCAGAGACAAAATCCTATGAAAAAGATACATCATCAAGGGTGGACGAATTTCATTATTGTCTAAAAAATCCGTCATGTCATAACCAATAAATTTTGCATCAATGCCAATGTCGTCATCAGGATTGTCAAAAACCCACCCTAAGGCATTGCCTTTACACCATCTTTCTAAACGACCCGCTATCCCCTCCCTGTGCGTGGTGTCAAAAAACATTTGTAAGGCCGATATTGTCCGTTGTTCTTTGGGTAATAAGGCAAGTTGGTCAACAGCAGCAGAAATATCTTGTCTTTCTGATTCACTGATCTTTTGATCTTCAGACGAAACAAGCTTTATAATCCATTGGCGTAAAAAAACTCTATCTGCTGGATTGTTATAGTCTAAGCCTTTTAGCGGTGCTATGCCTGTCGGTCTACCATTCTTCAAGGGCATATAAGTGCCGCCACCCGCTCTGACAAAAAGTTCTGCGCCCCGATCTTTGTCAAAAAAGACCATATTGGGATCATGCTTTTGAAGTTGCGCTAAAAGAAAATTGACAATAACCGTTTTCCCAGAACCAGAGGGACCACAAACAAACGTATTGCCTAAATCACCAAAGTGAAAGTTAAAATAAAACGGTGAACCAGCAGAGGTTTTCATCAAGGCGACCGCTGGTCCCCACACATTGCCATCTATTTTCCCAACCGGAAAAGAATGAAAAGGAGAAAGCGCTGCATAATTGCGGCTTGTTATTGCACCAGAGCGGGTGCGATAAGCATAATTGCCAGGCAATTGTGCCCACCAAGCTGCTGCTAACCCTAAGTCTTCCCGCGCAATCACAGCCCCACCATCTGTAAGACGAGAACGCGCTTTGGCAAGATTATCCGCTAACTCTTGCGGCGTATCAGCAAAAACTGCCAATGATAAATGATGCTCCCCTAAAACAAAACGATTGGATTCAAGATCATCAAGCGCATCATCCAGTTCCATAATTTGTGAACCTGCTCGATCTCCTGCATTGACCATTTGATTCTGTTTGCGCCCCATAATCTGTTTGGCAGCATTTTTGCTCTTGAAAATAAAAGATTGGGTGAAAATAAACTCAAAGGGAAGGGTGAGCAAACCATCCGCCATGCCTACCCTGGTTTTTGCTGGATATTCTTTCCAACCAAACATGCCCGCAAACCGCTGTCCCGCCTCGGTGCGTATTTCTATGATCTCTTTCCCAAAAATGAGACGGTCTGAATAAACAGTCGAAGCTATCGTCCCCCATGTGAGAGGGATACGTTCACGACGACCTCCCACCAATTGGTGGATAAACTCACTTTGCTGCGAATAAATATTGCCTTCATGTTCATAAAGACTCAATCTTCTTGCACCATAACGCTCTAAATTTTGAATAAGATCTGTGGTAATATCTTCAAGCTTGCGAATGGACTCTGCATCAACTTCTGTCTTTTCTTGCTTGGCTTTGCCTAAACGTTTGAAAAACTCCACTAATTTATCCGTTTGATCAACGTGTGGATTCCACAAAATAGAAAGATAAAGCTCATTGCGATAAAGCTCCTGTGAAATCATCCGGTCGCGATATTTATCATCTAATTGCTTGGCAAATGCCGATCTGAAAGTCCCATCCGGATAAATCGTTTCACGCTTTCTGATAATATGGCTATAAAGCGCTATCCGTTCATCCGCTATGTTTTTAAACAGATTATTGAGCTGTTCGTGAAGCACATTCAGATCAATAATATCCGCTGTCTCAAAGTTAATCCCTTCAAGTTTAATAACGCTCATGAGAGCGCGTGAATCCAACGCAATGATGTGCTTGTTGACATGGCGCACATAAGGAATGATCGCCTCTGGCTGCTTTTCACGTTTGCGCTCTGTTCTATTCATTGTAATTCCTCATAATTACGAATTAATCGTAATGGAGAAATACTTCCCCCACCCCATAGACTCGAATTTCTGGCAAAAATACTTGTCTTTTGCCATGTCAGAAGAATACGAAATTTGTTATGGTCATGCTTTAGGATTTCCTTGAATATGAAATGCAGCATCACACCAAAGGTTAGAAGAAAAATATTGCCTGCCATAATGAACAATATCATCGTTCCTATCCCATTTAATCCCATAGCTTCCACCGTCACGCCCGCAATCATTGCAGGGCGCGTGCAAGCAAGAAATAACGTATCTTCTGTTAGCTTGTCGTTCTCTTTCATGGCTTTGAAAGGCAAAGTTTAATGGGAAAACATTGATACGATTTGCGTTGCACCCATAACAATGCCGATGCCAACACAAACAAAGAAAGCTTTACGCATTTCAACATAACCAGCAATCCATGCAAGCCCAATACCAGCAACCGCAATGGTTGCAATTGATGTTGCAATTTTTCCTGTTAAAGCTTCAATTATTTTATCAAGAGCAGTTTCAATTTTTCCGAAGCCGCCATCAGCAAATGCTGGTTCACTCAGTGCCATGAAGGCAATAAACAGCATCAATGCTGCTGTTAACCATTTTTTTTGGGTGTTGGATAGAATAGTTTTTTGTAAGGTATGTTCATTAATGAACGAATTATTCATGTTTTTCATGAAAATTCCCCCGCTTTATGTTTAAGTTGATCATAAAATTAATATTCAAAATATTAATCGGGAATCATATAAATGAAAAAAATATTTTTTTCTATCGATAAATTAATAATATTTAATCTTTTATTATTTAATAAACAAAAAATATAGTAATATTCAAAATGATACTTTTAAAATGTTTTCGAGCAGCGCCTAAATATATTGTCTTAATTTGTATTATTATTTTAGGATACTTTTATTTCAGTCAACATACTGAAAATATTATGCAATTTTCTCTTTTTGAAGGATCAGAAAAGACAATTGGAAACCCCGTTCAAAATCCGAAGTCACAATTGGTTGATTATGCAAACCAACAAGACGCAATCCAACAAAATGTGGTGTTGCATTCAGAACCAATCGCATCACAATTTTATGAAGAAAATGTGCCGGTCTATTCCGGTGCTATACAGGTCACAAGTGGTGTGACCTTTAAAATGATTACGCTTGTAGATGATGGATGGAGAAAAAAGATTATCCGTGATATCCGATTATATGGTGTGGAAAGCTGTGAAACACGACAATTTGCCTCACGCAACGGAGTTAAGTGGCCTTGCGGTGCTTTTGTTACGGCTTGGCTTGTTTCAAAAACAATTGATAAAAAGGTTACTTGTCGGCAAGCACGTGTCGTTCAACAGGTTCATTATGCACAATGTTTTGTAGATGGGGTTGATCTGGCGCGGTTGGGGCTGGCAGAAGGGTTGATGGTGTTGACAAAAGATCAGCATCATTTTCCATCCCCCGCAGACTATAAAACTCTACAATCTGCTGCTCAAAAAGCACAAAACGGTTTATGGTCGAGCCAATTTCAACAACCAGAAGATTGGCGAAGAGATCATGGGAGCTATAATCCCATTGACCATAATTAATATTGACCATTATTGATAAAGCGTCTTTTCAAGCGCTATTTAAAAATCAAGACAATATTCTACTGCAAATCTTATCAGAAAAAAGTTAATGATAATCCACACAGTCCTTGGTGGACAACGCTCGTTATGAAAATTTGTTGTGTTTAAAATATCCTTATAGGTTGTTTACTACAGTGCTATGGGAGAGCGCGTTTCCTTGGCTATACGTCATTTCGTTTTGCTTTTTAAATGAAAAGCTCTTCGCTTCTCAAACTCTTAATAATCGCACCCCAAAATCATGACATCAAACCTGCATTTAAATGAGAAGGCTAAAAGCCTTAAGTTTTAAAGGCTGGGAAATTCTGTAAAAGCGTATCGTTAGGCGCACGTGTGCCCCTTATCAATAACCAAAAGGCCTATCTTGTTCTTTTCTCACGCGGCTTTGAGATCATGATTAAAGAGAAAGCTTATAGGGGGATAAGTCAAAAGAAAGTGATGAAAATAATAAGGTATTTTAAGTGATATATATTTGAAAATATTATAAAAAAGACAAGAAAAGATAATAAATGGGTATTTTGTTATATAAATACTTAGCGTTAAGCGGATAGGTTATGAAAAGCCTTTCCAAAGTTTTTAAAACTGATTGTCTTCATACGTGTTAAAGTGTACAATGACGTTGTCAGGTGTGAGTTACACAAAATACTCTTTTAGTTAGAGATTGATAACTCACATTTTATTGTCGTGGGGTATTTATTTAATATGCATGTCCACGATCTGTATCTGGCGATTTTGTTTCAAAAAACTTTTTAGCTTGTTCTTCTTGTTGGGCTCTACGTTTTTCCTCTTCACTTTTACCACAACCTGTAATATTCAATCCTATAGTCAATAGAGCCAAGCATATTAAAATAAATTTTTTCATTTTTCCCCTCTTTAAAAATTATATGTATTAATCTCATCAATTATATCGGAATACAGATTTAATTATCGTGATCTTTTGTTTTTTATTAGTATTGTTAATGGAAAAATATGTGAACAGTTTATTGTAAATATCTTATAAGTTTATCATAATAAAAAATTAGAAGGAAAGAGCCAAAACCTAATATAAAGGAACAAATTGTAATGTTTATTAGTGCTTTTGACCAACCTATTGATAATATCATAATAGGAATTGTAAACAATCCCACAAACCCCATTATCATTATAAGGCTTAGTATCAATCTTAAAGGACCACGAAGCCATAAAAGCAAAAGGACGAGCGCCTCTTTGCTTATTTGTGATTTTGACATTATTTTCCCCTCACGCGCTTAAATCAAGATGCTCCACAATATACACAGTACGATAAATGATACAAGTTATTTTGTTATAAAATCTTCAAGATCTGTTTGATGTTCAACGGATGAAATATCCGGTTTGGTAGAAGATGATTCTATTTGATATTCTTTCATAAAAGCAACTTTTTCTTCTTTGAAGAACAGAATAGGATTCACTCAGTATTGATTAGGCAATTTTGGTTTTAAAATTCCTTTTTGTATGAGCTCTCTTAAACCGTTGTGAAAAGTTCTGTCGACCATATCGCGCTTTTTTCCATTTATACCCCCATCAAACCAAATTAAGGTAACGCTGCTGGGATCTTCGTTTGTTGATTTATTAGATCGATATTCTTCTAAAACTATTATCAAAGCACGATGTCCTGTACGAGATAAATTACAAATTGCTTGAATGCCATCAGCAAATATTTCTATAAAATTTTCTTTCTTTATTTTTTCTGTGACGTGAATTGTAGGTATGACCTCTGTTCTATTCGTATCAGAGTTGATAAATTTTTGTTGTGTAATGGACGTTTTTACAACTTTCTTATCGGTAAAAATTTCAGATTTTTTGAAAAAAGAATTTTCATACGGGGAATATTTTTGCTTTATAAATTCAAATCGATGACGTGACCTTTGGTTCTGAAAAAAGCTTATGAAAATATAGAGAAAGGCAGAAACGGAACATCATTTCCTTCAAAAAACAATAAATGGCTTCGAATTAAACTAGGACTTCTAATGCAAGCATTGCCTTATGTTGTTATGTTCATGAAAAATGGGTTGCAATCTGAAAGAGAGTGTAGCGGTTCTATGGAATTTTTAGCAAAATGAAGGGGATTTTTTTCAGGTATTTGAAGAAGCTAAAGAGACTATGAGGAAAAAAATGTGCTTTCTTTTGTTATAAAAGAAAGCACACTGAGGGGGAATTTAGAGTGACAGTTTTACATATTTTACTTTGAAAAGCGGTCTTTTTTATCTTTTTTCCACAAAAAATAAGTTGCAAGTCCGAGAATGGGAACACTCAATTTGGCAAAAGGGAGATGTTGACTGAGAGCTGCAAGGCTGGAAACAGTCGCATCTGTCATGAGTTTGTGGCGTTGTTCTTCTGTCTTTTTTTGTTGGTCATAGCGTTGATAAGTTTTGAGAACGCGACTGATAATAAGACCTAATCCCGCAAGAGAAAGACAAATTAAAAACATGATACTGGCGGCAGCAAGAGGCTTCATAACAGAACATAACGCAATAAAACCGATGGTACATAAAAAAAGCAAAGACATGAAGAATGAAATGCCAATAAACCCATAAAAAATTGCTTGAAGGCGTACTTGCTTGACTGTGCTTTTAAGCCCTCCACCGACAAGATGGTTTAAAAGAGGCGCGATAAACTTATGCATTGCTTAACGACGTAGTAATTGAGAAAGAATAAAACCAACCCCTGCGGCAAACAAAACGCTTTTGCCAGGATTTTTGCGAACGCATTGATTCATGGTTTGTTCAAGATCACTAATTTTGTCTTTTGCTTGAGACATCATGTCTTCACCACTTTCTTTCGCTGAGTGATATAGTTTTTCCGCTTTGTCTTTGGCGGCGTTGAATTTGTTTGCACCAAGATCTGTTAGGGTTGAGGTAATCCCTGAAATTTCAGTGCGTAACGTTTCTAATTGTCCTTGTAGGTCTTTTTCTACGGCTGATTTATCGTGCTGTGTTGTTTTATTATGGGCCATGGTATTTTTCCCTCTTGATTCATTATATTTGTATTGGTGTGTTCATAGTGATCATTTGCATTGGAGTGAAAATTTTCACTGCTTGAGTAACGCCAAAAGCTTTTTTTGGTTCCTTTCATTTTGTCGAATTTAAAATTGTTTTTGATAAAATAAATCTTTCCTATACGATATGCTTTGTCTGTAAAGGGTCGCATCTGTTGAGAATTGTCTTATGCTTTTGCAGTAATTTAGCACCATTCTTCAGTTTCTCGTGGCGCAGTTTTTTATAAAAGTTTTTTAAAAGTGTGCTGAGGCTTATTTTTTAAGCTTGTGACAGGTAAAAAACATCGTTGTTGCGATTTTGCGGCAGAAGTACTGTCATTTTTATACTTTTGCAGCAAAGAAAAAGAAAATAATATTGCGGCTCTTTGCTCTCTATGTATTTGGGGGCAACACGCGCTCCCCATGATACTTTTGGTCAGTTTAAGAATATTGCGATCGTTCTTTTTTAAAAACGTAAGGTATATTTTTATTTTAGGATAGGAGAGGTACTTTAGTGTAGGGGTTGTTAGAGAAGTGCATGTCCTTTTCTTTAAGAGTTTTATGATATTTTTGCTGCTTGTTTCATGTAAGCAAATATTTTGTTGGATTTAAAAGAGCCGCAGAAATGAGAAAAGCTTTGCGATATGAGAGATTTATTTAACAGGAACGATGATAAATTATTCTTATAAATTAAAATATTATATGCGATACTTCTTGTAAGTTTATCATTTTGCCTAATTTATGCAATAAATTGATTGGGTAAGATAAACTTGTTGAATTGTTAGAGAAAAATTTCTTGAGTAATTTCTTTAGAATTAAGAGAGAGCTTGTGAAATAAAACTATACTTGATTTATCAAGTTTTCTTTCTTAAGAGGAATACACAAGTGACGTTAAAAGGGTAGTGGCATTGTGGAACAGTGATGCTATGCGGGGTGACGATCCAGCTCATAAATAAAGATAAGAGCACAAGAATGTGAGATAAAAATGGAATCTGAAACAGTCCCTTTAGATAAAACAGTCCCTTTAGATAATATGTCTGCTGTATTGACAGTGCATGATTTTTCTCCTCTTTCTATGTTTATGGCTGCTGATTGGGTGGTAAAAGCCGTTATCATTATTTTGTTATTTGCTTCACTTATGTCTTGGACAATTGCTTTTGTGAAAATTGTTGAGATCACTTTGGTAAAACGAAGAGTACGTCATGAACTTCAATTGGTTCTAAATGCTCAGACTCTTACGCGTTTGGCAGCTAGCTTGAAAGAAAGCAAAGGAGCTGGTGTGTTTTTTCTCAAAGAAGTCCTTAAAGAGGTGTATCTTTCTGCACAACAGGTTCATTTTTCTGCTCCTGAAGGGATAAACGAAAGCTCTGGTGAAAAAACCAGTACAGAGGAAAGGGCACAAACGATTGAAGATATTCTCTTTTATGAGGAGAGCAATCAATATGAAGATGTTTCCCGCGATGTTCGCGATGCTAGGGTTCGTGATGTTCATGAAGGTTTAAAAGAAAGGGTTCATTCACTTTTGTCACGCTGCTTGCTGGCTGCTACACGCCGTGTTGCATGTGGAAGTGCTGTTCTTGCAACTATTGGCGCAATTGCTCCTTTTGTTGGTCTTTTTGCAACTGTTTGGGGAATTATGAATTCTTTTATTGGGATTGCTCAGTCTCAAACAACGCGACTTGATGTGGTGGCGCCTGGAATTGCTGAAGCCTTATTCGCAACGGCTGTTGGGCTTTTTGTGGCTATTCCCGCCGTTGTTATGTATAATAGCCTTATGCGTGCTTTGAGTGGTTATCGTAGTGATTTAGGTGATATCGCTGCTGCTCTTGAAAGGCTCTTGAGCCGTGAACTTGATAGACAAAGACAACAGAAAAGTCATAAAAAATGAAAGCAAGCCTTAATAATGATTGGGATATAGACGAGAGTGGGTTGCAAAGCGAAATCAATGTGACCCCTTTTATTGATGTTGTATTGGTGTTGCTTATTGTTTTTATGGTTGCTGCGCCTTTGGCAACATCTGCCATTTCCGTTCAGCTTCCTTCTATAACTCAAGCACCTTCAGTGGTTCAGTCTGATGAACCTCTTTATGTTACGTTGCAAAAAGATCGTTCTCTTTACATTGGTGATCATCTTGTAGAACAAGCAGCTTTGAGAGAAGCTTTGTTGAGGGAAACGACGCAAAATTTAGAGGCAAAAATTTTAATCAAAGCGGATAGCGAAATTGATTATGGTACTGTCATCGATTTATTAAATCAAATACGTATGGCTGGATATCATAAAATCGGTCTTGTAGGATTGCAAAACTCTACCAATCTTGTCTCAAGAGGTGAGATCAATAATAAAACAACAGGGGTAGCGAACGCTGCTGTCGATGGAGCGGGTGGTAGCGCGGGTGGTAACGTTGTGGGGCATGTGGATGCCGTAACAACGAGCACTACGGGAAACGCTAATATTCCAGCCGATGTCTCTGATCAGTGATAAAAAACAGCCTTTGTTGCAGGAAGCAAAGCATATTACTCAAAGTCGTAGAGTGAAATTGATGAGGGTTCCGCGGATTTATTAAACCAAACACGCATGGGTTTGATATTACGCAGGGGGTTCATATATCGAATCGGTTTTTTTAGGATTAAACTCTACTCATCTTGCCGCAAGAGGTGCGATCAAGAAAACAGCAGAGGCGATTGTTGTGTGTCTTAATACATCTTAAAGCCTTTTTTGCGGCGGTGTTCATAAATGGTATAACGGTAAAGCCCCCGTAAAATAATCAAAAAACCTATCAAACATCACCATCTTTACGCTTAACAAAAGAGCAAGCGAGCACCATTATCGTATTTATATTTTTTTCCAAGACAGTGTTAATATACGTATTCATTGTAGGCATTTTTTCAGTTTTTATCTGTATGCTAATCACGTTTGGAATGTGAGAAACATGCTTTTGATTGATTTAATATAAATAGGCTTGCCATGAAACAATCTTACAGTATTGAGATTTCTCGTTTAAGTTGAAAGACAATTCATTATTATTATAAATCAATATGATGTATAGATTGTCGACATTACAAGCAGTGTGTGAACGCTCAATGGTTAATGCCAATTTTTTTGTTATGGGGGAGGGGTATCGGGCGATAATGAAGTTTTGTATAGCGTGAGAGACGTAATTGAGAGATGATTATTTAGAGGGGCGTTTAGTGAAAAAACTTTGAAAGCAAATGCGCATTCCCTCTGCACTTTAAAAGCGCAAAGAATTTCCAGTGAAAGAGTGGTTGGAATAAGTATGTGTGTTATTTTGAGAGTAGCGATTTTTCAGAGCCTCTTAAGTGTGTCCTGTTGAACCAAAACCTCCTGTTCCACGGCTCTCGTTATGGCTTTGGGTATTTTGCTCTGGTTCAATGGCGCAAACATTAACTTGGGATACAGGGGCGATGACTGTTTGGGCAATGCGCATGCCCCGTTGGATTGAAAAGTCTTCTTGGCCTAAATTGATAAGAAGGAGTTTGACTTCACTTCCGGATAGTCACACCCAATCGTTCTTGGAGTGTTGAGGCATGTGATGCCCGTGTTTTAAGGCTAAGCCAGAGCGTGGACGGATGCGTGCTTCAAACCCAAGAGATAAATGAAAAATGAGACCTGTTGGAATAAGTGCCCGCTGCCCAGAGGCAAGAACAAGCGTTTCTTCTTTACCAATTGCTGCTTGTAAATCCAAGACCGCAGAATCAGCCGTTGTGTAGTGAGGAAGCTTTCTTGTCCCAAGTGCAAGATGCTGAACGGATAAAGTCAAGGGGGGTGTGAAGATTGAGAAGAGACAGGAGAAGAGTAAGGATACTTGTTTAGAGGGGCGTTTAGTGAAAAAACTTTGAAAGCAAATGCGCACTCCTTCTACACTTTAAAAGCCCAAGGGACTTCTAGTGAAAGAGTGGTTGGGTATGTGTTATTTTGAGAGTAGAGATTTTTCAGAGCTTCTTAAGTGTGTCCCGTTGAACCAAAACCTCCTGTTCCACGGCTCTCGTTATGGCTTTGGGTATTTTGCTCTGGTTCAATGGCGCAAACATTAACTTGAGATACGGGGGCGATGACTGTTTGGGCAATGCGCATGCCTCGTTGGATGGAAAAGTCTTCTTGGCCTAAATTGATAAGAAGGACTTTGACTTCACCACGGTAGTCACTATCAATCGTTCCTGGAGTGTTGAGGCATGTGATGCCGTGTTTTAAGGCTAAGCCAGAGCGTGGACGTATTTGTGCTTCAAACCCAAGAGATAAATGAAAAATGAGACCTGTTGGAATAAGTGCCCGCTGCCCAGGGCTAAGAACAAGCGTTTCTTCTTCTCCAATTGCTGCCCGTAGATCAAGACCCGCAGAACCCGCTGTCGCGTAGCAAGGAAGTTCTAAACCTTGTCCGTGTGCAAGACGCTGAACAAATAAAGTTTGGGCATGTGAAGATTGAGAAGAGACAGGATGATTGTTTAGAGGGGCGTTGGTTTCAGTGTGCGACATGATCGAGGCATTTCCAAAATATGAGGTCTAGAAGAAAATGATACTTTAACAAAAGATATCTATAAAACCAAGTCGATAAAGGTGTGTGGATATAGGTTGTCCCCAGAGCTTGCTTATCATCTTTGGCTGACCTAAAATATTCCACAACACCACCTAACATCATCAAAGGCATTTTTCAATAATGGCATCATCAAGGATGGCTTATGCCTAGGGGCATGCGCTTATTTGAGATCTAAATTATGGTTACAGATAAGATTTTTTAGATACTACCGATAAGTATACCCGTGGCAAAAACCAGAGCTCCCCCAATGATAACCTGTAAAGAAGCGCGCCAAAAGGGAGTTGACATGAATTTGTTCTGAATCCAGACGATGGCGCCTAGTTCGAAAAAAACAATGATAAAAGCAATAATTGTCGCTACATAAAAAGAGTTGATTAAATAGGGAAGCGTATGGCCTAATCCTCCTAATGTGGTCATAATGCCGCTGGCAAGGCCTCTTTTTAATGGCGAACCACGCCCTGATAATTTTCCGTCATCATGGGCTGCTTCTGTGAAACCCATTGAAAGTCCCGCACCAATTGAAGCTGAGAGCCCTATCAAAAAAGTTTGATGCGTGTCTCCCGTGGCAAAAGCTGCGGCAAAAATGGGGGCAAGGGTGGAAACAGAGCCATCCATTAACCCTGCTAGACCTGGTTGAATCCAAGTCAAAAGTGTTTGTCTTTGCGTTTTCGAAGGTTTTTTTATGGTGTGATTTGCCGCTGTTGTTTTTTGGGAGGGATGGCGGTTCTTGCCTTTCACAAGAGAAGTTTTGTCACATAATGAACCGATAGTGTTTGCACGATTATGGCAAGAAAGGCACAAAAGTTGCTTATAATTTTTAAGCTCTTGAAGCCCCATGGCGGTAAAAACCGCGGCTTCCTTAGAGGAATAAGGTTCTAGAGCTTTTGCATATTTTAAATAGAGCGCCGCATGTTGCTCTTTTAATTTGAGCGCTTTAAGTATCACGTTTTGTGCTGAACGAAAGGACAGAGCTTTACGTTGTACAAATGAAAAAAACAATTTCAACATTTTCTGTTCCTTTGCACTTTAGAATAATTCTAAAACATAAGAAAAATAAACCGAAAGTCAATCTAAAAGTTCAAAACTGAAAAATTGCAAAAAGGTTGCAGTAAAAAAATGCTGGGGTGCTATGAAAGTAAAGCTGGCAAATAAATTCAAGTACAGGAAGATTTATTAAGTGGGAGATTTATTAAGTGGGGTCGAGAGGGGGGCGTGAAAGCATTGAGAGAAAATATGCTTTATTATGGGACGTTTTCAATGGAGCATTCTAATGTATTGTGAATATATGGAAATAAGCGGGCACGATCATTCATTTGACGGGTTCAAAAGACGATAACAATCTTTGGAATTTGAGATAATTCTTTAAAAGAGACTTTTTCAAGGGACAAAAGTCTCTTTCATGAGGGCGTCCGTGAAGAGTATAAAAGAGTAAAACAGTAAAGCCTTCATACAATAATATACACTCCATTGAGCCTTCTTATCTTTACGCTGCATAAAAGATATTGATTTATAATGATAATCTAGCGTTATTCATATTGAATTAGCCTCCCGAATAACGTGGGATTCTCTCATTTCAAATCTGTTTATCTTAAATCAATCAAAATTACTTGCTTGCACACTACAAGCGGGGTTGGTGTGTGGGTAAAAACTATAGAAGAAAGGACTAAAAATGGCTCTTATGAGCCGTCTTAAGAGCCAAGGGCTGTCACAACATTGGGGGCTGGCAAATAGATGGTGCTGGCTTGTTACTTCATAAAGAGCAAGCTTGCATCATCATACACCTTAGCTCCCAGTGTTGCGACAGTCTTTAGCACGGTTCATTATAGGCATGGCATTTTATTGTACAGTTTTACGCCACTCATTCTGCTTGTGGAGGTGTAAGACAGTATTCTTATAATATTTACGCGCATTTTAGCGTTGTTACAGCTTTTGCATTTAGGTGGATTTGTTAGCGTGTAACGAATTATCTTTTGTGCTGTAATTGCAGGGGCAGGTTTAAGGGTGGGAGTGTATAAATGAGAGAGATATTATCATATCAAATTGTTTGATCACGCATAAAAATTTATGCTTTATGAAGGGGCATTTATCGCCTTGTAACTTGCCTGATATCTTGTATGAAAGCCCAAAATTCAGTAGGATTCCTCTCATTTCAAAACTTCTTATATTGAAACAATTCAAATCATTTTCTTGTGGATCACAAGGAGGGGTGTGGTTGTGGGATTATTAAAAAGTGTGATAAGCGTGCAATGTGAGGGGAGTATAATCTCTGTGTCAGTGAAGGAGATTGCTCTTAGCATTTTAAAAAATATGTTAAGTTTTGTAGAAAAAGCGGGGAATATATGGAAATTGATGAAAGTATAGAATGGCTTTTACGTTCTCAAAAACTAACAATACTGCAGGCAGCGTTATTGATAGCGGGCTTGAATCCAGGAAAGTGTCTGTTTTTCAACAAATTAGAACCAGAAAAAGGTGATATTTACGAAAGTAACCGTCGCGTATCATTAGAAAATACTGCTAATTTCCGTGCAGCCTATCATGCTATCGTTCAAGCGGGAAAAAGCAATCAATTAAAGATAGAATGGTCGTATGATCCTTTTGGTGATATAGATGCAGATTCCTCATATGTTCGCGTTGATGATTTAAAAGAATGGCTTTCATTGCGTGGTAAGAGACCTAAAGTTTTTTTCCCTGAGGATAATTTTGCTGAGACTAAGGATCAAAAATATGCGTTTCAAGATCCAACGCATCCACGTTATGCTCCAAAGCTTGCTGCTATTGTTGCGGCATGGGAAGCGGTGAGTGAGGCTGAGGGTGGTAAAACTGTTAAAGGAACGCTTATAAAGTGGCTTAGTGACAATGCCGTTCAGTACAAGTTGGTGGATGATAATAATTTACCAAGAGAGAAGCTCATTGAGGAATTAGCGGCTGTTGCGAATTGGGAACCTACCGGAGGGGCGCCTAAGACACCTGCCAATTAATTTTATCAAAAGAAAAAAAATAAAAAGATCAGTAAAATTGTGCTGCTTTTTTTGATAATTTTGAAGGTAATCTCTTTTTCTGGGGGATATTTTTACTTTTCTTCCCTAGATTATAAGTAATTGTTTTTCAATGAAAATAATTTTTATAGTGTTCCTCTGACTGTTCAGGCGGGGGAAAATAGACATTTTGGGGCAGTAAAATTTACCCTGTAGTTTTCGTAACTTACCTCTCTATTTTTGTTTGATTTTTTTGGTCATTTTAAAATCCATTATAAATTGAAATGAGAATGCAACATGAGAAAAATATTTTCTTTTTTTACGGTGCGTGGAAGTGCAAAAAATCCTCAAGTCAATGCACCGATAAATACACCGATATTGGAGCAGCCTGTTGCCGATGAGGTGGTGCGTAAATCGTTGAGAGTAGGTGTATTGTCGTTTTGGTTAAAGTTTGAACTTACCCTTGTTATGGAAAAGGTCAAAGCTGAGCGTCATGTGCGCTCTCCATAAAGAAATCTTGTCATCTATGAGCGAATGAGGATTTCTCTTGAAAAATTTGCACAATAGTAAAACTCGTTAGCAAAACCCGTTCTTTGGCGTAACAAAAAGGATGTCATAAATGATTATCTCATCATAAATATGCTTTAAGAATAACCCTTGCGTGGCGAAAGTCTATGGCGTAGTCGCTATAGACTTTTGCTCCGTGTGTGGTGATCAATGCTCTTGTTTATCTCTTGTCAATGCAAGTGCCCATGAAAGTGATGGGTGTCTATTGTTCCATTGTGATGCTTGGTTGTTCATGTTTAGAAACGACAAGTGTATTAAATGTGATAGGGTTGATAGAAAGGAAAACGTATCCTGTAAAAATAGGTGTGTCTTTAAAATAAAGCTGATAAACGAAATTATTTTTTTATCTACCTTTTATATGGTGAGAAAAAAGGCATTCAAAGTGCAAGCATAAGCAGTTCAGCAGTAAATCCCAAAATAGCTTAACATATATCGTTTTTCGGAGAAGAGGGAAGAAAATCTATCTGCAAAAGCTATGTTAGCTCGTGTGACCGGTGAAATAATGTGGTTAGGGCAATAAACAATTGTTTTTGGTGAAGAGATAGAAATCGGTTGGGTGTTGATTTCTGGTTTATTAGAGAATTTTCTTTGTTATCTCGTCAAATACGATCGTTTGAGGTGTGGTCATATAAAGCGAAGCTTTTTTTCAATCTTGGAAAGATATTCCCATTGCGGAAAATCATATAAAGTTTAAGCAACGGCAGCACGATTTTTTGTGCAATGAAATGATAAGTATGTACAATATCTCGGTAATCTCCATGGGAAACTTTACCGGATCCAAGGTGTGGATATTGTCTTCTGCTTACCCCAAATCGCAAATATTTCAAAACAACAACGGTGGAGCAAAACAACAACGGTGGAGAATGAATGTTGGGTATGTTCTAGGGAAGGTTGCAAAAAATGGCAGTTTTCAAAAAAATACCAAAAATGACGAAAGGAGCGGTTTCCCACTCCTTCGTTCCTATCTCCCCTTGCGGGGAAGCGGCCACCATTACTGATGCCGTGTATGGTGATATAGATACACTTATTTTTCTCAAAAGTCAATAGTGTAAATGCGGTAAATATTTGAGCATCAGAGCTACAACTTTATGAAAATCTTCGCAGGATAATCTTGGAACGGTACGTGAGCAACTTAAACGACTTACAGAAACTGTTGTGACATAATTGCAGATAATCCATGCTTTTTTATTCTCTATAGGAGATTGTATTGGATACGCAGCGGGATTATTGGGTTGTGATTTCGTTGAAAAAGGTAAAACTGTCACATTTCCATATAATTTTGCATTCTTAGAAAGCACTAAAACAGGCCGCTTTTTCCAAAATTCAGGGAGTATCGAATCATGAGGAAAATCACACCAAAAAACTTGTCTGATGCGTGGTGCCGATTTGATTCGTGGTTTTATATGAGGTGGTTTTTCGTAAGGCGCATTTAAATCCCTTTCTTTTATATGCTCACGCCATGCATTATGATCATGTTCCATCATAACACATGGTTCTTCAAGTTTGGTTATATCTAAGGAAATAGGTGATAGGGTAGAAGGCTCTGTGTTTTTATCTTCAGCCATAGCAGACCATTTATATTTATTGGTCCCCTCACTTATTATTTTACGGCTTTTCTATCACGAGTTTTTATCAAAATGTTGCTTATAAGTACAGAGAGGTGAAACCATAAAATGGATGTATCTGCTTATTTTTGTCTTTTGAGTACAACGCTAGAGGAGGGATGTTGGTGACTCGTTGGTGTGGGTGGGTTGGTTTGGCGGTGGGTGGTTTTGGGTGGGGATTGGTGATTGGAGGGTTGTTGGTAGGGGAAAGCGATTGGAGAGAACGAGTGCACGCGGTTTCGTTTCTATTTTATGGTTAGAGTTTTTTATGGATTGAAAGGAGCCCTTTTGAAGTAATATAGAGGCTTATAAGGGAGAAAAATAGGCTTGAGACGACATTCCAACCGGCAAATGAAAGAAAAAGAAAGCGTGCGGATGCTTCAGAACAAGAAGGGGGATGAATGCTATTTAATTGGTTAAGCAGCTGGTTAATGTCTGAGGTTTTTCTGACTGCGCTTAAACCACAGCTGAGGGGAGCTTCCCAAAAGCCATATTCAACACCCGCATGATAAACGGCTAAAACAAGGCTGATGCACATTAAGACAAAAACACACAAAAACAAAAGTTGTATCCAAGCAGTTATGCGAAAAAAATATGCCCCAAAACCTGCTAAGAGCAAAAATGGTATGGCTCCATAATAAGGAAAACGCTCTATGAGACATAAATCGCAAGGAAGATACCCTCCGAAATATTCAAAACCAAGGGCAATCCCTATTGTGGCAGACAAGCAAAAAGCGAGAAAAAAAGCCCATAAACTTTGTTCTTTTCTGCTGGGTTCAAGATGAAGGTGCTTGTGTAAAAGTGGGTGAGAAGACAAAACGCATGCCATTAAGTCTGTTCCTTATAAAAGCTTCCTGTTTAAAAAAGCTATGAAAATCCCATAAATTAAAAGGAGGCTAACACAACCAATGAGAACAATCCATTTGAAATGCTGTACTAGAAAATTCATTGCTTTTTGTCCAAAATGTTTAATCAGCCACGCGAGAAGATAAAAACGAGCGCCTCTGGAAAAAATACAAATAAGAATGAAAAATTCAAGACGCACACTCATAACACCGGCCAAAATTGTGACAATCTTGATGGGGGGAAGATGAAAAAAACCTGATGTTATCAGTAAAATGATTAGAAATTGCAGGGTTGCACTATTTTTCAGAGATTCAAAACTTTCAACCTTACCATAAATTTCTAAAATGGGTTTGGCAAGGGTATCATAGGCAAAATGTCCGATAAACCAACCGGCAATGCCTCCTAATACAGAACAGATCGTCGCAATCAAAGCATAGCGATAAACCCGTTTTTGATGGATAAGAAGCATCGGAATATATAAAACATCTATGGGAATTGGAAAAACAGAACTTTCAATAAAGGCAATGAAACCAAGCCAGTGTGGTGCTGTACGCCGATTTGCTAAAGAAATCGTCCAAAGCTTTAATTTGTTTAATATCATGAGGCTTTTATAAGTTTAAGAGGTAAAGACTTTACAAATGAGATTGCTATAAATCCGGTAGAGAAATCCAATAAAGAAAGTATTTCATAAAATAGATCAGAAAATGATATGAATTCTTAAAAAATGAGAAGTCTTCTGTTGACGAATCTGTTCTTCTTCATATAGTGCAAAGGAATAATCGACAAGTCTGTCTTTTATAGTCCTGTCTTTTATAGCAGTGTGCGGGTGTGGTGGAACTGGTAGACGCGCCAGACTCAAAATCTGGTTCCGAGAGGAGTGTCGGTTCGAGTCCGACCACCCGCACCACTTCATAAATATTTTCCTTTATCCTGTTATGGCGCATCACGTTGTTTTATAGAACATGGGATTTATAAAACATGGAATTTATAGACCGTGTTCAATGTTTTGTATGTTGAATGAAAAACCTCGAATACCGTAGGATTCTCTCATTTCAAGTCTGCTTATAGTAAATCAACCAAAATCATGTCGCTCGTGCGTTACAAGCTAGATGAGCTCGCGTGGAGTGAAATTTTACAAAAAATGAATAAAAATGCCTCTTATGCCGTTTCAAGGGCATCATTGGAGGTAAAGTGTATGATGGATGGTGCCAGCTTGCACTTTTATGAAGTGTAGAGATGGTGCTCTATAGATTTTATATTCTTGTAGGTGCTGTCGTAAAATGGGCTTGAGGGTTTTGAGAGCTGTTTCTTTAAAACACGCATGTGAATTGGCAACCCAAGTGTCTTGAATTTGAGTGTGTTTGGTTTGAAGCGTTGTCGTATGACATGAGGGGCGTGATCGCCAAAAAGATATGTGAGCAACAAAAACATGGGGTAGTGCGTAATCTCCACTCTTTAAAAGACAGGAGCTTTAGAGGCTTAAAAAATAGTGCTTTAGAGGCTTTATAGATTTTATATTCTTGTAGGTGCTTTCGCAAAATGGGCTTGAGGGTTTTGAGAGCTGTTTCTTTAAAACACGCATGTGAATTGGCAACCCAAGTGTCTTGAATTTGAGTGTGTTTGGTTTGAAGCGTTGTCGTATGACATGAGGGGCGTGATCGCCAAAAAGATATGTGAGCAACAAAAACATGGGGTAGTGCGTAATCTCCACTCTTTAAAAGACAGGAGCTTTAGAGGCTTAAAAAATAGTGCTTTAGAGGCTTTATAGATTTTATATTCTTGTAGGTGCTTTCGCAAAATGGGCTTGAGGGTTTTGAGAGCTGTTTCTTTAAAACACGCATGTGAATTGGCAACCCAAGTGTCTTGAATTTGAGTGTGTTTGGTTTGAAGCGTTGTCGTATGACATGAGGGGCGTGATCGCCAAAAAGATATGTGAGCAACAAAAACATGGGGTAGTGCGTAATCTCCACTCTTTAAAAGACAGGAGCTTTAGAGGCTTAAAAAATAGTGCTTTAGAGGCTTTATAGATTTTATATTCTTGTAGGTGCTTTCGCAAAATGGGCTTGAGGGTTTTGAGAGCTGTTTCTTTAAAACACGCATGTGAATTGGCAACCCAAGTGTCTTGAATTTGAGTGTGTTTGGTTTGAAGCGTTGTCGTATGACATGAGGGGCGTGATCGCCAAAAAGATATGTGAGCAACAAAAACATGGGGTAGTGCGTAATCTCCACTCTTTAAAAGGCAGGAGCATGAGAGGCTTAAAAGATTTTGCTTTAGAGGCTTTCGAAAGTCGTAAAGCAGAGGGAAATGGTAAGATTGGAAATTGGTTTTTACCTTGACAACTTCATGTTCTCCCTAAATGAAGCTGTCTTCTCGTTACAGAAATTACATAAACAGAGAACCGCAATATTCTCTCTCCACTCTTGGCATATAATAGCGGTAAAATACTGTTGTTTGAAGTGTGGTCATATAGGGCATACTTCCTTGAAACGTTACAGTATTTTTTTCGGTGTGTGTTGGATATTCTTCAGTGTTTGTCTTGCTTGAGATTTAAGGGCATTCCATGAGGAGGAGCCCAAAGAAGCCCGCCCAATATCCCCCAATATCCCCCAATATCCCCCAAGAGTCTCCAAGGGTTTTTGTGCTTTTATAAACGGACATGGTGTTTAAAAATGGGTGTTTAAAAATGGGTGTTTAGAATCTTTATCCTTTAAGAGCGGGGAGGCCAAGTCAACATCATCTTATAAAACTGCAATTGATGCACAATATCCATATTTATTTTAAAGAAATATCTCTTAAATAACGGCTCTCATTTATTTTACGATGGCGCCCAGTGGTATGATGGTAAAGCTTTTATATTCCAAAGGCATTACATGAAAGGCTGAGAGGATAGAAATTTGCTTTAAGAGAGGGAGAGGCTTTATTGTTTCGTGACTATTTGTTTAAAGTTTAGTACAGGTTTTTAGAATCTACGTCTTTTTAGGGGGAAAGGGGCATTAAAAAACCCCGTTTTTAACAGGGTTTTTTAATCGTTCAACTTTTCTAAAAAACTTAGAATTTATAAGCGATACCAAAGCGAACATCATGCGTTTGAGAAGAGATTTTAAGGTTATCGTTTGCAAATTTCTTTTTAAAAAAATCTGAATAACGATATTCTGTCCGCATAATGATATTATCTGTCATTGCAAGATCAAAACCACCACCAACAGTGTAACCAAACATTGTTTTTGTCTCATCTAACACATTGCCAGAAGCAAAAATTGTCGAATCTTCTTGCGATTTTGATAAAAGTGACATGATATATTGCATCTGTCTATAGGCTATACCCCCTGCAATATAAGGCATAAGACGATGGGAAGCAAAACCTATGCGCGCGCGCGTGGCACCAGACCACGTTTCTTTCAATGTTACACTGCTAACAACAATGTCACCATAGTTGGATATCGTTTCACCCTGAGCTGCAGGTTTTATGATAGGAATCCCAGCTTTTTTAAAGGCAATGTTAATGGAGTTTGATTCATCTAGAATTTTCTTTCCATTGTCTGTTTGGGTGCTTTTCCTCCCAGACCAGACCATGTCGGTATCAAAACCGAAAACAAGATCTCCCAGATCAATATTAGAACCTGCATACAAACCTGCTCTCAATCCTGATAGTTTCGGTGATAAATCTCTATCAACCCAAGCCCACTTTCCGTCCCTGGCTTCTTGTGCATAATTTAGAGTATTTTTATTGGAAAAATATCCAATTTGTCCTCCAAAATAAAAACCAGACCAAGAAAAAGGCGCAGAAACAGTAACCGGTGAAATACGTGATGACGAAACATCTTGCAATGAAACCTTCGGTTCTGATTGCTTAAAGATTACTGTATCTGCTGCTTGCGCTGTTGAAGCGGTAATGAAGGTGAAAATAGATAGTGCAACTAAACATTTTGTTTTCATAAAAACGTCCCCAATTTATTTCAGATACAAATCGCATTATATACGAATTGGTTAAAAAAATCTATATTTAATATCATTATGAAAACTAAAACATTCAAAAACTCTATAATTATCCATATTTAAGCGTTCTTGAAACTTGTTTTCATGCTATTATCCCGCGTTTATATTGATTTTTCAGTATTTTTATATACTCTTTCAGTGTTCTCTGTGTTTTAGAAAAAATTATAGTATAGTAAACAAGCTTTCTATTTGTTAAAAAAATATTACTTTATATATATTAAAACACTTTTTGTTATTAAATGTATTATCCATTATGATTGACACCAATGTGCTTAAATATTCAATTTATCGTAAAAATGCATATTGGCACCGTCATATTCGTTGCTCGTTTTTGATATTGCATAGCTTTGTATTGCGGTAGCCTTTTGAGCACTCGAGGGGATGGGCGACTTTATTTCTTTTTTATCTATATGCCACTTTTGCTTATAATAATCTAAGCGAATAGTTTTGATTGATTGAATGGAATACGAAGAATCAGAAGGAGTAAAGTGCGAGAATCTCAAGTCTCATGAGGTTTCTTATGCGCCATGTAAAACGGATAAACTCTCCGTTCCGTTCGCTTAAAGCCGGAACGTGGATGAGAGCCTAAAAACTGAAAGTCGTTGGCTATTTTAAAGAGATTAGCGCGTGCATTCAGGTTTTTGTGGAAATGGGTGAGGGCGCCATAATGGGCAAATGCCTCCAATTTCTTGCGAGCTGTCAAGGATATCCCGTCAAAGAGTGGATTGTTTCAGCAAAGGTCAAAACCTTTCGGTGCATTGAATTTTGTTCCAACAGCTGTTCCTCTATTGAGCACCCCCATCTTCACGCTTCATAAAAGAGACATTTTTCAATGTTCCTAAACCCATTTCATGACAGCGATTGTGAATGATATAATAATAAATCTATTGAGCACTCCCATCTTCACGCTTCATAAAAGAGACATTTCGCAATGTTCCTAAACCCATTTCATGACAGCGATTGTGAATGGTATAATAATAAATCTATTGAGCATCTCTTTTACGCTTCATAAAGGAGCACGCCGGTACCATTACTATATTTGCCAGTTCGTGGGGTGTTGTGACAGTCCTCTCCACAATGTTGTGACAGGAGGCCCCTTTGTCCGTTGTGACAGTCCTTGGCACTTGAGGTGGTTCATTAGAGGCGTTTGTAGTTCTTATCGGATACAATTTCTATTCACATATTCATTGCGTTTGTGATGTGCAAGTCAGTGATTTTGATTGATGCAACATGGGACCGATTTAAAATGAGAAAATCTTACGGTATTTAGGATTCTCGTTCAATATGGATAACGCTAGATTATCATTATAAATAAACACATTATCTCATTGAGATAAGAGTTATCTACCCAATGTTATCAATAATGATAACATTGTAAAGCGTAACTACGATGAATTCATTAATCTTTTTATACTTTGATTGAAATTATGTCTATTAATACCGATTTTTTTTGAGCTCATTCTGTTTGGTTGATAGCTAATAGATTTTCAAAATCAAAACGCGAAGCTAGAATGAAAAACACCTTAAGGTCATATCCATTTAAATCACTTTCTGCCAGTATAGCTATTGGATGTTGAGCTATGACTATCCATGCCTTTCCAAAACCGTTGTGCCTTTTAAGTACAATATAAGCAACAAAACCACCCATAGCATAAATGCGGATCAGAGCCTAAAATGAACGCTGTGGGTAATTGTTATCGGTCATCATCGGGGTGTTTACACCCCGATCTTTTGACAGAAAGATTTGTTTTAAGATGTTTGCATCTTTTTTAGTGGGTTGTTTATTGGGGAGCAATCATCTTTTTAGGATCAACTAATCGGTCATAATCCTCTACAAAAACACCTGCTTTTAATGCTTCGGTGCGCAAAGTTGTATCATTTTTGTGCGCTGCTTTGGCAATTTCAGCAGCTTTTTCATAGCCAATTTCTGGTGCAAGAGCTGTGACTAACATGAGTGAGCGCTCCATGAGCGAGTGAATATGAACACGATTGGCCCGTAATCCTTGAATGCAATGCATATCAAAAGAACGCATGCAATCACCAAGAAGGGTAATTGATTGTAAAACGTTATAGCCAATAACAGGTTTATAAACGTTGAGTTCAAAATGTCCTTGGCTTGCGGCAAAGGTTACGCTGGTGTGATTACCAAAAACTTGGCATGCGACCATGGTTAAGGCTTCACATTGCGTGGGGTTGACTTTGCCGGGCATAATAGAAGATCCGGGTTCATTTTCAGGAAGACTGAGTTCCCCTAAACCGGAACGTGGACCAGAGCCTAAAAAACGAATGTCATTGGCAATTTTAAACAGATCAGCAGCGAGAGCATTCAAGCTCCCGTGGAAATGCGCAAGGGCGCCATGATGGGCAAGTGCTTCAAATTTATTGCTGGCAGTTTGGAACGTTATTTCTGTGAGAGTGCTCACTGTTTGCGCAAAAGCAACGTCAAAACCTTTTGGCGCATTCAGCCCTGTGCCAACAGCCGTACCACCTTGAGCAAGCATTTGGACATCGGTTAGAGCATTTTCAATACGCTGAAAATTGGCTTCTAATGCGGCACGATAGCCTGAAAATTCTTGCCCTAAGGTTAAAGGGGTTGCATCTTGCGTATGGGTGCGGCCGATTTTAATGATATCTGCAAATTCTTGCTCTTTTTGTTTTAATGTCGCAATAAGAGCTTCAAGGATTGGCAGTAAGTGTTGGCGTGTTTGCAACGTGGTGGCAATGTGAAGCGCCGTGGGAAAGGAATCGTTCGATGATTGGCTCATATTGACATGGTCATTGGGATGAACTGGTTTTTTGCTTCCAAGTTTTCCTCCCAAAATCTTACTAGCACGATTAGCAATGACTTCATTGACATTCATATTGCTTTGTGTGCCAGAACCTGTTTGCCAGACGGACAGTGGAAAATGCGTATCAAAATCGCCAGCAAGCACTTCATCAGCGGCGGCAATAATTGCTTTTCCAATATTTTCTGGTAGTTTTCCTTTGCCCATATTTACAATCGCTGCTGCTTTTTTGACAAGGACTAAGGCATAGATGATGGCAAGAGGCTGCTTTTCACTGCCAATATTAAAATTATGCAGAGAACGTTCAGTTTGTGCGCCCCAATAACGATCTTGACGTACCGAAATCGTTCCAAAGCTATCCGTTTCCTGACGTGTTTCAACCATGATAAGATCCTTTTTTGTTCACGGGTTCTCAAAAAAGATAGATAACGCGAAAGTGCAATAAGAGGCAAGACTTTGAAGCTTCATTTAGAGAAATTATTTTTATGGCTATTCTTGACATTGAGAGATGCCGATTTTATATCTAACACATGCTAGCACTCGTAATTTGAGAGTGCTAGCAAGAACTTTTAAGATTAATTCAATTATGTTCAGTTTTAAGGATTTAAAACATGGCTAATATACAATTCCGCCCACTTCACGACCGTGTCGTTGTCCGTCGGGTTGAATCTGAAAATAAAACGGCTGGTGGGATTATCATCCCTGATACAGCAAAAGAAAAACCCCAAGAAGGCGAAGTGATTGCTGTTGGCAATGGCGCTCTCGATGATAACGGAAAGCGCGTGCCTTTAGAAGTCAAAACAGGAGACCGTATTTTGTTTGGAAAATGGTCTGGAACTGAAGTCAAGATTAATGGGGAAGACCTCCTCATCATGAAAGAATCTGACATTATGGGAATTATGGGCTAATTGAAGCACTTAGTTTTTCATTGTGTACTATTTTGAGAAAACTCCAAGGAGAAATTAAATGGCTGCTAAAGAAGTCAAATTTGGCCGTGAAGCGCGTGAGCGTTTGTTGCGCGGTGTCGACATCCTTGCTAATGCTGTTAAGGTGACACTCGGCCCTAAAGGTCGCAATGTGGTGATTGATAAATCATTCGGTGCGCCTCGTATCACAAAAGATGGTGTATCCGTTGCAAAGGAAATCGAACTGGAAGATAAGTTCGAAAATATGGGTGCACAAATGTTGCGCGAAGTTGCTTCTAAAACCAATGATATCGCTGGTGATGGAACAACAACAGCAACTGTTTTAGGACAAGCTATTGTGCAAGAAGGTGTTAAAGCTGTTGCTGCGGGCATGAACCCAATGGATCTTAAACGTGGGATTGATGCTGCTGTTGAAGAAGTGGTGGCAAACCTCTTCAAAAAAGCAAAAAAAATCCAAACTTCAGCAGAAATTGCACAGGTGGGAACAATTTCCGCTAATGGCGCTGCTGAAATCGGTAAAATGATCGCTGATGCTATGGAAAAAGTGGGCAATGAAGGCGTCATTACCGTGGAAGAAGCTAAAACTGCTGAAACGGAATTAGAAGTCGTTGAAGGAATGCAATTTGACCGTGGGTATCTTTCCCCTTATTTTGTCACAAATGCTGAGAAAATGGTCGCTGATCTTGATGATCCTTACATTCTCATTCACGAAAAGAAATTGTCTAATTTGCAATCTCTTCTTCCTGTGCTTGAAGCTGTTGTTCAGTCTGGAAAACCACTTCTCATTATCGCTGAAGATGTGGAAGGTGAAGCTTTGGCAACGCTCGTTGTCAACAAATTGCGTGGTGGTTTGAAAATTGCTGCTGTAAAAGCTCCTGGATTTGGTGACCGTCGTAAAGCAATGTTAGAGGATATCGCTATCTTGACATCCGGACAGGTTATTTCTGAAGATGTGGGCATTAAACTTGAAAATGTCACTTTGGATATGCTTGGACGTGCAAAGAAAGTGAATATTTCTAAAGAAAACACCACCATTATTGATGGTGCTGGACAAAAGGCTGAAATTACTGCTCGCGTCAATCAAATCAAGGCTCAGATTGAAGAAACAACTTCTGACTATGACCGTGAAAAATTGCAAGAAAGACTTGCTAAACTCGCTGGTGGTGTTGCTGTTATCCGTGTGGGTGGTGCAACAGAAGTTGAAGTGAAAGAAAAGAAAGACCGTGTTGATGATGCTTTGAATGCAACACGTGCTGCTGTTGAAGAAGGTATTGTTGCTGGAGGTGGTACCGCATTGTTGCGTGCAGCAAATGCGTTGACCGTTAAGGGAAGTAATCCTGACCAAGAAGCTGGTATTAGTATCGTTCGTCGTGCTCTACAAGCACCAGCGCGCCAGATTGCAAGCAATGCTGGTGAAGAAGCCGCTATTATTGTGGGCAAAGTGCTGGAAAATAATGCTGACACTTATGGTTACAATACCGCAACTGGTGAATTCGGTGATTTGATTGCTTTGGGAATTGTTGATCCTGTGAAAGTTGTGCGCTCTGCTCTTCAGAATGCGGCTTCAATTGCGAGCCTTCTGATCACAACAGAAGCAATGGTTGCTGAAGTTCCAAAGAAAGATACACCAATGCCTCCGATGCCTGCTGGCGGAATGGGTGGAATGGGCGGAATGGATTTCTAAGCTTTTTTCCATAGAAATAATAAAGAAACGGGTCTTCTGTGCCCGTTTTTTTTATGCTTTTTCACGTTTCATACAGTTTTTCCTTTTATGATAGTTTCTTTATCTTATAGGATTGTTCTATTCTCCTCTGGTTGATCTACCGTTATTGTGAATGAATTTCACTCTTAATCCATAGCTTTTTCTCTTGTTTTTATGAAATGTTTCTATTGTGCGGGGATCGTGGTTTCCTTTGAAAATATTGTGCTAATAAAAATATAACTATTTGATTTATAATCATTTATTCATAATACAGTTCTGTTTTTTCATTTCAGGTTTATGCATGCACCGTTAAAAAATCCTGTGTTTGTGCTTCATAAGGTGAGAGGTCACTACGGTTTTTATGAACCAACGCAATCATTAAAAGTCAGTAGTTAAGAGTTAGTACCTATTGAGCGTTGGAAAGACAGAGTTGAAAAGAGCATGATGGGGCTGGTTTGTTTTTTATGAATAAGATGCTGGTATTTCAAGCTTTTGCATAGGAGAATAAGCATCTCTCTGTTTCGTTGATCTCTGAAATGGGGAGACTGCTCCATTTGAGAAGCTTAAAGATAAAAGCTAATTTTTCGCCTTGCTCTCATCTTTTTTTCGGTAAGCTCATCACCTAAACTGGAGCCAAACCCATATTGTTATACTCAAGTTCTGTTTGTTGCCTATATTGTGACAGAAAATTCTTGAGTGGGGAGCCATTTTTGAACTAAGGGGACCATGACAGGTAGCCGAAAAAAATCATGACAAGACAGTAGGCGTGCTTGTGTTAGAATTTTTAATGCTTCTGATGATAAAGGCACGCGAAATTCTGTTGTAGCCTCATGCCTTCTTTTCATATTTTCGAGCCAAGGATTTTCCATATATTCTCTTCAACTTGACCTTTATGCATAGAACATAAGGGAATTGGGAGGGTGGAAATTGGGAGGGTGGAAATTGAGAGGGTGGAAATTGGGAGGCAGGGCATTGAGAGGGTGGAAATTGGGAGGCAGGGAATTGGGAGGCAGGGAATTGGGAGGGTGGAAATTGGGAGGCAGGGAATTGGGAGGCAGGGAATTGGGAGGGTGGAAATTGGGAGGCAGGGAATTGAGAGGGTAGAAATTGGGAGGCAGGGCATTGAGAGGCAGGACATTGGGAAGGTGAGAGGAGCCTGCTTGCTTTTTTATTCAACGTAAAGATGAGAGGCTTTATGTAAGGCTACCATTACATTGCTTGTTTATGCACTTCTTTAAAAGAAATGTCTTTTAATACAAATTCTTGGCAATGCTATTTATGAAGAGTATAAAATCATTTGGATATCAATAGTTTATTAAAAAAATGTATGTTGGTATGATCCTTTTCTTATGTTACCAAAGTTGCTGACTTACGCGTTGGTTAAAAATCTCTCTTCATACCCCTAAATTCATTTCATGAAAGTGTTTGTGAAGAGTGTATAAAAATTTCTCGTGAGACATGAAAAATCATCAATAAAATCTCCATGTTTTCAAAAAATAACGAATGGCTTTTTATATTTAAAAGATTTAACACGTCTCACGTTTTTTATTTATTTTAGAGCTGAATATTCGATTTTTGTGTAAAAATACTTCCCAGCACATCTACGATCCGTGAAAAATCAAGTGCTAATAAGAAAATGATGAATATAATCCATTTCGTATAGCGTGACATCATTTTTACACTTTTATACGTTGTGATGATTTCTTGTAGGACTTCTTTTTCCTTTTCTGTAAGCTCTGTTTGTTTTTCCGTTTTTTTTCTAGCCATGTTTCCACCCACACATGTGTTCCCCTTGTTTGTTATGCTTTAAAATATCTCTTGCGAGATTTGAACTGATGATATTGAGATCTTTGTTGTCTAAATAAATGGGCATCCAACCAACGCAAGAAAAAGGCTCATTGATTGTTTTTATCGCGCAACCAGTGAGTAAGAGCAGCGCGTATATCAGCATCACTTTTTTGATTAATTTCATTTTCCACCTCTAGCCGTGTTGTTGATGACTTTAGCGTTTTTTCTATTTGCTTTTGTTGTTCAACCTTCTTTCCAAGAGTGAAAGCTTTTGCTAAAGCGATAAAAAAAGCGGTCAGAGCCGCTCCTGTTATCATCAGATTTTTTTTCAACCACCACATCATAAGCGCTGCTCCCGAAACCGTTTTGCCACAAAGAAAATGCCAACGCAGGCGGCTAAAACCATAATGGTTGCTAATGCCCATTGGATGGGACCATTGCCTGCCAATAAGCCCCCAAGTCCAGAAAAAGAACCAATAATCGGTGTAAGCGCTTCTGCTTTGAAAAATCCCATTGGAGCTTGCGTTTCTACAGTTTGGTAGTTGGGAGAAACATAAGCCCCTTTTGCCCATAATCCCGATTCTGCTGCACGACGGTGCACTAAACCGTGAAGACGTTTCCCTCCTGCTTTAGTCCACTTTTGTAACTCAGCAGGGACGGCTTCATATTCGCCATTATTGAGTTTTTTGAGCAGGGTCGAATTACAAAAAGCCGATGTTCCTATATTATAGCAAAACGATACGAGCGCGGCGAATTGTTCATCCGTTAAAGAAACCGTCACATGTTTTTCAACGGTATTTTCAAATTGTCTTAAATCTTGAGAAAGAACTTCTTCTGCTTGTTTTTCAGTAATGATCATGCCCTTGTGAACGAACGGTTTGCCAGCCGCGCTGGTATGACCATAGCCAATTGTCCACACCCCGATGGCATCTTTATAGGCTTGTAAACGCAATCCTTCCCATTGTTTAATGAGCGCAAGCCCTGCTTTAGATATTTTTCTCATTTGCTTCTCCATAAAATAAAGCCTCACGGTAACGTGAGGCTGGTTGACAGATTAAAAATGAATTTTTTCACGCTTCAAAAACAGAAGAGATGTGAAACTTTTATGAAATCAAAAGGTTGGTTGTGACATCTTAGGGAATGGGGGAATGGTTGGCCAAAAGGGATAATAGTTGGGTAAGTGGAATAATGGCTGGGCAAGAGGAGTAATAGTTGGGCTGGTGTTTTCCGTTAAGAGAGGTTGTAGATTTTAAGAGCTTGTCCTGGTGTTTTTTTATGGAGCCTTCTTGGTGTGCGGGCAGTTGTTGGGTTGATGCACGATAAGTGTGGTCTATTGCGGTTGTTTGGTCGTATGGTATTGATGTGGGGGTGTTTGAGATACGAAGTGGATACTCTCAGAAAAAAAAGACATATGCTTTTACTGAAGACGAAAGCATTAAATATTTTATGTATCAAACGTTTTGCTTATCCAAAGAGTCTCATTGTTACACAGAGCTTTGGGCTAACAAGAGCTGTGGAATTTTGATACAATTTTAAGAGGGGCTGGTTTTTATAGGACAATGGTGCTTTTTCTTTAAGAGGAAAGTTGTTGGCTATTTTTGTTTTATGAACGCAAAAGCTGGTTTTCTTAGAGAAATCTTAGCCGTAAAGCAGCCTCTCTTCGTTCTTTGATGAATAGGAATATGGAAAAAGCCTCAATTACATCGTTAAAGATTTGTATTCAGTAATCCTTTTTTGGTGCGAGGAAACAGAAACAGTTTTTCCTTCTGTTGTTCTTAAGTTTTTTTTCAAATCTCTCTCTCAGAGTTTCACCTTTTTTGTTGACTGTTTCATGTTCAGCATCCGGATTGGCTTTTAAATAGTGTTCTAGACGTCTTCTTCCTTGTGCGTGTTTATAAAAAGTGGTTGGAAGATAGGAATCTAACTTTTCAGCAGATAAAGATGAATTGGGTTCACATAATACACCCTTAACATTATCCTTATGCAATCTTGCTAATTTATCAGATTCAAGATGAAGCTTTTTGGCAAGGCTTAAGCTGAACATCCCGCATTCAGAAGAGCTTCGCTGAATATCCATTTCTGCCGTGGTAAAAGAATAAGGAGGCAGTTGAAGACATTGAAGGGTTTGATTTATTTTTCTCTCTAGTTTGCAAGCCGCGATATTCTGAAATGTTGTAGGTTCAAGCATAATCAAAGAGATTTTCTCATCAACTTTTTGATAATCAAGGACTGCAAAGTGGATTGTGCTTCCCGAATTGACTATAAATCGGGCAGAATTTGCGCCGCTCTCAACGACTTCTTTTAGGGCGTGCGAAAACTCTTCTGCTGTAAGAGCCAATTTGAGATTCATTTCTGGATATTTGCTGTTTGCTTTTTCTACGAGAGATGGCATCAATCTAATATCTGTGTTTTCATAATCCGCGTAAATCCAACGGCCGGTGACGAGATCATCTTCTAAGCCTGTAATAATATCTTTTAATTCGTCAGAACTCGGTGCAACATGTTCTTCTTCTGTTTGGATGGAACTTTGCATCAAACGTGCAATAAGGTCTTCTAAAGATTCATTTGCACTTGCTCCTTCTGGTGTTTGTGAGGAATGAGGGAGGGAAGAATTTTGTGGCTTCATAATCTTAGCCTCTATATTGATGATCGATAAATGATATTATTTCTTCAATTTTGGCTAAACAATGTTTGCAGGAAAGATTTTTATCTAAAAAAAACAAAGAGATGAAATCATCTTTATTTTAAAAAATTTTTGTTACGAAAGACAAAATCCCCCGCTTTTCAGAGTCAAAGGTAAGGTATCTTTTTATCTTTTAAGAGGTCACGTTGCTTACTGTTTGCATCTTTACCTCTTTACCTCAAAAGAAGATTTGCTAACAGCAATTTATGCCTTACCGTAAAGCCGCAGAGCTTCATTCTTTGTGGATGTGGAATATGGCTATGGCCAAAACGCTTATTACATCATTAGAGATTTGTATTCTGTGGCTCTTTTTCTGTGTTGTGAAACAGAAACAGTTTTTGTCTCTGTTTCCACTAAGCTTCTCTCAAATCTTTCGGTTAGGGTTTCGCCTTTTTTGTTTACTTTCTCCTGTGCTGCTTCTGGATTGGCTTTTAGATATTCCCCAAGACGTCTTCTGCCTTGCACGTGTTTGTAAAAAGAGGTTGGAAGATATGTATCTAACTTTTCAGGAGATAGAGGTGTATCTGGTTCACATAATACACCCTTAACATTATCCTTATGCAGTCTTTCTAATTTTTGAGATTCGGTATGAAGCTTTTTAGCAAGGGCTAAGCTGAACATTCCACATTCAGAAGAGCTTCGCTGAATATCCATTTCTACCATGGCAAAAGAACAATTGGGCAACTCATGCGCTTTAAGAGCCAATTGTGTTCTTAATGCCAGCACTGCTGGTTTCATATTGTTGAGTGTTGTAGGTTCAAAAAATATCACGGAGGTTTTGTCATCGATGGTTTGATGATCAATCACTGAAAAATGGATTCCCCTGTCCTTTGTGTGAATAATAAATCTAGAAGATTGAACGCCGTTTTCGATGGCTTCTTTGAGTGCAAGGGCAAAGTCGTGAGATGACGCTGCCAATTGAAGACGCATGTCGGGATATTTACGATTTGCCTGATCGACCAAGGCTGGCATTAGTTTAAGGTCTGTACTTGCATAATCAGCTGTGAACCAACGACCAGTTGAGATATCATCCTCTAAACGGGCAACAATATCTTTTAATTCTTCACGATTGAATGGGATATTTTTGCCTTTTTCGCTACTGGGTTGTTCTAAATGTGCAGTAAGAGTGTCTAACGATGCATTTGCACTTGCTCCTTCTGGTGTTTGTGAGGAATGAGGGAGGGAAGAATCTTGTGGCTTCATACTATTAGCCTCCATATTGATAATCGATAGGTGATATTATCTTCTTCAATTCTGGCTAAACAATGTTTGCAGGAAAGATTTTTATCTAAAAAAAACAAAGAGATGAAATCATCTTTATTTTAAAAAATTTTGTTACGAAAGACAAAATCCCCCGCTTTTAAGAGTCAAAGGTAAGGTATCTTTTTATCTTTTAAGAGATCACGTTGCTTACTGTTTGCATCTTTACCTCAAAAGAAGATTTGCTAACAGCAATTTATGCCTTACCGTAAAGCCGCAGAGCTTTATTCTTTGTGGATGTGGAATATGGCTATGGCTAAAACGCTTATTACATCATTAGAGATTTGTATTCTGTGGCTCTTTTTCTGTGTTGTGAAACAGAAACAGTTTTTGTCTCTGTTGCTACCAAGCTTCTCTCAAATCTTTCGGTTAGGGTTTCGCCTTTTTTGTTTACTTTCTCCTGTGCTGCTTCTGGGTTGGCTTTTAGATATTCCCCAAGACGTCTTCTTCCTTGCACGTGTTTGTATAAACGAGCTGGAAGATATGGATCTAATTTTTCAGCAGGTAAAGGCGTGTCTGGTTCACATAACACACCCTTAATATTATCTTTGTGTAGTCTTTCTAATTTTTGAGCTTCGAGATAAAGCTTTTTGGCAAGGCTTAAGCTGAACATCCCACATTCAGAGGAGCTTCGTTGAATATCCATTTCTACCATGGCAAAATGAATATTCGGAAATTGGTGATGTTCAATGGATTGTCGCGTTCTTAATGCAAGTAATGCGGGAAGCGTGTCACGCAGTAAGGTCGGTTCAAAAAAGATCAAAGATGTTTTATTATCAATGGTTTGATGATCGACAACCGCAAAATGAATTCCCCTATCTTGTGCGTTAACGATCAGCCTAGAAGATTTTATGCCCTTTTCGAGCGTTTCTTTGAGAGCAAGGGCAAAGCCGTCAGGGGGGCTTGTAAGTTTGAGATTCATCTCTGGATATTTACGATTTGCTTGATCGACCAAGGCTGGCATCATGTACAGATCTAGAATATCATAATAATTTTTGATCCAACTGCCATCGGCATTATGCTTTTCTAAACCGGCAATAATATCTTTTAATTCCGCACGATTAAAAGGGGTGTTTTTTATTTTTTCAATGTTAAGCCGTTCTAAATGTGCAGTAAGAGTGTCTAATGATGCATTTGCATGCGTCCCTTCAGGTGCACTTGCACCTTCTGGGGTTTGTGAGGAATGTGGTGGGGGAGAATCTTGTGGCTTCATAATCTTAGCCTCTATGTTGATGATCGATAAGTGATATTATCTTCTTCAATTCTGGCTAAACAATGTTTTGAAAAACAAGCCTTTGCATCTTGAAAGGTGAGGCGATGAGAGCATAATAATGCTGTTTTCATATTTTTATGCGTGTATTGCTCATCATTGCTGTGATGTATGATATTGGTATTTTATGGGGGGATTATTAGGGCGTTCTATTGAGAGCCCTTATTGAATACCACTTGTTTTGAAAATCTCAAAATTATAGAGTTGTTGGTGATGCAAATTGTGTAATGCAAAAGAAAACAGTCAGAAAAGGACGAAAGATACCTTCAAACCGTAAAGTTTTAAACATTGTCGCGAAACACACTGTTTTATAACAGTTTATAATAACTTATAATAGTCTATGATAATGCGAAAATTTTACGATGAAATCTGGACGCAGAAAACCCCTTGCCGCATCCATCATTAAATACGATTTTTCATATTCTGTCAACCGCAAAACGATTATTTTTCCTCCTTTATCGCGGGAAAAATCTACAGAAAAAAGCTCATTCATTAGCTATGCAGCAAAATATCTTGTTTTAATGGAAAAGTTTTTGATGTGGCAAAAAACATTTTCTCCTTTGAGAAAGGAGGGGAAAGGTGAAGGGAGAATTGTGGTTTTGAAATCCGTGGTATTTTATTGATGAAATTGGGAAGGCGGTGGTTGGAAGGTGTTGCGGGGCAAAGCTTTAGGTGTTGGCGATTTGTGGGGGTGATTGGGGTTGTGCTGGCTGTCGTATTAGTGGTGGTGTGATGGGTGTGGAGGGTTATCGGTGCAGTTGTTGATGAGGGAGAAGATTGTTAGTAGGGGCTTTTTCTTTCGTTTAAGGGATGATGCTTTTAATTGTGTCAAAAATCAACGGGTTGTTTTAATGATAAGCTATTGATTTATAGTGGATATTTTATCATTATTTATCTTGAATGAGAAAACCAGATTATGCTGAAATAAAAGCCATAGTTTTTGTCCGTCATAAGATCAGAAGAGCCATATAGAATTGTACAAGAAAAGACGTAAAATGACGATAATGAATTGTCTGAAGAGCTAAGGATGTTGCGATATTGGGTGAAGTGTATGATGAGGGTGGTTTGTTACAATGGGGGTAGAGAGAAGAATGTTGCTGTTTTTTAAAGAGGGGGCAATATTTATCCTGTCCATGCCGTGAAATATTGTCCTTTGAGGCATGGATTAAGTGAGGCACTGGTAGGTATAAGGTTAAGTCTCTTTGACAGTTGAAGTATTTTTTTAAAGGGCGTGGTGGATATTTTTAAGCTTGTTTGTTGTGCGCTTTAAGCTTGTCAATCCCATGAAATTCTATGAAAGGGCATGCTCAGAGGTTCTCAAGTGTCATTTGCCAAAGGGGGACTTTATAAAGGCGCTGGTTATAAAGAGGCATGTTATAAAAGAAGGGGGAGAATCTTTATCCTGTGAGGGGGAGGAAATGATGGGTGTTTTAGCCAAGGCTCTTTTGGGTAGAACTGTCAAAATGTTTATAAAGGGCATCAAGAATAATACGCAACGAACCAACAAGATTAGGCAGCGGTTGATCTTCTATAACAAGATAGTGTAATGCCGCATGAAAGTTGTGTTGACGATGTAGATATTGTGCTTCTTTAATCGCTTCTTGCATAGCTTCATAGTGTTCCGTTGCTCTTTGGACCCATTGCTTTTTTGCTTTCTCATCTGATGCGCTGTGCGTAAAACCATCATAATAACCGTTTGGTAAACCTTTTGCACATAAATAGTCGTTTCTAATTTGCAAGTATTGTTGCGCCGTGTCATATTGCTCTTTACTGATGCCTGATGAAGCCTCTTTATAGCCAAGCAAACAAAGACGCCCAATATAGGTTCCGACAAGCGGATTTTTCGCTTCTTCGAAGCTTAAACCAAAGTGTTTTGCACGCATTTCAATCGCAGATTGAAGCGCAGATTCGCTGGAATTTTGGGCACGTGAAATACAGCTATTGGGCTCTCGCTTTCCTGTTATTTTCGATCTACCGCGTTTTTTACGTATTTTCATGAACTTAACCATTTGAATGAAAAAGAAACTGTCTGTTGATGGGGGACAGTGATGTAAAAAGCACTTGGCGCAAATGTTGGGGGGAGCAAATACTTAAGAGGAGGAAAATACTTAAAAGGAGGAAAATACTTAAGAGGGGGAAAATACTTAAAAGGGGGAAAATACTGGGGGGGGAGTGAGCAAATACCGGGAAATATCAGCCGTTGCAGATCAAAAAACAAACGATACTAAAGGCGTTTTAAATGCAAAGAAAAGCAACGGTTTGGGGCGAAAAAATCATCTTTAAGGTGGTTTCTTACCTTTTTTATCTTATCCCTATCAGTCTTATCTTCCGCCCCTGTCATGCTTATTTTTTTATTGCTAGCGGATTATTTGCTTTCTAAATATTTCTTAACTGTTCTTGAGAGATTGAAGGAAAATTTTTGTCAAATGTGAATGAAAAAATAACAATGGATTTCAAGGGCATGTCATCGTCTTTCTAATAGGAAGTTTTTTCTAATGGGATTATTTGTCTCTTTTTTCACGAGCGCTTTGTGGAAATTTTTCAATTCCACTTTTGAAAGGTCATTGTTTTCTTAAGTTGGAAGCTTTTTATTTGGGTTCTCTTATTTTTTTGTTGTTGGGCGCTTTCCCAAGATATTTGATATACATCACGCTGTTAAGCATACTTTTATCCTTTATAGGAGATATATTGTCTTCTGTTGAGTGGCAGAGAGCGGCAAAAAGCAAACCTCCGCATTCTATTATAATAACATAAGATGCCCTATATTTTCAAATAAAATATCGTTTATCGGCTTAAAATAAACTGTGAATGATCTCGCTATTTTGTTTGGTGTATCCTTTGTAAGTATCCTTTATAGAGTATAATTTTCCGTTTTAATGGATCTCATCATAAGACGAGGGGATGTCGTTTAAAGGACGGAATGCATTATCGAAAGAGGCTGTTTTTATAAGAAGAAAATGCCTTTATAAAAAGATGCTTTTATAAGAGATGCCTTGATGAATGTAGGGGCTATACAAATGTAGGGGCTGTGAGATATTTCATCTTTAATGAAGAATTTTTAAAATGAAGCCTTTTTGATTAAGAAGCTTTCAAATGAGGATTAAGGTTGTTTGTCGCACGTTTTTTATACTGGATAATCGATTGCTTGTTTGACTTTGTTTTGTGTTGTGTTGCTTTTTAAAGAGCCATGTCTTAGGGCTCTCTTTTGCCCATTTTGCAAGGGTGCTCATGAAGGGTATAACGATAAAGTCCCCAATGAAATCCATATAAAGTTTGAATAATATAAAATCTATTGCACACTTCCATTTTTACGCTTGTGAAGAAGAAAGTCTATAGCATCACACATTTTGCCAGCTCTCATTGTTGCGGACAGCTCTTGGCATTTGAGGCGCTTCCTTAGAGGCATTTATCATCCTTTCTTAATGTTTTACTCTATATGGCTCTTTCTGCTTGTAACGCACAAGAGACATGGTTTGGGTTGATTTAATATGGAATAGGTTTGGAATAAGACAATCCTACGGTATTTAGGGTTCTCATTTAATATGAAAAACAATAAATTGTTATAAATCAGCGTATTGTTTGTAAACTTTACACATCAGATATTTCTTAGATTGAATATTTTTGCTTGTTGAGTTTTGTGAAACATTGTCTTTTGAAGTGTGGGTAATAGATAAGAGGATACAATGGCATTTGTGCTTGTAAGGTTTAGGGATTGTATGTTGTCACGTATGAGAAATTTTAAAAATAGACTTAAAGGGGCTTATAGCGCGTGTTTCATGGTGAAAAGAGTGCTAGATAAACCGGTTTTGCTGGTTGCATGTTCTCAAAGAGTGAGTGGGCATGTTAGAAGTGAGAAAATATCCGTATGATCGAAGATAAATCACAACACCAATCTGCCCATAAGGGAAATACGGCTTTTGCGTCACAGCCCGTGTTAAATCAGTGTGCGGTTTTCAAAAAATGGACGGCTCTCTCAAGAAAAGATTACGTCATCATTTTGTGTTTGGCTATCCTCTTGTTGGTGCTTTTTGCCGCGACTGTCTATATGAATCCTTTGGAGTTTTTTCACGTTATATCCAAAGAACAGTTTCAAGCACTGGGACAAATGGAACAAGGAGATCTTCGAAAAATGATTAAGGAGATCTTGAAACAGCCTTTTGAAAATAATCCTGCAATCGTGTTTTTGCGTGACGCGGGATGGAATAGTGTTTGGGCTTTTTTATGTCTCTTGCCGCAAATGATTTTTGGTGTTCTTGTGGTGTTCTTTCCACTCTTTTTTGTCTTTAACGCTATCTCTAAACGGGAGGTGAAGGAAATGATGAAGCTGTGGGATACATTGCCAGAGCAGCAACAGCTAGACAACCAATCTCTCAACAAAACACAATAGGGAAACAAGTGGCTGCTTCTTTTATAAGTACTTTTGTAATTTTGACTACAGTATGGTGGAGTACTGTCATGTTTCTCGGGGAGATCATGATACTTTTTTCTACTCTGATGACAATCTTGGTACTTTATTATTCTTTGATAAAACGGACAATATTGTTGTGTGGGATGCGGCGGAAATTAAAAAAGGGTGCATTACAGAATTTGGGGCATAATCAGAAAGTCAGCATAGGACAAAATACAGTTTTTGCAACAGAGCTCAGCTCCCTTTCTTTTAAAGAATCTTTGGAACTTTCAAGAAAAGATTATTGTATCATCTTTTTTCTAGCTTTCATTGTGATTGTGGTTTTCGCAGTTTTGCTCGCTTTTTTTGCTTTTTTTCCAAAATCTGTGATTTTTTTACACAATTATATGCCTCTATTGTTTAAGGTTGGCGTTTTTGGCATGCAGCTGCTGTTTTGGTTTTGTGCGTGTATTGTTGTCGCTTTACCTGTCATTTTAATCTTCCATAGTCTCCTTCATTATGGCGTGAAAAAAACAATAAAGAAATTAGAAATGGTTGCTTGAGAAGAGAATAAAAATGATGATTTCACATCAATGCGATAGGGGAAACACGTGACTATTGTTATAAAATTTTTGGCTTTTTTAGGGTTCACCATCATTGCCATTGTAATGTTTATGGTTATGATCCGGCTTCCTTACCGGTTGATCAAACATATCAGGTTATCTTTTAAACTCTCTCAAGACTTGAAAAAGAGTACAACGCAAAAAAAGCAAGCCATACAACAATTGTGCAATGATCTGGGAGAAATGAAAAGACACAATCTCGCCCATAAGACCCTTGATGCGACAATGCGCTTTCTTAACTTCAAAGAATTTCTGCCTCTTTCTTCAAAAGAATGTAAAATAATCTTTTTTATCTTTATCCTCTTTACTGTTTTGCAATCTGCTTTCTTTGTCGCAAATTTGGTATGGTGGAAGAGCGATATGGTCGGCGTTATCATGCAGCTGTTGAGCATTCTATGGTTTGGGCTTCTTCTCTTTTTTCCGATCATTGGGATCATGTGTATAAAATTAACGAGAAAATTGAACAAAAAACTTCAACAATTGAAAGAAGCAATACAACAACGCGATCAGGCAATTCGTATGAAGAATGGGCGTGGAGGATAAAATGACCAGTAGTCTTATAACATTAATGGCCTTTTCTTTCCTGTTCTTTATGGTCTTAAATGTTTTATTGTGGGTGCCAATCGTTGTCATTTATTACCTGTTTATCAAGCGTGCGCGGCTTTATTGTCGCGTGAAAAAGGAACTGAAATGCGTGCTGAATGAACGCGATATCGCCTTAAAACAGATCTCTCAAAAATAAAAAGCAGCTTTCTCTTGTTTGGCAAGACTATAAAAAAATATGCTATCTTTCTACGGTCATATTGACAGCTCCAACGGTTATAACTGTTGTCGTTAAGATATGGAGAGGGCAGGACTTTGTTTCTCTTGTCGTATTCGAGCCACTGGCATGGCTGCTTGCCTGTACTTTTTTATTCTTACCGATTGTTTTTATTATGCGTTTTATCGTGACCCGTCAGTTGAACAAAATGATACGGCAATTAGAAGAAGAGGTTGAGCAGAAAAAAGCACCCGTCATATTATACGATGTGAGTGAGGGGAAAATGAGCGAGGGGAAAAAGTGAAGAGAGGCTTTCGTTGAGCCTTGCTTTTGACTTGTTCATTAAGGAGCATGGGGGACACTTCTCGTTTTATGCTTTTTTTATATTTGTGTCGTGTTTTTTTAAAGAATTGAGGCTCTTACTTGAGTAGGATTCTTGCTTGAGTGCTGAGGGGAAAGTGAAGAGAGGCCGCTCTTGGACTTTACTTGCTGTTTCTGTTCTCTTAAAGAGAGAAAATCTTGTAACTTATTTTCTTTTTATCAAGCATAAAAATGTGTTTTACCAAGCGATATTGAGAGCGAAAAATCTATACTTAAAGCAAAAGATATTCTGGTGTTTGGGGAAGAAGAGCCCATTTTCTTGCAGGTGGAGAGGTAAGACGCATAGAGAAGATGAGCCAAAAGCACACGTTTTGCTCCATAGAAAGTGTAACAGTGCTTTTAAAGAGCCTGGGGTAGAGGGGGAAATTGAAAGAAAAGAGGGACATCTATTTATTTACGAGACCGTGAAGGACAGTTTCTCTCTCTGGATGAAAAAGGTTTTGTGCAATTTGGTTATGGAATTGTGAGAGACGCTGGTATCCATGCGGCGGCTTGCCAAATGATTAATCCTTATCATTTTAGGGCTTTATCATTTTGGGGGGGCCAGATTGACAACGAGGCATTGAGGCAAAGGGGTGGATTTTAAGGCAAAGGGATTGAAATTTTTTGAGGAAGAGGTAAGCGTAAGGCGTTTACGTCGTGCACTTGAGGAAGCTTGAGATAAGGGCAATGAATGAGGTTGATTTGGGACTGAGGTTGATCTTGTCTGCGTGCTTGGCTTTCAATAGAACACCCTTCCTTGGGAAAAGGGGTGTTTTGGGGCTTGTAAGCGCGCATGTATAAGCGCGTATAGGGCAAATGAATAAAATACGTAGAGGGGATTTATAGTGCTTGCATTACTCTGAGAAGGGTGCTAAGCGAATTTACCGCGCTGGTGGCGTGCTATCAAATATTGAAGAGTGGGAATTTTAGAAGTGGGGGAGTATCCGTATGATCGAAGATAAATCACAACACCAATTTGCCCATAAGGGAGATAAGGCTTTTGTATCACAGTCAGTGTTGGATCAATCGGCAACTTTCAAAAAATGGATGATGCTTTCAACAAGCGATTATATCATCATTTGTTGTTTGGCTATCCTCTTGTTGGTGCTTTTTTCCGCGTCTGCCTATATGGATCCTTTGGAATTTTTTCACGTTATATCCAAAGAACAGCTCCAAGCACTGGGACAAATGAAACAAGAAAGTCTTCAGGAAAGACTTCAGGAAAGTCTTAAACACCCTTTCCAAAATCCTATAATTCAGCATGTTCTTGATGCGGGGTGGAATAGTGTTTGGGCTTTTTTATGTCTCTTGCCGCAAATAATTTTTGGCGTTCTTTTTGGGTTGTTTCCGCTCTTTTTTGTCTTTAACGCCGTATTTAAACGGGATGTGAAGGAAATGATGCTACAATGGGAAACCTTGCCAGAGCAGCAACAGCTAGACAACCAATCTCTTAACAGAAGACAATAGGGGGGGAAAGTGACCGCTTCTTTAATCATTGGAATGTTGACTGCCGTAGGGACGACAATTTTTATTTGTTCTGCAATTTTTATGGTATTCCTTTCTACCGTGGTGACAATCGTTGCACTTTATTATTCGTTGATAAAACGGACAATCTTGTTATTGGTGACGCAGCGAAAATTAAAAAAGGGTGCAGCGCAGAATTTGAGGCATAATCAGGCAGAGGGTAGGGGACAGAATACAGTTCTTGCAACACAGTTGCGTGCCTTTTCTTTTCAAGAATCTTTGCTTCTCTCAAAAAAAGATTATTTTATGATCTTTTCTATCGCCTTCGTTATGGTTGCACTTAGCACAGGTGTTGTCGTTTTTTCAGCTTTTCTTCCAAAATCTGCGGTTTTTTTGCACAATTACGTGCCTATGATAGTGCTTCACATTATTGATTTTGTCATGCGACTGCTGTTTTGGGTCTGGACATGTATTGTTGTTTCTTTACCTGTCATTTTAATTCTCCATAGTCTCCTTCAGTATGGCGTGCAAGAAACAGTAAAGGAATTAGAAACATTTGCTTGAGAAGAAAATAAAAATGATGATTTCACATCAATGCGATAGGGAAAAAAAGGGAGCATTATGATGCAGCATTTGGCTTTTTTAGGGTTCATTATCATTGCCATTTTAATGGTTATGGTTATGGTTAGGCTTCCTTACCTGTTGATCAAATATATCAGGTTATCTTTTAAACTCGCTCAAGGCTTGAAAAAGAGTACGACGCAACAAAAGCAAGCCATACAACAATTGCGCAATGATCGGGGAGAAATGAAAAGACACAATCTCGCCCATAAGACCCTTGATGCGAAAATGCGCTTTCTTAACTTCAAAGAATCTCTGCCTTTTTATTCAAAAGAATGTAAAATAATCTTTTTTATCCTTATTCTCTTTTCTGTTTTGCAATCTGCTTTCTCTATCGCAAATTTTGTATGGTGGAAAAATGATAATGTTGCCTTTATCATGCAGCTGTTGAGCCTTATATGGTTAGGGGTTCTTCTCTTTTTTCCGATCATTGGGATCATGTGTATAAAATTAACGAGAAAATTGAACAAAATACTTCCACAATTGGAAGAAGCGATACAACAACGCGATCAGGCAATGCGTATGCAGAATGTGGAAGGGGGACAAAATGACGAGTAGTCTTATAACATTAATAGCCATTTCTTTCCTGTGTTTTACGCTCTTAGGTGTTTTAATATGGGCGCCAATCGTTGTCATTTATTACCTGTTTATCAAGCGTGCGAGGCTTTATTGTCGCGTGAAAAAGGAACTGAAATGCGTGTTGAATGAACGCGATATTGCCTTAAAACAGATCTCCCAAAAATAAAAAAGCAGCAGAATGTTTGATAAAAAACAGCTTTCTCTTGTTTGGCAAGACTATAAAAAAATATTCTATCTTTCTACGGTCATGGCGACTGCTCCAATAGTTATAACTGTTGTCGTTAAAATATGGAGAGGGCAGGACTTTGTTTCTCTTGTCGTATTCGAGCCACTGGCATGGATGCTTGCCTGTGTTTTTTTATTCTTACCGATTGTTTTTATTATGCGTTTTATCGTGACCCGTCAGTTGAACAAAATGATACGGCAATTAGAAGAAGAGGTTGAGCAGAAAGGAGCTCCCGTCATATTATACGATGTGAGCGAGGGGAAAGTGAGCGAAGGGAAAGTGAGCGAGGGGAAAATGAGCGAGGGGAAAGTGAGAGAGGGAAAGTGAGCGAGAGGAAAGTGAGCAAGGGGAAAGTGAGCGAGGGAAAGTGAGCGAGGGAAAGTGAGCGAGGGAAAGTGAGCGAGGGGAAAATGAGCGAGGGGAAAATGAGCGAGGGGAAAAAGTGAAGAGAGGCTTTCGTTGAGCCTTGCTTTTGACTTGTTCATTAAGGAGCATGGGGGACACTTCTCGTTTTATGCCTTTTTATATTTGTGTCGTGTTTTGAAAAGAATTGAGGCTCTTGCTTGAGAGGTGCTCTTGCTTGAGTGGTACTTTTGTTTGAGTGGGATTTTTGTGAGCTTTTAAGGGGAAAGTGAAGAGGGGCTGCTCTTGGACTTTACTTGCTGTTGGTGTTTTCTTAAAGAGTGAAAATCTTGTAACTTATTTTCTTTTATCAAGCATAAAAATGTGTTTTACCAAGCGATATTGAGAGCGAAAAATCTATACTTAAAGCAAAAGATATTCTGGTGTTTGGGGAAAAAAAGCCCATTTTCTTGCAGGTGGAGAGGCAAGACGCATAGAGAAGGTGAGCCAAAAGCACACGTTTTGCTCCATAGAAAGTGTAACAGTGCTTTTAAAGAGCTTGGGGTGGAGGGGGAAAATTGAAAGAAAAGAGGGACATCTATTTATTTACGAGACCGTTATTTATTTACGAGACCGTGAAGGACAGTTTCTCTCTCTGGATGAAAAAGGTTTTGTGCAATTTGGTTATGGAATTGTGAGAGGCGCTGGTATTCATGCGGCGGCTTGCCAAATGATTAATCCTTATCATTTTAGGGCTTTATCATTTTGGGGGGCCAGATTGACAACGAGGCATTGAGGCAAAGGGGTGGATTTTAAGGCAAAGGGATTGAAATTTCTTGAGGAAGAGGTAAGCGTAAGGCATTTATGCTGTGTACTTGAGGAAGTTTTCGATGAGGCAATGAATGAGGTTGATCTGGGACTGAGGTTGATCTTGTCTGCGTGCTTGGCTTTCAATAGAACACCCTTCCTTGGGAAAAGGAAATTGTGCTATCTCTCAAGTGGCTTCTTCTTTACTTGCACACCCTTGTGGTTTTGACATTGCTTGGTGATGTTAACATTTGGCAGCTTTCTCATAAAAGCTTTATGGAAGATGAAAGTTTGGGTTTTGAAAAAAATATCGAAAAAATCAATTTGGGCCGGTTTTGTTGATGATTTAAATCGTCATAAAGACAAAGCAACCTCGTTACGATTTTCTTGCACTCGTTTGCTTCTTCTTTGGAAAGCAGCTTATCTTCCTGAAAATAAAAAGAGCACTTAGAATTTTAGAGTCAGAGACCCAAATTTGTGCAATAGAAGAAGATATTTTTATGAAAATTTGATCGACGAGAAAAGAGAAGCCTTAAGATAATAGGGGGTACACTGTGAGTGATGAAAACATGATGTTTGAAGTTGATGAAAAAAAAGGCACCCCTGATATTGTCTTTATAAAAAATGAGGGGCAATGGAAAAAATGCATCATTGGATGAAGAATTACGGTCTTTTTCGCTGGAAGAAGCGTTTTTGACAAGCAAAAATTATAAAGTCATTTTTTTCATTGCTTTCATTGTGGCAGCTTTAAGAACGGCTCTTCTCTTCTTACTCATGTGGCTTGAGTGGAAGTTGGCGGGGTGGGAAGGGGATGTCGTGGCAGCTCTCTTTTGCATCGTGCAGGTTATATTAGATTTAATTTTTGTACTCATTCCTGTTGCCTTTGTGGTCGGTATCATTTTTACGCGTTTGTTGAAAAAAAAGATCGATAAGTTGGATCAAGAAATCTGGCAGCGAAGAAAAACGGCTTACCAACAAAACAGCGTGTGAAGGGAGGGCAGAAAATGAATACTGGTCTTTATATATTCTCATGCGTTGTAGGAGAGACCTTCTATTCGTGCGATGTTTGAAGGTGATGGAAAAAAATGCACCCTTGATATTGTCTTTATAAAAGATGAGGGATACAAGCGCTTGATATTGATGAACTCTCATTCATTGTGAGGACGAAAGCTTCGGTTCATGAAAATGGCTTGAAAATTGAAACAAATGAGGGATAAAAAATGAGGGGCAATGGAAAAAATTCACCATTGGATAAAGAACCACGGACTTTTGCGCTTGAAGAAGCGTTTCTGACACGCAAAAATTATAAAGTCATCTTTTGTATTGCTTTCATTGTGGCAGCTTTAAGAATGGCTCTTCGCTTCGTACCCATGTTGCTTGGGTGGAAGTTGGCGGAGTGGGAAGGGGATGTCGTGGCAGCTCTCTCGTTAATTATGGAGCTTATATCATGGTTTATTTTTTTGTTCATCCCTGTTGCCTTTGTGGTTCGTATCATTTTCACGGTTCTGTTGAAAGAAAAGATCGATATGTTGGAGCAAGCAATCTGGAAGCGGAGAAAAACCGCTTCTCAACAAAACAGCGCATGAAGGGGCGGAGAAAATGATAGATATTAAAATGATGGATATTATTGTTGTACTCTCGTGGGGTATGGGCTTGACGCTTTTCACGCTGCTTTCTGCTGTGGTCATGATGTTTATTTGGGCATTGTATTACTCTACTTTCAAGCGGGTGAGGCTGTATTGCCAAGTGACAAAAGAATTAAGCCGCGTGCTTGAACAACCTGTCGTTTTTGAGCCGTCTAGTGGAGCAATGCCGATGATTAAGCCGTTATCTGAGGAAAAAGAGTTTTCTCTTTCTGATGAGGAAATCTTAACGATGGAAAGTGCAACGGCGCTTTTAAAGAGTTTGGGGTGGAAGGTGGAAATTGAAGGAAAAGGAGATCATTTGGCCACCTATTATTTACCAGATCGTGAAGTGCAGTTTCTTTATAATGCTGAGAAGGGGTATCCGCGATTTGATTGTGCAATTGCGGTGGTTTCTGGTATCCATGCGGCGGCTTGCCAAACAATAGACCCTTATAATTCTGGAGGTTTGATTGCTCTTGAATTGAGTTTTGATGTGAAGGGGTTGGAAATTTTTGAAGAAAAGGTAAGCGTTGGATGTTTACGTCGTGTACTCGAGAAAGCTTTAGATGAGGCAATGACTGAGGTTGATCTTGGCAAGATGCTTCACTCTCAATATAGAATCCTGCCTTGGGAAAACAAAACTGTGGTCCCTCGGTTGGCTTCTTATTCCTTGCGTTATCTTGCTGCTCTGGCTTTGATGGGCGATGTTGAAACTTTACACTCTTATCACAAAAGCTTTATGGAAGGTGAGAAGCTGGGCTTTGAAACAAGCATCGAAGAGGAGCATCTGGAACGCGCAATGGTGATTGCTCAAGCGGTAGAAAAGACAAAGCAACCCAGTTACGATTTGCTTCAACAGGCGGCAAAGAATTTTTCCATGGAGGTGGAAAGCTATGAATGTTTTAGAGCTACAGATCCCAATTTGTGCAATAGAAGAAGAGATTCTTATGAAAATTTGATCGAGGAAAAAAGACAAGAATTAAGGCAACAGGGATATTTTGTTTATGAAAAGGACGCGATTTGTGAGGTTGATGGAAAAAACTATCGTCCTCATATTCTTTACATAAAGGATGGGGAGTTAGAATATATGGATGTAGAAATTAGGATTGATGAAAAAATTTATTGAGAAAAATAAAGAGTTTAGATAATTTAAAAAGAGCTTAAACCTAAAAATAATGCGTAAAAAGCGCGAAGCGTAAAAGCAGAGGGGAACAATGCAGGAGAAAAAAGCAACATTTGAAGAGTCTTTCTTTTCATTTAGAAAATTTATGGTGTCTTCAGTGGAAATGCGTAAAGGGGTGGGATGGTGTAAAATAATAGGGCACCGCTTTTTTATCATGTTTTGTACATGCCTTATCATGATGGCTTTAGAAGTTCCTGCGGGTGCAAAGTCTCTGGTACAGCCGTTGCAATGGACAAGATGGGAAGGAATTGGTTCTCTTATTTTTCTCTTACCAGTGTTGATATGGTTTTGTCTTCTCACACCCCTTTCTATTTTGTGGGGGATTTGTCGTTTTAAAGAGCGTAAATTGGAAAAAATAAAGAAAAAACTAAAAGAAAAAATAAAGCAGCAAGAGATTAATCAATGAGGTTATACGCATGAGGAGTGAGATCGCGGTTTTTATTTTTTTTCTGCCGATTGGATGTTTTTTTCTAAATGCAGTTACAGTTTTTGCCATTTTTGTGAATATGATTATTGTGGCGCCTTATTATTCTTTAATCAAGCGTTTGAGGCTCTATTACAGAGTGAAAAAACAAAGAGGTTTGATGAAAGAACAGCCGCAGCATTTTTGTTTCTTTGAAAAAAGCGGAAAAGAAAAAGAGAGAGTGCCGCAAAACTTAACACTAGAAACACAGATAAGTTTCTATTCGTTAAAAAAATGGCTCGCTTTTTCACGCAAAGATTATATCCTCCACGCATGCCTTTCTTTCATCATTATGTTTTTCAAAGCTTATGTCTATGTGATTTTCTTTAAAGAGATAGATGAGATCAGATTTGAATATTTTGTCATTCTCTTGCTTTTCTGGTTTTTTTTATCGGTATGTATTTTTGCAACGATCCCTGTTGTTGTGATCCTTCGTGAAATTTTAACCCATCGATTGAAAAAGAAGATTCAGCAGTTGGAAGAAGTGACTGAAGCAACCCAATCAATCAATTTATAAAGGGAAGGGGATAAAATGCATTACGAAATAGCGGCATTTTGGACGGTGATTTTGATCATTCTGCTGGGGGGTGTTTTTGATTTTTTCTTAACAATACCCATTGTGGCACTGTATATTTCTTTTATCAAGCGTTTGATCTCGTATTACAAGGTTACCAAACAATTAAACGCAGCGCTGAAAAAGCGCATGTAGTGCTCGTGTCATGGGGGAGGCGTAAGTTTTAGATCATGCCATTGCTTCACGGCTTGGGGAGAGGGCATCGATTGTTTTTCTCATTTTACGCTGATCTCTGGGGGAAAAGGGCTGTTGGCAATGAATAGGCTGATGATAGGTTTGTAATAGGCTGGTGATAGGCTTGTATAGGCTTTAATGGGGCGGTTTATCGGAAGTTTTGTTGTTTTCTGTGAATTTGCAAAATCGTAAAAACGTGAAACTGCAAAAAGGCGTGTGGTTGCTCAAGAGCCGTGAGGGTTGTGGGGAGGATATGGGGAGAAAAGGTGCCAATGGAGGCGTAATGGTTGGATTGTGCAATGCGTCAAAATTGGAATGGGGTAATGGGGAATTGGGGTAATGGAGGGCGTTGGGGGAAAAGGGTTGATGGCAATGAATAGGCTTGTATAGGCTTGTAATAGGCTGATGATAGGCTTTAATGGGGCGGTTTATCGGCAGTTTGCTTGTTTTCTGTAAATTTGCAAAATCGTAAAAACGTGAAACTGTAAAAAGGCGTGTGGTTGCTCAAGAGCCGTGATGGTTGTGGGGAGGATATGGGGTAAAGAGGGTGCCAATGGAGGATGGTTGGATTGTGCAATGCGTCAAAATTGGAATGTGGGAATGGGGGATTGGGGGAATGGAGGGCGTTGGGGGAAAAGGGTTGATGGCAATGAATAGGCTGATGATAGGTTTGTAATAGGCTGGTGATAGGCTTGTATAGGCTTTAATGGGGCGGTTTATCGGAAGTTTGTTGTTTTCTGTGAATTTGCAAAATCGTAAAAACGTGGAACTGTAAAAAGGTGTGTGGTTGCTCAAGAGCCGTGATGGTTGTGGGGAGGATATGGGGAGAAGAGGGTGCCAATGGAGGTGTAAAGGTTGGATTGTGCAATGTGTCATTGGAATGGGGGATTGGGGAATTGGGGTAATGGAGGGCGTTGGGGGAAAAGGGAAGTGTGTGTGGAATGGTGTTGAAAAGATAAGGAAAATAAAGTGCGCGTGTGGCACTGTATATTTCTTTATCAAGCGTTTGATCTCTTATTACAAGGTTACCAAACAATTAAACGCAGCGCTGAAAAAGCGCATGTAGTGCTCGTGTCATGGGGGAGGCGTAAGTTTTAGATCATGCCATTTCTTCACGGCTTGGGAGGAGGGCATCGATTGTTTTTCTCATTTTACGCTGATCTCTGGGGGAAAGGACTAATGGCAATGAATAGGCTGATGATAGGTTTGTAATAGGCTGATGATAGGCTGGTGATAGGCTTTAATGGGGCGGTTTATCGGCAGTTTGCTTGTTTTCTGTGAATTTGCAAAATTGTAAAAACGTGAAACTGTAAAAGGGCGTGTGGTTGGTCAAGAGCTGTGATGGTTGTGAGAGGGGGATAAGCCCGTGTGAGAAGGGTTAGAAAAACGTTTGGTTTTGAAGCTGTTGATATAGGCATGCTGTTTAGAGGCGTAAGGGAGGGGGATTGTTCGTTCTCAAAGCCTATGATGTAAGAGAGTATGGGCTATTCAAGAGGGTGTTCGGGTATGGATAGAGATTGAAGGGGTACTGCTTCTTTGCAAAGCCATAGGTGTTGCTCATAAGTTTTGTTTATTCATATGGTTTTTTATGGCATCCAGTACCTGTTGGCTTATCTCCTTATGGGTCAGCCATCGTAAACCTTTGGGCGTTGTTTTTTGTCCTAATTGAATGGGGATAAAATCAACCTTGTTTTTGCGCGCGCACTCGAGGATCATTTGATCATGCATGTTGGAACCAAAAATATGAAGAATACATGGCGGTTTAGGCAAAAGAGCCAACTGCTCAATTAATGCGCAAGAAAATGCATAGGCGGGCGAATGAATCCATAATATGCAATATTTTAGATCATGCCATTGCTTCACAGCTTCTAAAAATTGCGCCTTTGATGCCGCACAATCATAATCCAACGACACACACAACTGTTTGTTGTGCAATGCCTCAAGCTGGACTTTATGGGAAAGAAAGCGTGCAGCAATAATCACTTTTTGCGGCTCTAGTGATTGATACAAAGGGGCAAGCATCCCTGTGCCCCCTACCACTAAATAACGATAGTGCGCATCCTTTTTTTTCATGCCCCCTCCCTTATTGCTTTAAATCCCACCTCTTTGCTTTAAAAATGTGTACATTTCATCAGCAAGTCTTTCACAACGTGTTTGTACCTCTTCACTTGTAACTTTCCAAGTACGACCTTCATCATCTGAGGAAAAATCTTCGTTGGAAGAGGCGATTTGACATTGGAGTGTATAACCATAAAGCGTGTGTACCACCGGAACTAAATGCTCACACGGTTGTGCGCATTTTTTGGCCGTACTCCCATGAGAGATAAGCCCAACAGGTTTATTTAAAAAGGCATTATAGCTCAAATTATCAAGAGCATTTTTTAAAACACCCGAATAAGACCCTTGATAAACGGGGCTTGCTAGAATAACGCCATCAGCCGCTGCAATGGTTTTTACAAACTCACGGACCGCAGCACTTGGATTAGCCTCTACATGCTGATGATAATCTGGATCTGTCATCGGCAAGGGCTGTTCACGCAAATCAACCCACTGAAGTGATGCACCCCGCTTTATGAGGCAATCCGCTAAATAATTGGCTAAAGTTCTTGTTAAGGAAGGTTGACGCACAGACCCCAAAATAATTGCTATATTCAACAGGATTCTCCTTTATCTTTTCCCCACAAGCCTATAACGCAAGGCTTATAAAGAAGTGTGAGTAAAATGATGCGTATCATTATGCTGTTTATAAAGAGCAATTGTGATGATATCGCATCATCATAGAATCAGTTCATGCTAACAAGATTGTTAACAAAACAACACCTCAAACTTGCAAGGGAATGTTAGTGCTTTCATTAATATTAAAATGCTTGATCTCAAGAATTGCGGCTGTCTCTCTGTCTTAGAAGCGCTTTTATGAATATATTCTAAGCTATTGGCTTGCAAGAACTCTAATGAAAAATGGAATGTATCGTCATATTTTGAATGTTCATTGATCCTTTTTAATTGGAATAAGAAAATTGTAAGATTTTCTCATTTCAAATGCTCTTATTGCGCGATCAATTTGCGCATCAATGGAAGTTCCTTTTTTCATGTCTTAAGTGGGCGGAAAACAATAGAGAAAAGAATAAAAATGCTTCTGTCTTTTCAAGGGATAAAGGCTATCGTAGAAGCTAGATAGGGCTGTTTGTAGGGGGCAGCGGTATGGCTGTTTGTAGGGGGCAGAGCGGTATGGCTGTTTTAGGGGGCAGTGGTATGGCTGTTTGTAGGGGCAGAGCGGTATGGCTGTTTGTAGGGTGCGGGCGGGTATGGCTGTTTGTAGGGGGGGCGGGTAAAGGCTGTTGTAGAGGCAGCGGTATGGCTGTTGTAGGGGCAGAGCGGTATGGCTGTTTGTAGGGTGCGGGCGGGTATGGCTGTTTGTAGGGTGCGGGCGGGTATGGTTGTTGTCGGGAGCCTTAGGGTAATGGGGGGGGTGTCCGTGTTGAGGAACGAGTTATGGCGTGGCTTGTCGCAAGGGGAGGGTAAGGCTATTGTAGAGGCCGCAGGGGGCGTATATGAATGGCGCCGGATTACATTTTTTATTGAAACAATAGGGGTGATAGAGTTTATAGTAAGGGGATATATTCATGGGAGCGCTATTGTTATCCCTTTCATGGGGGATGTTCATGAAATGGGGTGTACGCGCGTTGGTTTGGAAGTGTTGAGAGATTTCTTTAAAACAAGCACGTGAATTGGCAAAAGTATTGGCAACATGAATATGCAATACGAGTATTTTCTGGGGTGTTCTGTTTGACCATAATGGATGCAATTGTGCTTGAGAGATTATGCGTGTCCTTATAAAAGTTAGGGACAAACAGTTGCATAAAAGGGAAGAGCAAATGAAGGGGGAAAATTCCACATTTTATAACAAACGGTGCTCTCTTTTTTTTGGAAAATCATTTCGTTCTTATAAAGATCATATGATTATTTGTCTTATTTCTATCCTTGTTGGGATAGGTTATAAAGCTCTTTTGATTCCATTAGAAGCCAAGTGGCCGTTGAGTGTATCACAGGATAGCACTCTTTTGGCGCTCTTTGTGCTGCGTGAAGTCATCATGGTTGTTGTTGTTGCCTTGATGCCTGTTTTATTGGTGCTTTATCTCATCTTAATGTATTTGTTGAAAAAAAAGATTCAGCAGTTAGAAGAGGCTATCCAGCAACGGGGTCACACAATCGATCAACAAAATAATCCAGTAAAAAACAATAGAGAAAAAATAATCTGTTTTTTTATCGTATACTTTTGGTTGATATTTCTGCTAAACGTCTTTTTTCCTGCGGGTGTTGTCATGCTCATTTTAGAATTTTATTATTTTGTTTTCAAGCGCGTGAGAACCTATTGTAGAGTGAAACGGGAATTAAAACGCGTAAGATAAAGAGAGTGACAAGGCGCTTTTGTAGCTATCGTGAGGGGTAAGAGGCAATGTTTAGAAGCTCTCGTGACACAAGAAGAGGGGATGGTTGGAAAATCATCAGGCAAAGAAGAGAGTCTATTTTCGTTTGTAATGAGGAGGATGCTCTTAATCATTGGGAAGAGCAACCACGCTTTTAGAAAATTGGGGTTTTTTGTTGAAAACAAGGGAAGCGCCATGCATCGCACTTTTCGTGGTTCTTAAAAGAGCGGGCATGAGATAAAGAAATGCGTTTTTCATAAAAAAAGGAAGAGCAATGAAGGGGAAAAATTCAGCATTTTGTAATGAACTGCGCCATTTTTTCGAAAAAAGTATTTTTTCTGAGAAAGAGCGTGTTGTCATTTGTTTCCTCTCCCTCATTATTGAGTTGTGGAACAGGATTTTCTTTCTCCCATCCTTAGGCAGCAAAGAGAACTTGACAGGGTGGCAGGATACACCCCTTTTTCTCTCTTTGTGTACGTTTTGGCAAATTATTACAGTGTGTGTTTGGGTCTTGTTCCCAGTTATGTTGATACTCTGCATAACATTGTGGCTTTTGTTGAGAAAAAATACTCAAAAATTGAAAGAAATAAACAAGCAACGGGGTAAAATAACCGATCAAAAGGATTGGTATAAAAAAGGCGATAGAGAAAAATGGAGTGATATTCTTGTTACAATATTTGGTCTCGTGCTTCTGTTCGTGACACTGTGGGTTGCTTGTATTCCCATGATGATTTTGGAACTTTATTATGGTGTCTTTAAGCAGGTGAGAACGTATCGCTGTTTAAGAAAAGAACTGAAAAACGTCTTGCAAGAACAGGATACAGCGCTTGAGAAGTCATGAGAGGGAAAAAATAATGAAGAAATTATGAGAGATTCAGCCTTTATAGGGATTGCTCTCTATACCATTTTGCCTTTGATATGTTTTGGTGCTCTTTATGGGGTGTCCGTAAAACATTGCTTTAAAGGAGCAGTGTTGGGTGGCATTGAGTGGAAGAAAAGCCGATTATGGATCAGTGTTGATTAAAGGGAATAAGAGCCCGTGGGGTTTAGAGCCTAGAGTGAGCGCTTGGGACTTACTTTATCGTTTGAGGCGTGAGGAAGGAACGGTTTTGCTCGTAGGGGCGCGCGGTATATGGGTTGTTTTCGTATTTTTATGAGCCTTGTTCATTCAAGCTTTGAATTGAATCCTATTGAAGTGGGGATGCAGGGTCATTTTCTTGAAAATAGGAGAATTTTTAGGAAGAAAAAGCTGAATTGTGACTATTGTTTATAGATTGGCGTGGTTTGAAAATCTTTATTGTTTGCAATGTGAGGAAGGTAAGAGGGTAGCAAGGTAGCAGGAATATTATTATTTTTATTATGACGCAATCCATAATGGTCTGTGTACTTTTCTTGATTTCGGTGATATTTGGGTTTTGCATCATCATAATGCGTAAATTGGAAAAAAAGATCCAGAAACGAGAAGAGGCAATCTCTGTGTGATAGCAAATAAGCTCTCTGTCACACGGGGTCTTTTCAAAGAGTGAGAGGGGAATACATGAAGGAGCAAAATTGGGCATCAGAGCAAGAAACGCATAAAGGAGCGCATTCTTTTTCGCTCCAGCACGTATTGCTTTCAGCAAAGGATTATAAAATTATCTTTGCTATTGCGGTTCTCATTATCATGTGGAAAATGGTTCTAGAAATACCAGGTGTATTGAATTGGCAGCTGACAGGGTGGCAATATGTTGTGCATGCCGTTCTCTTTAAAACAACGGACATCATAACGGTTTGTGTTATTATTTTTATTCCGGTTATGTTACGGCTTCGCACCAAAGTGACGGGTGAGTTGCGAAAAAATATTCAGAAACTAGAAGAAGCAATCTCTGTAGGAGAGCACATAAGCTCTCTGTCGCACGGGCTTTGTAAAGACTGAGAGGGGAAAAATGAACAGTGATCCTATAGCCGTATTTCTATTAGATCCCGGATTCTGGGTGATGATTGTTATTTGCATGATCATTATCATGCTTGTTTTAGCTCTTTATACCTCTGTCTTTAAACGGATGAAAATGAATTTCCAAGTGAAAGGCGAGCTGGAAAGAGTGCTTAAAGAAAATGATCTTGCAACGCAGCAGTTTTGGAAAGATGAAGCTGTGGTGCAGGAGAGGCGTTTGCAACTAAAGGAAAAAGAGTTCTCTGCCGATTATGATGATGATGATGAAATTCTCACGATAGAAAGTGCAACAGGGCTTTTAAAAAGCTTGGGATGGTCGGTGGAAATCGAGGGAAAGGGAGATTATTTGGCAACCCTCTTTTTACCAGATCGCGAAGTGCAGTTTCTTTATAACGAGAAACGAGTGGAAGAGTTTTCGCCTTTTGATCGCGGACTTTTAATTATGAGCGGTATTTTTGCGGCGGCTTGTCAGACGATTAATCCTCATAATTCTGGGGTTGTGCCAACGGTATTTATGAATTTTGTACCCAATGGATTGGAAATTTTTGAAGAAAAAGTGAGCGTCCAGCTTTTAAAGAAAGCACTCGATAAAACTTTAAAATGGACAATGGAAGATGATTCTTTGCATGAAATGTTTCGCTCTCAATATGGTATTTCCCCTTGGGAAAAAGACTCTTTATCTTGGGCACCGGATGATGACATAGAGCTCGCACCTTATGCTTTGCTGCATCTTGCTGCTCTTGCCTTACTGGGCGATGTTGAGACTTTAGCTTCTTATGACGAAAGTTTTACGGCAGGGGAGAAGCTTGGCTTTGATGAAACCATTGAAAAAGTTCATTTGGAACGCGCGATGGTGATTGCTCAAGAAGTGAAAAGGGAAGGAAAGTTCAGTTACGATCTACTGGAACGGGTTGCTGAGAAGTGGTCCATAGCCATGGACTATCAGCTTTTCAGAGTGAGATCCCCTAATACGTGTAATCAAAAACGCGCTTTGCATAAAAAATTAGTCGAGGAGAAAAAACAAGAATTAAGGGAACAAGGGTTTGAAGGGGTGAGTGATGAACAGTTCGTGTTTGAAGCAGAGGGGGTAAAACATGCTCCTGATATTACTTATATTAAAGATGGTAAAATCGCATTTATGGATATAAAAATTGATTAGTGTTGTACTCTCCTGTTGAAGAAAAGCACTCTTATTTAAAAGATGTGAAAGCGCTATGATTGAGACGCTTTCACATCTTTCTTACCAGAGCAAAATAAAGGGTTCGAAAAATCAAGAATAATAGCCAAGATTAAAAAAATAGACTGAAAATGGCTTGATCCTCAAGAATAGGGGAAAAAATCAATTATAAATTCTACTCTCTTCTTTAAGATGGTTTTGTTGTTTTGTTAGAAAATTCTCATAAATCATTGCTTATTCAAGCGGTATGAGGGGAAGCTCCATTGACTAAAGGCGCTATGGGGAAGCTCTATTGACTAAAGCGCTATGGGGGAAGCTCTATTGACTAAAGTGCTATGGGAGGGAAGCTAGGGGGTAGAGCCTTTGTCATTTGAGGTGAGAGGAAGGCAAAAAATGGCATTTTTGAGCAGTGTTAAGCTCTTTTGCCTTTGAGGTATTTTTTGTCTTTTTAAGAAGTCCTTGCCAATGAAGCAGCGCTTGTTAAGCTTCAACAGTGTTTCAGTATGGTGATATTGATATAAAAAGTTATGGTGTTTTTGTGTTTTTCAGTCTGCTTCATGGAGATCTGTAAGCCAATCCGATGACAGAGGAGATGCATGGTCATTTTCTTGAAAACAGAAGAATTTTTGGGAAGAACAAGAAGATTGCGGACCCTTATTAACGAAAGCGCTATGGGAGCGAAGCTAGGGAGTTAGAGCCTTTGTCATTTGAGATGTGAGACAAGTAAAAATGGCATTTTTGAAGGCGATGATATTTGGCCAATAAAAATAAAAACACAATAAAAACTAAACTAAAACAAAGGAAAAATTAAACTAAAAAAGGCCCCATTTTATAAAGGGCCTTTTTATTTAAATTTTACAATATATACAAAATGTATATAACCTTACTTTAAGAACTTTTTGTATCTTATATTCTAGTAGCAACAAGTTGTACGAAATATATAATAAGTGATCCTAAAAAACCAGCTATTGCATTCAATAAATTTTCTGCTTTATCGTATATATCGTTGATTGATGCTTGTTCTGATGCGCTTCTATTACTGACTCTCAGTATATTCAATGTATCCGATGTGTCCCTTACTTGTTTAACAAACTGTAAATTTGTTTTCTCAATAGTATAAGGAGCAACAATAGGAGAGGGTTGTTTATTGACTATACGATCAGATTTTTGAATCGCGAGAGCTAAACCACTTGTAATAGCCCCAGCTATGAAAAAATATCTGATATTCATAGTTTTTCTCCTATATTTATTTCGATAAATAAATATCGATACGTATCATATATAAATTCGATTTAAATAACTATAGTAAAAATACAACAATCACAAAAAAGAATAAACTTTGTCTATATTTTGACAAAATTTACTCTTAATTGCCTTAATGAATTCTTTCAGATTCGATTTTATGAAGGCGTAAAAAAGTTTGAAAGCTCTGTAGGCAAGTGGAATCCCATAAGGTGGGTGATACAATAGTTGCTAGCAAACTTCTTTTTGTGCCTTTGACCAAGGATTCATAAAAATGAGGGTTCATAAAAATGAGATGCGATGAAAATTGAGTAAAACCCTTGAAGGGAAGGATTCACTCTATTGAAGGCGGAGTGCATCTTTTCCATGGATTGGATACTGCCTTTATGAGGGTTTGGCAGTTTCCGTTGAGGGGAAGGATGCACTCTTTTTGAGGGCTAGGGTGCATCCTCATAGATTGGATACTGCCTTATGAGGGTTTGGCAGTTTCCGTTGAGGGGAAGGATGCACTCTTTTGAGGGCTAGGGTGCATCCTCTTATGGATTGGATACTGCCTTATGAGGGTTTGGCAGTTTCCGTTGAGGGGAAGGATGCACTCTTTTTGAGGGCTAGAGTGCATCTCCTCTTATGGATTGGATACTGCCTTTATGAGGGTTTGGCGGTATCCGTTGAGGGGAAGGATGCACTCTTTTGAGGGCTAGAGTGCATCCTCTTATGGATTGGATACTGCCTTATGAGGGTTTGGCAGTTTCCGTTGAGGGGAAGGATGCACTCTTTTGAGGGCTAGAGTGCATCCTCTTATGGATTGGATACTGCCTTATGAGGGTTTGGCAGTTTCCGTTGAGGGGAAGGATGCACTCTTTTTAAGGCGCGGAGTGCATCCTCTTATGGATTGGATACTGCCTTATGAGGGTTTGGCAGTTTCCGTTGAGGGGAAGGATGCACTCTTTTTGAGGGCTGGAGTGCATCCTTTCCATGGATTGAATGCACTCTTTGGAGGCTAAAGTGCATCCATAGGGAAAGGCATATTCCATAAGAAACAGAGATAACAAAAAGATTTGTTTTTATATTTTTATTGATAGGTTGCTGTATTTGCGAGGGCTATTCATTCTTTATTCTCAATATTTAAGATGATTATGTGATAAGGGTTGTTCGTCAATACAATCGTAAAAGACGCTGATGTATTTTTATAAAAATTGAGATATTTTTGTGCCTTTTTCTTGTTTTTTTTGTGTTTACACAAGATATGCACGGCTTTTCAACAGTTTGTTTTTTTAGCTTTGCTAAGGGCGATGGCGTTGGCTAAACACTTCAATTGTTTTAACTGCTTCAATACCGCCTTAAAAAACAGTGCTTTATAATATGACAAAATAAGTTGTATAACTTTTGATTCTTAAGCGATGCTAGAAAAAGGGGAATGTTAGGAGAGATGTTGTCTATATTCTCAGTTTATCTCTTAAGGTAGGAAGATTAACATACTTTCCGGATCTATTTTTATTCGGTTTGACGGTTAAAGAGCAATATCTGAATGGAATCACACTTGTCTCATGTTTTTATCTTCACGCTTTAGATTTTTTCTCATAGGGATTTTGTTTTTAATGGGGGATTTTGTTTTTAATGGGGGATTTTGTTTTTAATGGGGGATTTTGTTTTTTAATGGGAGTTTACGCGACTCACATAAAACAGAATATTCTAAATAGAATATATTTGTGTTGCACATTTACCTACTTGTTTAAAAACATTATGTGATCTTATTATCACAATTATATTGGTGATTGGGGATATTGGTAAATCTGATAATGGAGAAATCTCTTGTGAAGTGGATAAGCCTTTCTTTAAATTCTCATAAGGAAAAGCCAGCACATTATCATACTATTCGCGCCTCATATGATGACAGCCTTTGGCTCTTGAGCGTGTTCATAAGAGGCATTTTGATTCTTTATCTTTGAAATCTTTGAAGTGCTTTATTTCATATGTCTCTTATGTTTGTAATGTGGAAAAGACAAGGTGTTGATTGATGCAACATGAAATAAATTTAAAATGAGAGAATCCCTATGATATCTGCGTCTCTTAATTTTATATGGATAACGGGATATGATGATTATAAATCAATATGTTGTCGTGATACATCAACCTGTTGGGGGGCGATAAAGAAAGTTATCCAATAGTTAAGTCATTCTGTTATGCCGTAAAACACGGTCATTTGAGGTTTGGTGATATGAAGCAAGCTTCCTTGGATATGTTTTAAGTGTTTTTTTAAGGGCGTGGTGAATTTTTGAGACAGAGCAAGTTTCTGTTGCGCCTTGAGTTTAGCGGAAAAACCTGAATAGAAGCCAAGAGGGAATGGCAAACCAAGAGGGAAGTGTATCCAAGCTGTTTGTAAATCAGATTGAGTTAAGAATCTTTGTTCTTTAAGAATGGAACGCAAGTCAATTTGACAAAAGAATGATCTATTTTGCGGGTAAACCTTATGGAGGAATTATCACAAAGCTCATAAGGAAGTGATTTAAGACAATACAGTTATAAAAAGTACAGTTATAAAAAAAAGTCCTCCGTCGCAATCAGAGGACCAAAAAGCAGGAGAATTTTAACATTGACTCGCAGGACGTGTCAAAAAAGAATAAATTTAAAAGGCCGTACTAAATACAAAAAAATCATACTTAAAGAACCTACCATATTATAGTTAGCAGAGAATTGAAAAAATAGCAATATAAAAAATACTTTTTACAAAAAATTTTGTCATTTTGCATTAAAACTTAATACTTTTTTCAATTGAATATTTGTTTTAAGACTCGATATTAATTAAACTATATTTAAAAATATTATGATACATGCAAGCATCTTGAGAATATTCTTCAATCAAAAACGAATTAAGAGCCCCTCATGATTATAGGACTGATATGGGGGAAGGCTTTTTGTTTTTAAGAGTGTGGGGTGTATCTTAAGTATGTGTGAGGGGGGTGAAGTATTGTCCTTTTGGGTGTGGGCAAGGTAATGAAAATAGGGGCGAGAGCTGCTGGATGCTTGAGCCCGTGTGGGGGAGGTTTCTTTAGAGGGGGCGGGGCAACATGGGAGGCCGCTTAAAATGGCGAGGGAGATTATTCAAAATGTTTATGGTTTGCATATCCCCAATGAAATGCGAGCAAGTCTAAACAATCTCGTAAATGATCGGCAAGGGAGTTTTGTTTGCGTTTTGAAGAACTTAATTCTTTGATCGCTTGTCCATAGCCGATAACGCGTTCAAGCAGTGAATAGCCAAGAATACCCAGTTGAACTTTAATGGTTTTTAATTGATTGGAGGCTTCTATTTGACGTTCAATGGGCTGTGTGTACCCTTGGCTACAGGAAACCTTTTCACGGGTGTAGTCAAGGCTCATGTGGAGATCGGCTTGGCTTTGACGCCAGTAAAAATAAAAACGTTCTGCCGCTTTATATTGGGCTTTGCTGAGATGTCCTTTCGCATATAAAAGGGCAATGGGATGGCTTTGTGCATTGGCAATGGCATTGATAGTGCGCGGGTTGCTGGAACTTTCTCGATGATTGGGTTTAAAATAAGGATTACGCGTTTCTACAGGGATTTCTTGCGTCTTTAAATGACCAATGTGCTTTTCTTGATTTTGATGATCAAGCGGGCAGGTTTGCGTATTTTTTTTCTGCTTATGGGTCATAGCATCTCCTTAAAAATTTTAATTTTGCTTCTCGTTTTTTAAAAAATGTTGCTTGATCTAGGCAAAAGAGGGGGGTGAGAGGAAGACATGTGTTGGAGTGTGCCGTGGGGGTATGCGCTCTTGGGGGTGACTTGGACTGTTGCGCTTGTGTGTGGGAGCCCCATGGATTTGGCTCTTGAAAAGAGGGGTGTTTTGTCGCATGGTGGATTTTCCTTGAATGACTTGATGAGGGAGGTGAGTGATGGCGCGCGGGCTTTTGTCTTTGAAGGGATTGGTGTTTAGCTGTATTGTAGCTTATGTCTCTGTGGCTGTTTATGTGGAAATGAAGGCGTTGGGGATGACGTGGGGCGTATTTTTACGAGCTGTGGCGTTTTATGGCATTCCCAGTATTTTCCTTATGTTGGGTTATGAAGTAATGCAGCGGCGTGGTGTAACGAAGGGTTTGTTCCTCAAGATGGTGTTGTTGAGCTTCATTTTGGCTGCTGTCTCTGATTTTGTTTATAAGCAAGCTGAGCATTTTGGTTTGGCTCAGGTGTGGTTTTCAAACAAGTGGGTGTTTTATGTCCTTTTGGGCTTTGTCCTTGCTCTTATTTATAGAGGGGCAAGGCGTCTTGGGTTTAGGCTTTCATTCTTTGAAAAGGATTGATCTTTTGCTGCATTTTTGGCATGGTCTCTGATTTTTATTGATGAAGGAGCGGGGCGTATGGTGGTTGCGCGGGACATGTTTTTGAAGGGGCTGGCGTTTTTCTGCGTTATTGGCTTGGTTCTTGGTTTTGCTTATGAAGATGCGGGGCGACCGGCTATTACGTGGGAGGTGTTTTGGCAGGGGATGGAGCTTTCTTGCATTGCTGGCGCTGTCCTTTGTTTTATTGTTGTGGGAGCAAATAGTAGAACTGTATCGTGGGGCGTGTTTTTCAAGGCTGTGGTGTTTTGCGCCATTGCTGTAGTGGTTCTTGGCTTTGCTTATAAGGGAGTGAAGCGTTTTGATATATCATGGGAATTTTTAGTGATAGGAGCGGTGTTTGTTGCATTGCTGGACCTGTCCTTGGTTTTGCTTATGAGGGTTCGAGGTAAATGGATATCGCGTGGGGTGTGGTGCTTCAAGTGGGTGGTGTTTTCTTGTATTATTGGCACTGTCGTTGGGTTGGCGCATGTGGGAGTAAAGCATATGGGCTGGAGCACGCTTTGGTTCTTGAACGATGGGGGGTTCTTGAACGATGGGGTGTTTGTGAGCAGTGTTGGATTCGTTCCTTTGTTTGTTTTGGAGGGGGTACGGTGTGTGCGTGTACTGTTGGGGTGGTGCTTAAAAAAAATGAGCATTTTTCTTCCCCACGGGCGTGATCTTTGATGTTCTTTCTGTGAGGGGTATTTGATGTCGAACGATGTGATGTTTTTGCAGTGGTTGGGGTTTTTCTGCCCTTTGGCTCTCGCCTTTGTTTCTATTTATGTGGGAATAAGGTTTTTCGGGTTTACAAGGAAGGACTTTTTTAAGGGTGGGGTGCTTGCATTCTTTGTTGGCGTGACCTCTAAGTTTGTTTATGCGAAAGCTGAGCATTTTGGTTTGGCTCAGGTGTGGTTTTCAAACAAGTGGGTTTTTTACATTCTTTTTGGCGTTGTCTTTGGTCTTATCCTTGGGCTTATTTGTCTAGGGGCAAAGCGTCTTGGGTTTAGGCTTTCATTCTTTGTAAAGGATTGATCTTTTGCTGCATTTTGGGCATGGTCTTTGGTTTTGCTTAATAAAGGTGCGGGGCGTATGGTGGTTGCATGGGACATGTTTTTTAAGGGGCTGGTGTTTGGTGGCGTTGTTGGAGCTGTTGTTGGGTTGGCACATGTGGGAGTAAAGCATATGGGCTGGAGCACGCATTGGTTCTTGAACAATGGGGTGTTTCTGGGCACTATTGGACTTGTTCCTTTTTTTGTTTTGGAGGGGGTACGCTGTATGCGTGTACTGTTGGGGTGGTGCTTAAAAAAATGAGCATTTTTCTTTCCCACGGGCGTGATCTTTGATGTTCTTTCTGTGAGGGGTATTTGATGTCGAACAATGTGATGTTTTGGCTGTTGCCTTGGTTTTTCTACTTTTTTGCTGTTGCCTTGATTTTTATTTATAAGATTGCCAAGCGTCGCTCTGTTACAGGTTGGATGTTTTGGAGATGGGTGGTGCTTTATGGCGTTGTTGGCCACCTACCTTGGTTTTATTTATGTGGGCGTGGGCAGGCGCGCTGTTGACGGGGAGCTGCTCTTGAAGGGGGCGGTGTTTTCTTGCATTTTTGCAACTGTCCTTGGTTTGGTGCATCTGGGCGTCAAGAGTATGCCTGTGGCGGGGCAAGTGTTCTTAAAGGCGGTCATGTTTTGTTGCATGATGGGCTTTATCCTGTGGTTCGCTGCTGTGGGCGTCAGGGATATGGATAGCATAAGGGCGGTATTCTTAAAGGTTTTGCTCTTGTCTGTATTGTTGAAAGTGCTCTTGGGGTTCTTTATACGCGAGCAAAGTGATACTGTGTTACAGAGGTTGTTGCGTGCTTTGAATTTTGTGCTGTTTTTCTGCATTTTGGCACCAATCCTTTGTTTTACCCGTCTGGGAGCAGAGAATCTAGGGTTGAGCTGGCTTTGGTTCTCGGATGAGAGGGTGTTGCCCTTTATTGTTGGATTTTTTTCTCCTTTGATTTATCAGGGTGTAAGGCGTGCGCGTGTTCTATGGGCTTGGTTCTTAAAGTAGGGGGTGTTTTTTTGTCTCATGGGTGTGATCTTTAATGGGCTTTCTGTGAGGGGTATTTGATGTCGAACGATGTGATGTTTTGGCTGTTGTTGGTGTTTTCCTACCTTTTTATTATTGTCGTTATTGGTACTTATAAAGTTTCCAAGCGCTTCGATATTCCGTGGTGGCGGGCGGCGTTTTATTGTATTTTTGGTGTTTCCCTCTTTTGAAGGAAGTGCTGTTTTACGGCGTTTTAGGAGTCGTCCTTTTTTTAGCTCTTTGGGGGATGGAGAATATGGACATACCATGGGGACTCCTGTCCTTGATAGGGATCGTGTTTGCTGCACTGTTGGAGTGGTTTTTGATTTTGCATATGAGGGGGTGGCGAGATGGGGTGGTGACGCATTGTTTGTGGTTATTGAAGGGGGGGCGCCGTTGTTGGAGCGATCTTTTTTTGTTTGCGTTTGGGAGCAGAGAAACTAGGGTTGAGCGGGCTTTGGTTCGCGAAGGATTGGGTGTTTTTCGTCATTTGTGGATTGATCCTTCCTGTTGTTTCTATGGGAGCAAGACGTGCGCGTGTGAAAGCGGAGGCGTTTTATTGTATTTTTGGTGTTTTCCTCTTTTTGAAGGAAGTACTGTTTTACGGCGTTTTAGGAGTCGTCCTTTTTTTAGCTCTTGTGGGGATGGAGAATATGGACATACCATGGGGACTATTGTCCTTGATGGGGCTGGTGTTTGCTGCACTGTTGGAGTGGTTTTTGATTTTGCATATGAGGGGGTGGCGAGATGGGGTGGTGACGCGTTGTTTGTGGTTATTGAAGGGGGTGGTGTTTTGCGCTGTTGTTGGAGCGATCTTTTTTTGTTTACGTCTGGGAGCAGAGAAACTAGGGTTGAGCGGGCTTTGGTTCGCGAAGGATTGGGTGTTTTTCGTCATTTGTGGATTGATCCTTCCTGTTGTTTCTATGGGAGCAAGACGTGCGCGTGTGAAAGCGGAGGCGTTTTATTGTATTTTTGGTGTTTTCCTCTTTTTGAAGGAAGTACTGTTTTACGGCGTTTTAGGAGTCGTCCTTTTTTTAGCTCTTGTGGGGATGGAGAATATGGACATACCATGGGGACTATTGTCCTTGATGGGGCTGGTGTTTGCTGCACTGTTGGAGTGGTTTTTGATTTTGCATATGAGGGGGTGGCGAGATGGGGTGGTGACGCGTTGTTTGTGGTTATTGAAGGGGGTGGTGTTTTGCGCTGTTGTTGGAGCGATCTTTTTTTGTTTACGTCTGGGAGCAGAGAAACTAGGGTTGAGCGGGCTTTGGTTCGCGAAGGATTGGGTGTTTTTCGTCATTTGTGGATTGATCCTTCCTGTTGTTTCTATGGGAGCAGGGCGTGTGCGTGTGAAAGCGGAGGCGTTTTTAAAGAGAGTGGGGTTTATGGGGCATTACAGATAACGTCGAGGGAATGATTGTTCAAAAGAACAGCGATAGCGATAAGTTTGGGGATCAAACCAAAGCCCTATTTTGCCTTCAAAATCACCAGAACGTTGTTTGGCAATATTCATAATAACGCCGGGGCGTTTGGCTAAATCTGCTTTTTCTTGTGCGAGAGAGGCGGCAAAGATTTTGTCTTCTAACGGTCGATTGCGCCAAATGGTGATGATGTTAAAGGCATTGGCGCCAATCTCTGAGGCGCCTTTAATGTCTTCTGTGCTGGGGATATCTTTATCCAGACCGCCTTTGCGGGCATGGGCGACAAGGTGAATATGTACATTGTTTAAAACAGCCCAATCAACCATTTTATAAACGGCTTGTTCTTGTCTTGCATAATCATCAGAGGCAATGCCAAGCCGCATCAAACTGTCGATGATAAATTGATCGCAGCCATAGCGCGCACGGCAATAGTCAAAGACTTCAAGCAAGGTATCTACGCTCGATTTGCCAACATGCTCATAAAGAATAAGCCCATCGTCTAAAAAATGAAGAATCCGTTCAATCGTTTCTTTTGTAGGCTGTTCTAAGCCGCCCGTTTGTTTGGTTAAACGGCGAAGCGATTGTTCTCCTTTCATTTCTAGAGACGCTAAGCAAAGGCGACTCTTTTGTGCAATCCAATGGGGAATACAATCTGATAATAATTGGCTTTTACCTGCACCACTCGCACCGCTCCAGAGCGTTAATTCTGCTGGGCGGAAATGCAATTTGTCCTTCAGTTTAGGATAGGGAACCGTATAACCAAGATGTTTTTCAGGCTCTGGCCAAAAAAGCCCAATCACTTGATCTTTATAGTCTGAGGCGCGCCGTAAACCTTCTGGTGCAAAGCTTTGTGCTGAGGAAAAGGCGGCTTTTATGGTGGCTTTATCGATCCCTGCGGTTAAACAGTCATTGGCATCTTTGCGAGGTAAACGGACACGGTAGCAACGGTGGCGTCCAAGCCTGCTGGCAATCTCACGGGCTGCTTCTTCTCCGGGCGGATCCATATCGGTGGCTAAAAAAATCGTTTCAAAAGATTCTAAATGATCAAATTCATTTTCAATCCAGTTGTGTTTTCCTCCACTGCCTCCTCCAAAGGGAACAGAAACCGCCGGATATCCATAGGCGGCTAAGGATAGCGCATCAATTTCTCCTTCAGTGATAACAATGGTACGGTTTGTTGAAGAAAGAATGGGAAATGGCGCCTGTTGGGGGGGGTGTGTGGGTGCCTGTTGGTGTGTGTGTGTGGAGGTGGGGTTGGTTGAGGCGGTGTTTTGGGATGCCTTTGTGGAGGTGGGGTTGATTGAGGGTACCTGTTGGGATGTGTGTTGGAATACTTGCTGAGGTGTGTGCTGGGTTGCCTGTTGGGATGTGTGCGGGGATGCCTGCGTGGAGGCGTGGTTGGTTGAGGCGGTGTTTTGGGGTGCCTGTGTAGAGGCGGGGTTGGTTGAGGGTACCTGCTGGGGTGTGTGTTGGAATACTTGCTGAGGTGTGTGCTGGGTTGCCTGTTGGGATGTGTGCGTGGGCGCCTGCGTGGAGGGATGGTTAGTTGAGGGTACCTGCTGGGCGGTGTTTTGGGGTACCTGCTGAGGTGTGTGTTGGAATGCTTGCTGAGGTGCCTGTTGGAGCGCCTGCGTGGAGGGGTGGTTTGTGGGGTAAAGGGCTTGCCAACCAAATAAAATCGGTTCACATTGGGAGGCTGTTGGTTTTGTTTTTGCTCCCGTTTGTGCAAGCCGTTCTTTGACTAAAGCAAGGGTGCCGTCGGGTTTATAAAAGGGGAAAATGATTTTTTCGCCATTTTCTCCTATGCGGTAACGCTTTATAATCTCTAGAGGAATGCGGCGTTCTTCATGGAGATAGGTTTTTACAAGATTCTGCGGGCTCTGCCCTTTAGGAACCGGTGGACGGCGATAGGAACGATGAGGCGCCATAAAGGGTTTGGGGCGTGTCAGATTGAGAGTCGCGCGTGCTTCTTCTAAGGCTTGAGAGAGGCTAATGCCTTTGACTTCACACCAAAGGTCTAAAAGATCTCCTCCTGTGCTTTCTGCAAAATCATACCAAAGTCCTGCTTTACTACCACTTAAGCAAATCGATAAACTTTGACCAGCTTCACCACGTGTGTTGCCTACAATCCAATTGTTGCCTCGTTTGTGCCCTTGGGGAAGAAGCATTTCTGCTATTTTATCGGCTTGTGAGATAAGTTTTTGTTTGATTTCAAAAATTGTGCTCATGGTCATTCGTGATATTATTGTCGTTTTTCTCAAGATGTGGGAGGTGAGGATTCTGTTTTTGCTGTTCTCGTTGTTCGATCACATGGTGAAAGGTCTTATGCTATACGGTCCTTTTTTGCGCGGGACTTGCTCTATCCTGAAAGTTTTTGAAATGGCTGTGTTGGTATCTGTTTGCCAAGGGTTTAGGAAGGTGGAGCCCTTTGAGAGGGGCGCGTTGGAAGCAGGTAGGGTGGATGATGCAAGAAGGTGGGTGGATATATCTGTGAGGGTGTGGTGCATGTTGGAGTCCTGTTTTGGGATACCTTGTTGGGGCATGTGTTGGGATGCCTGTGTGGGAGGGGGAGTGCCAAAGAGTTTGCTTTTCATTGAAGGTTTTTGAAGCTGCTCTGTTGATGTCTGCTTGCCAAGAGCATGGGAAGTGGCGCCTTGAGAAAAAGGAGGAAAGCGGAAAGGAGGAAGGGGGTGAAAGAAGGGCGGGGTGGATATGTCTGTGAGGGTGTGGTGCATGTTGGAGTGTCCTGTTGGGGGGGTGGGGCATGAGTTGGGGTGCCTGTGTGGAGGGGTGTTTTGTTACCAAAGAGTTTGCTTTTCATTGAAGTTTTTTGAAGCTGCTCTGTTGATGTCTGTTTGCCAAGAGCATGGGAAGTGGCGCCTTGGGAAAAGGAGGAAGGTGGAAAGGAGGAAGGATGCAAGAAGGTGGGGCGGATGCCTGTGAGGGGGTGGTGCATGCTGGAGTCCTGGTGTATTGGGGTGCATGTTGGGGTGTGTATGTTGGGGTGCCTGTGGGGGTCTTTTGCGTGGGGAAAACGCTTTTGTGATGAGAGCAAAATGGTCGATGTTGACGCGTTTTGCTGTGTGAATCGCCTATCCAAATGTTGTTTTGCCGCCTTTTGTTTTGTCCGATGCTGTTGTGGTTTTGAAGCATTTTTGTCCCCGCGCTTGCTTGAAAAATACGTTGTTTGTGTGATGTCAAAAATTGTCGTTATAGTTGATCAAACTGCGGTAAAGCGTGTCATTGTTCTCAGAGGTAAAAGATGAGGAGCCTCCCTGTTTTTGCTGTTCTTGCCGTTCGATCTCACGGCGAAACCAGTTGCGCCATGTGGCTTGCCAGTCTACTTTGAGAGCTTCTTTGCCGCCCTTGGCTTGCCAATAGTCGCGAAACTTCTTTTCTTGCCAATGGGCTTGGCTTTCACTCAAACCTTCTGAAACTGCCGCCTTGATGTCTGCTTGCCAATGCTCAGGAAGACGATGCCCTTTGGCAACTGAGGTTGTGGTTTTTTTGTTGGTGCAAAGCGGGATGGAGGCAGGAAGATTGCTGGGGGGAAGAGTGGTGGCGGATTTTGTTTTTTCCCCCGTGACAATTTGCGCGATAGGGGCGGGAGTGAACTCGTCTTGGGGAGCTTTTAAAGGGGAGGCGTTTTTTTGCTCCGCTTCTGCTTGGGCAGGCAAAGGGAGAGGTGAATCAAGAGCCGATAAGGGTGATGGATGATCGCTTTGTTCAAAGTTCTCTTCGCAGGAAAAACAAGGTTCTGTCTCATCAAACAAAATTTTCTTTTCTAAAACACCGTAAGGTGTTTCCTTTTCTTCTGCCTTTTGAGCTTTTGAGTTTTGTGCAACATCTTTTGGACTTTCGTTAAGCAGTTGTTGCATCTCTGCATTGATTTTCTTGCGTTTTTTTGCCGAAGAACGACCCGCAAAGGATTTTTGTTCAAGCAATTTTTCACGCTCTTGAAAAACATTTTCGCAACGCTTGTTCCATAATCCATTGGCTAAATTTAAAATCTTACCCTCTTGGATGAGCATCTCTAAAACATTAACAAAAGTTCGCTTGTCACAACCACAAAGACGCGCTAAACGTTCTTTCGATATTTCTAAAGGTCGGCCACGGGCATACATTTCATTGAGAAGAATCGTATAGATTCCAATTTCGTGTGCGCGCATCCCACGTACACCTCCTAGAAAGTCATTTTGATACCAACAAACATATGGAAGCCTAGACGATTCATAATGAGGAGTTTCTTGTTGATTAGCGTGTTTCATACTGCAATCTACTTTCTTCTTTTTTATACATTTTTATTGATGATAAAAGCTCAAATAAGGATTTAACTTGTGTTGCTTTTGGCTCTGTTCGATGATGACTAGAGGCTTCTTTACGATGCTTATAAATGATTGGCTGTGCTTGAAGAGCATGCAAACTTACGATTTAAGATTGCGGTGATGGAAAAAATAAAGAATACCACACATTCTCAACGTACTTGCTTTTGGGCAGAAGCTTTGGAGGTGGTCTTTTATATCCGGTAGGGTGGTTAAAGTGTTTTTATGATCTAAAAATAAAAAAAATTTCCCCCGAAAAAGTAAAATTTGTTTCCTTAATTTTATCCTTTTTAGAGGATAATGCAAGCCCGTTTTATAAAAAGGACGTGTTTTTTTAAAAAGACGCGCTATATGGTGAAATTATGAATATCGATGGTTGGCGTCAAAGATTAAGAATCGCTTTGGAAAAAAGTGGGCGGTCAAAAAGATCTATCTCCCTCGCTGCCGGTAAAGGCGCGGGGTACCTTCATTCTATTCTTTCTGAAGGAAAAGAACCAACAATCGAATCTCTCTCGCGAATTTGTCACGAAATTAATATCAGTATGAATTATATTCTTTACGGGAAAGGGGCTAGCCCTGAAGATAAAGAATTTATAGAGCTTATTTCGAAACTCTCTCCGCAAGAGAGACAGGCGATTTTGACTCTTTTGCGGCGACCAATTGACGAAGCTTCAAAATAACTTCCTTCTGTGCTTTTGAGTCAAGGCGACTCCAGTGTTTTATTAATATTATGTCACTCATTTTATCTCTCCTGTGTGTTTATAATTGCAATTTTGTAAGAACAAATAGAGAACAACAAAGGGGCATGAGAGGAACAAAGAATAATAGATTTTTCTTTACATATGTCATTTGAACCCCGTAGATATTTAAAATATATCTTTTATGAAGGATAAAATGGTTGACATCTCTCCTATAGAGGATATAAGACTAACGCTATATTTAGTCTTGTCAAGACAAGGCTATGCTTTATCAACTATCTAAAGGGGGAAATCATGAAAAATATTTCATTCGTTAAAGAGGATGAAATCATTGTCGTTTTATGCGAAGAGGAAAATCCTTGTACTTATGAAGGACCAATCGACGAAATCGAAGAAGTGCTCGAACTGATTGAAGAATGTGAAACTGTTTATAGAGTTTTACGACTCGATCTGACAACTTCTCATGCTGAAGATATTACGGAACAAATGGCGGATTTTTATGTCGAAAATCATGAAATAAATGAAGAAAATACACAATTGCAGCCCTTCATTTTGAATAGTGAAGCTTATCATGCTTGTTTAAATGAAAGAGCGGCTTGCGATTATGAAGATAATCTCTATGGCTCTTATGAAAAACAGCATCGTTTACGCCCATGTGATGTCTTGACAGATTATTGGTGGTAAACATGCCAAGTTATCTCAAGACTTCGTATCAAGGGATTCCACTTTATTATGCTGGAAATATGCGGAATTTAATCAGACTCGAACCACAAAAACACAACGCTATACTTTTTATATCGCAAGAGGTGGCTCAGTCTATGGCAAAAAAATTGGAGGAAGAATATTGCCGCCATGATTTTTTCGTCGTGCAGTAGCAGGGTTGAAAAAGAATCCGCAATGATGGGCCCAAGTGCTTTTTCATTGCGGTGACAATGGTGCACGTTATGCTTTCGTTCTTGGGGGGGTGGGGAGCTTGGGAGGAGGAGCTTTGCGGGGATTTTCTTAGCCGATATGGAAAGGAGGGCATGAAGAAAAGAGCCCTATATATGGGGAATTGCGGACGCTTGTGTGTGGGGGGCAGTTGCCGGCTGGTTCATTGGGGGGGGGTAAGGCAATGAAGCAGCAGCGGGTTATCCAGTGGGGTTGGAGTGATATGAAAGCATGCTGGAGAACAAAAATGAAGGCTTAGGGGGAAGAGAAGCAGCAGTACAGACAGGTTCCAACCTATAAAAAGGCACGTTCAAGGGGGAAAAGAGCCGGTTTTTGTGTTTTTGCGGCATGCAAGTAGGGAGCTTGGAATGATACCTAAAGCATGCTGGAAAATGGAAGGAGGTGTTTGACGGGGGAGGTCGTTAAAGCTTGTTTAGACATATTGGGACACGTGGGGGGCTTTGGGGTGCTTTTGTGTTGAGTGCTGGGAGAGCGCAATGATGGGCCCAAGTGTTTTTTCATTGTGGTGACAATGGTGTGCGTTATGCTTTCGTTCTTGGGGGAGACGACTTGGGGGGGCTTAGCTGATATGGAAAAGGAGGGGATGAGAAACTTGTGGGGAGGAGGGATGTTGGGGGGAAGCTTGTTGGGGAAAATGTTGGTGGTTGGCTGGTTAAGAGGGAGAACGAGTGGGGGGAGAGGAGAGCTTGAAGCGTATGTAAGGCATATGCTGGAGGGGAGATATGAGGTGTGGAAAAGGGGCAGCCGTACAAGCGTTGAGGAGATGTCAATCTTTAAAAAAAGTTCCGTGTAGGGGGAAGGAGTAGAGTGTTGGAGGAGGGGGAAAAGTAGAGGGCTTGGAGCGCAGGGAGTGCAAAGAGCTTGGATATGAATGTGAAAGCATGTTGGGAAATGAGGGAAGGTGTTTGAGAGGGAAGAAGAGGAAGGCGCTATGGGAGCGCGGTTCTGACCGTTTTTGTATTGAGCCTTAGAGGGCAATGATGGGCGAGAGGTTTTTTTATCGGGGAGAAAATATCACGCGTTATGCTTTCGTCTAGGGAGGGCGCCGCTTGGGGGCTTAACCGATATGGAAAAGGAGGGGATGAGAAACTTGTGGGGAGGGGGATGTTGAGGGGGGCGTTTCCAACAGCTTTTGTGATTTCAGCAGCACAATATTTAAGGATGCTGTCATTCTTAGTGGGGAATGCATCTTAAAAGATATGAATGTTTCAAAGAGAATATGTTGCAAAAAAAAACACCTTAAAGATGAAGGGGAGAAATACTATGCCAATCATTATCGATTGTATTCAAGGAACAGAGGAATGGCAGCAAGCGCGTAATGGTTTGATTACGGCTTCGTTGTTTGAGATGGTTATGGCACGAACAAAACAAGGGCAAAAAACGTCACGCTATCAGAGTGTGATGATGAAATTGGCGGGAGAAAGAATTACAGGAAAAACTGTTGATGAAGGGGCAACACTTTCTATGCGACGTGGGACAGAATTAGAACCAATCGCACGACAGCTTTATGGGGAACTTACACATACAGAACCTGAATGTATTGGCTTTGTTTTGGCAGATGACCGCAGACAAGGATTTTCCCCCGATGCTTTTGTGGGAAAAAATGGCTTATTAGAAATTAAAACAAAAAAACCTGAAATTTTGATCCCTCATTTCATGCAAAAGAGCTTTCCAGCAGAACATAAAGCACAATGTCAAGGGGGATTATGGATTTCTCAACGCGAATGGGTGGATTTAATGCTCTATTGGCCGGATATGCCTCCTTTGATTAAACGGGCTTATCGTGATGAAGCATATATTTGCAAGCTTGAAAATGAAATTAGCCGTTTTAATGAGGCTTTGGAGAAGATGGTACAGCAAATTAAATCGGTTGAGACAGGTTTTCATATAAGAACAGAAATTGCTTTGAAGGAGGGAGAAAGCGGGGAGTTTGGAGCGCATGCAAGACGTATGCTGGAGGGCAAAACAAGAATGAGGCGGGCAAGAAAGGGATCTTGTGTAGCGTTGAGGAGAGGCAAAGTTCTATAAAAAGGAAAGAGCAGAGGGGGAAAAGAGCAAAGCATATGTTGGAAGAGGGTGCTAAATAAGGGGGCGCAAAGAGTGCAGGGAGCACAAAGAGCTTGGTCATGAATGTGAAAGCATGGTGGGAAAATGGGGAAAGAAAGGGTGCTTGGAGCGCATGCAAGGCGGCGCGGTATGCTGGAGGGGAAAACGAGAATGGGGAGTAAGGCTAAGTGTTCAGAGGTATGGAGGCTGTGATTTTGGGTGCTTTTGTGGTGAGTGTTGGGGGGGAGCCGCAATGAAAGGGCTGAGTTGCTTTTTCATTGTGGTGACAATGGTGTACGTTATGCTTTCGTTCTTGGGGGGGGAGAGCTTTGCGGGGGCTTGGGGGATTTTCTTAGCCGATATGGAAAAGGGGGAGATACGCGGCTTTGGGAAGAGAAATGTTGGAGCGGGATGAGGAGGAAATAGTGGGGATGAAGGGGGCAGGTCGTTATCCTGTGACTTGGAGTGACACGAAAGCATGCTAGAGAACAAAAATGAGGTTTAGGGGGAAGGGAAGCAGCAGTGCAGACAGGTTCCAACCTATAAAAAGGCACGTTCAAGGAGGAAAAGAGCTGGTTTTTGTGTTTGAGGAGGGTGCAAGCAAAGAGCGCAAAGAGTGTAGGGAGCGCAAAGAGCTTGGTCATGAATGTGAAAGGCATGGTGGGAAAATGTGGGAAGAAAGGGTGCTTGGAGCGCATGCAAGGCGGCGCGGTATGCTGGAAGGGAAAACGAGAATGGGGAGTAAGGCCAAGTTGTTTAGAGATATGGTGGTGTGATTTTGGGTGCTTTTGTGGTGAGTACTGTGGGGGAGTGGCAATGATGGGCCAATTGCTTTTTCATTGCTGTGACAATGGTGTACGTTATGCTTTCGTTCTTGGGGGGAGAGAGCTTTGCGGGGGCTTGGGGGATTTTTTTTAGCCGATATGGGAAAAGGATGTAGGGGCATGAGAAAAAGTCTGTGTGGAGTCAAGTGGGCTTGTTGGGGAAAAGATTGGGGGGCAGGTTGTGGAAAAAAATAGAGGGGTGGAGGAAACGGGAGAATAAGAAAAGAACGGATAGAGACATTATAATCTTTATGTTTTTCTACACTACCTTGTTATAGAAAATCAAAAATTACCACACCTTGTGAATTCACTGCGGGACTGATCTTAAAGCTCTTCAAAAGCACTGATCAATAGATACTTCTCCATATAACTTTGATAAATGATATTAGTATGATCCCGAAGATAAATGCACCAATATTTACCAAATATCCTTTTATACTGATGAAAATTAATAACCCTATACTTATTATTCCTAGTGGTATATTCCACGTAAAAAACGAAATATAGGTATTATTCCACAAATAATGAAAATTACATTCATGATACTACCAATTACATGCTCGGTATTATCTTGTCGTCTGTTCTCTTGCTTTCTACTAATTTCAGAAGCCTTGTCATTATCTTTAAAAGTTTTATGATAGAACTGATTGTAAGCAGCTCTCTTTTGAGGATCTTTAAGAACTTCATAGGCTTCACAAATTTTTCTGAATTTTTGTTCTGCTTCGGTACTAGAATTATGATCAGGGTGGTATTGCAGAGCTAATTTACGAAAAGCAGATTTTATCTGTTTATCGTTGCATGCGTAGCTTACACCAAGAATTCCATAATAATCGTCTTCATTTACTATCATTAAATACAGCCACTTTGTGTATTGCTCTTATTTTATAAGATCGTTTAATTGATCTCTTTTGAATGTATCGACATGTGTTATTTTTATGTTAGAAATATGGTGAACATTGTATTGAGTGGCATGGCTGTACTTGGGGCTATTGTCTCTAAATGAGAGGAGATACAGTTCAAAACGCTTAAAAATGCAGGGTGTTTTTAATATTTTAGAAATATTTTTTACAAAAATAGATTAAAAGAGAGACGATAAATCAAATGTAAAAGGGACGGCAATAATAGCCAAGGTTGTCATTATTGTAAATAAACAGGCAGGAACCTTAAATCTAAAACGCCAAAGTAAACTTATGGGAACAGACATTATCGTTGTTATTACGAATGCTACGATAAACCATTGCAGGAATAAGTTCATTATATTAATTTCATTATTAAAATGATTTTGATTAAGACGATTTTGTTTTAGTTCTTCCTCTGAAACACAATCGATAATAGAAAAGCCATAATAAACAGGAAATTTTCCACCTGGACAAGCGCTAACAGAAAATTGTTCAAGCTCTAACCATTCTCTTTCGCGTTCTTTTTCTAATAGCTTCTTTTTTATTTTCTGTCTTATATATTCTTTTGAAATACAATTGATCGGAGAAGTACTTCCAACAAAAAGACCATCTGTTGTACATCCACTCGTTGTATGATGCGTAAATAAAACAGCGCTTATTACGATAGCGAAGAAAATAAAGTGTTTAAACATAAGGTATTTATTGTCGTTTGTTTCTGATGAGCTTTTATAAGTCATTTCTGTTGAATAAATCAATATGTGTTATTTTTGTGTTGAAAATATACGTAAAAACGTATTTAATAAAAATGGTTATAATGATCATAATGTGTCTAAATAAAGGTGTGGTACTGGCTAAAACCCCGCATATGTGGGGTTTTAGCTTATTGGAGGAGGTATGACAGCAGAAAATATGCAGAATATATAAGGGGATCTGTAGCCAAAATGGTTGTCCTAGGGTGGGGAGAGTAGGCAATATCCAAAATACTCCAAATGAAATATACTTGTTGTTGTACATTCACGCACTTGTTTTAATAAAGATATCTCGCTCTAAGCTCATTTCACAGCCATTTTATGCCGGCGTTCATAAATTTCATACTGGCGCTTGTGAATAATATCGTGAGGGGTATAACGGTCAAGCCCCGTAAATTATAAACCCCAGAGGTTATAAAACCCTGTAGATTATAAACATTGCGTACCCTATCTTACTTTATGAAAAAGTAAGTTGGTACTATTGGGGGCCCGTTGCCAAAATTGCGGCATGGGCTGTAGCTCTTGAGACGATTCATAATCTCGTTTACTGGGAGGCTTCTTACGAAGAGATATGCTTTTCTTGGAAAGTTTCTCGCCATACGGATCTTTCTGTTTGTGAACTGTAAGCGAAGAGGAGTGATTGATTTCAATAGAATAGAGGGGGAGAGAATTTTTTGCTCTTCGGATTCTTATGCAAGAGGAATAACGCTATCTGTATCAATCAAAGTATTCGTATAAAAAAGATGCTTGTTGAAAGAGGGATGGCTTAGAACACGTGGAAAATCATAGTGTATAAAATTGGTAATGAGGGATCTTCTTTGAAACCGCGGGCTATCAATTTTCTGGTATATGGGATGTTTGCCATATGGGATTTTTGCCATATGGGAGCGTGGGGTGGCTTCTTGAAAGCTTTATTGAGGGGGATTTTATCACTGTTTGGTTTTTGCTTTTGGTAAGGGGTGGGGAGAATGGGAAAGGCGTTGAGAGGAGGTTCTGGAAATGGCTCTGTTAGATTTGTTGTAAATGACGAATAGGATCGATGAAGCTTATTCTAATTTTTACAGGGAATACTTGTGTTGCTTGAGGTGGATAGAGAGGCTAGAAAGATAAGATTATTCGTTTTGGGTCGGATAAAGGTATCAATGGGATATGTTCAAACAATGAGTTTATAATAATTCATTATTGAGATTCAATTTGAATTTCAATGAGAGCCCGAAATAGTGTGAGATGTTCTTATTTCAACCCTTCTTATTCAGACGCTCTTATATTGAATCAAGTAAAATCGTTTGTTTGCATATTACAAACAGGGTGAGCTTGTGGGGAAAAATATTCAAGAAATAAAATATTGAAAAAATAAAAATGCCTATACCGTCTCAAGTGCTAAGAGCTGTTGCAACAGTGAGGCTTGGTAAAGAGAAGGAGTAAAGGGGGACAATCTTACAGAAATGAAAGAGAGGGGAGGCAAGGAAAGGGGGAGGCAAGGAAAGGGGAGGCAAGGAAAGGGGTGGGGGGATATTCTTTGGGGGCGGTCAATTTCAAAAGCCGTTCGTAAGGCATTTTAGAGATTAAGCGTGGCATTGAGGCTCTTGATTTTGAAGCTACTGATTTTGAGGCTATTGAAGCGCATGGTTTAAAGGATGGAGGATTTGATGAAGCCGATGAAGGTTGGGGAAAAGATTTAGGCTTATAGGGAAGACTTATAAGGGCAAGAAGAGAGAGGCAAAAGAAGAATAAAATGGTGCTGCGAGAGAGGATTGAACTCTCGACCTCTCCCTTACCAAGGGAGTGCTCTACCACTGAGCTACCGCAGCCCTTTTCAATCTTTGCGCTGTCTTGTGCCATATTGTCAGAAAATAGGCAAGAGAACATTTGTATATTCTTGCAAGAAAACGTATCTTATGTCATGACATATGTTTCTTATATGCTTAAATATTTAAGGTTATGAGTTGCTTGGATAGAAGCTCAACACTGTTTAAAAGGTTGCGCAATGACACAAATGCATCAAAAACAAAAACAAAATGAAATTAATCATCAAGATGAAAAAGCAAAACGACGTCAAGAAAGATTGGCACAACAATTGCGTCAAAACCTGAAACGTCGAAAAGAGCAAAGCCGAAAAAGAGCACAACCAGAGCTCTAAAATGCAAAAAGCTCTAAAATGCAAAAAAATGTTTTTTAGTAAATTTTTGCAACCAAACTTCTCAATAATTTGTTCTCATAGTTAGAATGCGTTCTAAAACGATTAATAAAGCATAACTTCCCGAAGGGGGACAATCCTTTGGAAGGGCAGGCACAAAGGAAAAGAGGGAAAACACGATGGATTCTATTCAAATTGTTGGGGGAAAAAAACTTCAAGGAACAATTCCTATATCAGGGGCAAAAAATGCTGCATTGCCTCTTATGATTGCGGCGCTGCTGACAGAAGAAACGCTCACTTTAGAAAATATTCCGCATCTGGCCGATGTTGAATTGCTTATTCGTATTCTCAATAATCATGGTGTTGGATATGCCGTTGATGGACAAGAGTTTAACGATGAATGTGTGAATTCAAGAACAATTCATTTTACGGCGCAAAAAATAGCCACAACACGGGCACCATATGAACTGGTGAAAAAAATGCGTGCAAGCTTTTGGGTTATCGGACCACTGCTTGCACGATGTGCAGAGGCTTATGTTTCGCTTCCTGGAGGATGCGCTATTGGAACAAGACCTGTCGATTTTATCCTTGAGGGACTTAAAACTTTAGGCGCACAGATTACGATCGAAAATGGATATGTTCATGCAAAAGCGCTAAAGGGGTTAAAAGGTGCTCACTATCGTTTCCCTAAAGTCACTGTTGGTGGAACCCATGTGCTGCTGATGGCGGCGACAATGGCAAAGGGAACAACCACTCTTGAGAATGCAGCTTGTGAGCCAGAAGTGACAAACCTTATTCGAACCCTGAATGCTATGGGGGCTCAAATAACCGGTGAAGGAACAACAACGCTTACAATTGAAGGGGTTAAAAAACTCAACGGTGCTAGAGTACGCGTTATTGCTGATCGAATCGAAGCGGGAACATATGCAATGGCTGTTGCTATGACGGGAGGAGATGTCTTTCTTAAAAATGCAAATCCTAATCATCTCACAAAAGTGCTTAAAGTTCTCCAAAAAACAGGACTCGAGATTCAAATAGAACCTCATGGAATTCATGTTAAGAGAAATCCAAAGAACACCAAAATTATGCCCGTTGATATTAAAACAGGACCTTATCCTGCTTTTCCAACGGATCTCCAAGCACAATTCATGGCGCTCATGACACGGGCTGAAGGAAGCGCGCATATTACAGAGACGGTTTTCGAAAATCGTTTTATGCATGTTCAAGAACTCAATCGCTTAGGAGCACAGATAAAGCTTGATGGGCAGACGGCAACCGTTTATGGAACAGAGAATTTGCAAGGGGCTCCCGTTATGGCGACGGATTTGCGCGCTTCTGTTTCTCTTGTAATTGCGGCATTGGCAGCAAAGGGAGAAACAATCGTCAATCGTGTTTATCATCTTGATCGTGGATTTGAGAGATTAGAAGAAAAATTGGCTCGTTGTGGCGCAAAAATCCAACGTATCACAGTGTAAAGCTTTCAAAGATATGCTCCAAAGAATGGCTTTGAGAGGTTGCTTGGGGGGTGGCTGTTGTGTGGGCGGCATGCTTTCATGACACGGGGTTGAGGGAAGCGCGCATATTACAGAGACGGTTTTCGAAAATCGTTTTATGCATGTTCAAGAACTCAATCGCTTGAGGGCGCAAATAAAGCTTGATGGGCGAGAGGGCAACTATCTCATGGAACAGAGAATTTGCAAGGGGGGCCTCATCATGGCGACGGATTTGCGTGCTTGTTGTTTCTCTTGTGATTGCAGCCCTCTTACTCTTGTTACATTGGCAGCAAAGGGAGAAACAATCGTCAATCGTGTTTATCATCTTGATCGTGGATTTGAGAGATTAGAAGAAAAATTGGCTCGTTGTGGCGCAAAAATCCAACGTATCACAGTGTAAAGCTTTCAAAGATATGCTCCAAAGAATGGCTTTGAGAGGTTGCTTGGGGGGTGGCTGTTGTGTGGGCGGCATGCTTTCATGACACGGGGTTGAGGGAAGCGCGCATATTACAGAGACGGTTTTCGAAAATCGTTTTATGCATGTTCAAGAACTCAATCGCTTGAGGGCGCAAATAAAGCTTGATGGGCGAGAGGGCAACTATCTCATGGAACAGAGAATTTGCAAGGGGGGCCTCATCATGGCGACGGATTTGCGTGCTTGTTGTTTCTCTTGTGATTGCAGCCCTCTTACTCTTGTTACATTGGTAGCAAAGGGAGAAACAATCGTCAATCGTGTTTATCATCTTGATCGTGGATTTGAGAGATTAGAAGAAAATTGGCTCGTTGTGGTGCAAAAATCCAACGCATCACAGTGTAAAGCTTTCAAAGATATGCTGAATGCTTTGCGCTGTGGTTGAGGGGGGGGGCGATTGCTTGGGGGCGTTTTAACACAATGTTTGCTTGTTGGGAGGGGCTGGGCTTGGGGCGCTGGGCTTGGCTGGTGCATTTTTAATGGTTTACTCTCTTGCTTGTGGAATTTTGGAGCCGTACATTCTTGATGATTTTCTCAATAGTTCTTTCAAATCTCCATCTTTCAAGGGTATGGCTTTTGTGGCTGCTGTTTTCTTTTCGGAATGGTTTTTCTTTCGTGTAAAGTTTTGCTTCTCTCACTCTTGAGGAGGCTCGTGATTATTGTCTAAGTTTCGTTCATGGCGCTCATGACGCGGGGTGCATGACACGGGCTGAAGGAATCGCGCATATTACAGAGACGGTTTTCGAAAATCGTTTTATGCATGTTCAAGAACTCAATCGCTTGAGGGCGCAAATAAAGCTTGATGGGCGAGAGGGCAACTATCTCATGGAACAGAGAATTTGCAAGGGGGGACTCATCATGGCGACGGATTTGCGTGCTTCTTGTTTCTCTTGTGATTGCAGCCCTCTTACTCTTGTTACATTGGCAGCAAAGGGGAAAACAATCGTCAATCGTGTTTATCATCTTGATCGTGGATTTGAGAGATTAGAAGAAAAATTGGCTCGTTGTGGCGCAAAAATCCAACGTATCACAGTGTAAATCTGTAAGATGTCTCTCAAAAATGGCTTTGGGAGGGGGTGATATGTTGTTAGGTGTGCTTTTGGGAGGTGTGATCTCAAAAATAAAGGGTTATTAGTCCTCTCAATAAACGTGGGTTTTATTTCATGGTTTTGGAGTTTTTACGAGCGGGCATAAAAGTTTGAGAGGCGGGGGTGGAGCTCATAAAATAAAGACTGTTTTTAAATTTTATTGCTAATTTCATGAAATTACTTTATTGGTAAGAGAATGTTTTGGTCGTCTACGCAGCGATCAACAGGGAATGAAAGCCCTAAAGTTCAGTACATAAGATTAGCCTACTTTTGTAGGTATCCCGGGATTCCGGGAGTTTTTGCCATGTCCAGGTGCGATGAGCACTAAAAGCAAAAAAAGCTGACTGAACTCAGTACTTTCAGACTCCCGGAATACGCATAAGAGGCGCTCGCAACCGGCAGGGGAGCTTGAAGTGAAAGCTAAAAATCCACACTTTAACGATATTTCGATAGGCAGAAAAATTCGCTTTAAAAGAACAATGCTGGGAATGCCGCAAAAGAAATTAGGTAGCCAGTTAGGTGTGACTTTTCAACAAATCCAAAAATATGAAAAAGGCTCTAATCGTATAGGAGCTGGGCGTTTACAAGAAATTGCTGATATTCTCAATGTTCCCATTTCTTTTTTCTACTCCGATCTCTCGACAAAAGAAAATGCCTTGTATTGCTGTGATGAAGGGATCGCAAGTAAAGAAGAGCACATCCTTTTGAAAAGTTTTAGAGAGCTCAAACCTAAAAAGCAATTTTAAGATTAAATTTTCGTTAGAATCAAAAAAAAGATTAAAGAGGCTCTTGCTAAATAATAAATTATTATATAAAGCTTTTTCTAGAGAAGGGGGTTAACATTTCTCCTCCCCCCCCCCCCGCAGAAATGTCCAAATAAAACCTCCTTCTCATCGTTTTAAAAATCACGAAAAATTTTATCTTTTATCCTTTATTTTTTTTAAAAGAGTGACTTATTTGTGCTAGAAAAGTTGCTGTATTAGGCAAATTGGAGGGTGGGGTGTTTTTAGTAGGGATTTGGGAAGGGCTGGAAAAGTCGTCTTGTCAAATAGAGTTCTCAAAAGAAAATCTTGGAAAGAAACTATCAAAGGGGTGGCTTAAAAGAAGCTACCAAAAATCCGGAACTTCAGGCTTTAAATGAGGACCAATCCGTACTGCCGAGACCTTTTCTGCTAAACCGGTGCGATCTGAAATCTCAACCGCTAAACCACAAAGGGTGGCAGGACCACACGCCGGTTCAAAACGATCTTGCTTCGTCTTATAAAGAAAACGGTGTAAGGGTTCTTCTTTATCCATTCCAAGAGAGGAGTTATAATCTCCACACATGCCTGCATCTGTTAAATAGGCGCTCCCACCTTCTAAGATCTGCGCGTCAGCCGTGGGAATATGCGTATGGGTGCCAACGATAACACTCACACGACCATCAAGAAAATGGCCAAAACATTGCTTCTCGCTTGTCGTTTCTGCGTGAAAGTCAAAAATAATCGTATCGGCTTGCTCCATCAACGAACAGGCAAGCAGAATATTTTCCGCTGTTTCAAATGGATCTTCTACTTTACACGGCATAAAAACGTTGCCCAACAGATTGGCGACAAGAACACGGGCGCCATTTTTTGCCGTAAAAACACCAGAACCTTTTCCAGGAGTTTCTTTCGAAAAATTGGCAGGGCGTAAAAAACGATCACTCTCATGGGCATACTGCAATGCTTCTTTGTGAGAAAAAGCATGATTACCTGTGGTGACAACATCAACACCGGTTATCAAAAGATCTTGATACGTTTCTTGTGTGAGACCAAAACCACCAGAGGCATTTTCACCATTTACCACAACAAAATCAAGCTGCCATTTCTCAATCAGTTGAGGAAGGTATTCAAAAACAGCTTTACAGCCTGTGCTACCAACAATGTCACCTAAAAATAAAAAACGCATAGGCGCTTTAATCACATTTTAACATTTTAAGAAACCTTTTTCTGTAAAAATTCCTTGTACCTGTAGATCGTGTTCTGCTGCGGGAATAGAGGAAACCTCCTGACATGAAAATCCTATGCCCCATAATATCATTTGATGCCCTTGTTTTTCAAGAGCTGCAACAGCACGGTCATAGTATCCTCCTCCATAGCCAAGACGGTGACATTGACGATCAAATGCAGAAAGCGGAACAATAATATTATTGGGGGCAACAACGTCATTGTCTGCACCCGGACCAAAGGTGCCAAAACGCATGGGCTCTAAAATCGTGCTGGGCGAAAATGCACGGAAAATCATGGTGGTGGAATCAAGAACTGCTGGTAAGGCTAAATGCCCACCGCGTAACGCTACAGCATCCAGTAAAGGACGCGGGTCAATTTCCGATTTAATGGGCCAATAGCCTGCTAAAATGAGGCGTGAAAAATCGGTTCCCTTCTTTTCAAGGTATTCAATAAAGTGGCAACAAGCACGCTGCGAAAAGAGTGCGCGCTCTTCTGTTAAAAGAGCATCACGACGCGATAAACCGCTTTTGCGTTGCTGTGTGCGAAGAGATGAAGCAGATTCACAGAGGGGATTTTGTGTCATTGTCTCGTCAATTGTTTTAATAAGATGCTGGTATTTTATCCATTGTTGGCGTTTTGTAAATCTCTGTTAGGATAAGAGCTGTGCTCATGAAAAAAAGCATGAAAAAAAGTGTGTGCTCTTTATAAGGGGGTATCTTGGTGCGATAAACCGCTTTTGCGCTGCTTGCGTGCGAAGGGATGAAGCAGATTCACAGAGGGGATTTTGTGTCATTGTCTCGTCAATTGTTTTATAAGATGCTGATATTTTATCCATTGTTGGCGTTTTGTAAATCTCTGTTAGGACAAGAGCTGTGCTCATGAAAAAAAGTGTGTGCTCTTTAGGGGGTATTTTGGTGCGACAAGCCGCTTTTGCGTTGCTGTGTGCGAAGGGGTGAAGCAGATTCACAGAGGGGATTATTTGTCATTGTCTCGTCAATTGTTTTATAAGATGCTGGTATTTTATCCATTGTTGGCGTTTTGTAAATCTCTGTTAGGACAAGAGCTGTGCTCATGAAAAAAAAAGCATGAAAAAAAGTGTGTGCTCTTTAGGGGGTATTTTGGTGCGACAAGCCGCTTTTGCGTTGCTTACGTGCGAAGGGGTGAAGCAGATTCACAGAGGGGATTATTTTGTAAGTGCTGTCTGTTTTATAAAATAAAGCTTATCGTAATTTTTATTTCTTGAAAAGAGAGTATCGTCATTGGTCTTATGTAAAAGGACGCTCTCAATTTTAGCTGGAAAAATTTGATGTAAAAAAGTTATATAAATAAAGGGTGATCCACAACAGCCGATGGAAAAAGCTGATCCCGGGAACCTATACAAATAGGTGGGCGCCATATGAAAAAGCCCACGGGCTTGATCAGGGACAGCTCCCTTGGAGATCATTAAGGTCTCAGGAATACGTTATTTCCTGTCGAGAAGCGCAGAACACCCTCCTTAATATAAAACAATTTCAGAGCTTCTGCTAGAGATAAAATAACCTCGCTCTCTTCTTTTTCATAAAGTATTTCAGGAGAGATTGATGATATTGTTGGTGGTTGCTCAAAATGGCTGTATGATGGATGGCTTATTCAAAGTAAAAAAGCAAAAAATATGAGTGGGGGTGGGTGATTGAGTGACGCAGAACGGTTTATTGGCAATGGCTTGATTGGCTCTTTTGGGACAGTGCTTGATTTTTATGTTTCGGGGGTAATGCTTGGAGGAGTTTTGAAAGGAATATTTCTTATTCAAGGATGTTGGTTGAATTGGTGTTGCACCTTTGAAGTTTTTGCTTTGTGAAGCCATATTTCAGGGCTGTTTTATCAACTTTGAGGGGTGGAGGAGAGCCGATACGGTATGTGCTGCTATGGTTTGAAGCTCATAAATAAAAAACAGACGATGACAGTTTATCAGAGGCGCTAAGCGATGTTTTAAGCTTTTTTCAAAAAGTATTTTTTGAGGATCGTGTTTTATCATCTTTTTATCCATGATGGAAGGTGTGAAAAGAAGAAACGGCGTGAAGAGGACTTAGGCGTGAAGCCCGTATGCTTGCTATGAGAAGAAATTCTGTAAGGGGCATATTGGCAGTGTTTGGAAGATGCCTTCAATACAAAAAAGGTCCAAATTCAAAAAAAGGCACTGTGAATTGTGTGGGGGGTGATGGGGTGGTTATAAGCAGGGGCAGTTTATTGAGTGGAATGTGAAGCCGGCTTGCGTCTTATCTAGGTTTGAAAGGATGCCGTAAAGCGTCTTGTTCTTGAATGGTTTTAAAGAGCTTGGGGTGATTGTTCGTCTAACAGAGCTTGCACGCGCTTTTGAATCCTGCGCATTTGTGGAGTGTAATCCAAAGCTGTTTCATCAATCTTAAGTGCCAAGTTTTGAACGCTCTGTTGCTTCCATGGTAATGGCTAAGTTTCAAAAAAAGGCACTGTGAATTGTGTGGTGGTTATAAGCAGGGGCAGTTTATTGAGTGGAATGTGAAGCCGGCTTGCGTCTTATCTAGGTTTGAAAAGATGCCGTAAAGCGTCTTGTTCTTGAATGGTTTTAAAGAGCTTGGGGTGATTGTTCGTCTAACAGAGCTTGCACGCGCTTTTGAATCCTGCGCATTTGTGGAGTGTAATCCAAAGCTGTTTCATCAATCTTAAGTGCCAAGTTTTGAACGCTCTGTTGCTTCCATGGTAATGGCTAAGTTTCAAAAAAAGGCACTGTGAATTGTGTGGTGGTTATAAGCAGGGGCAGTTTATTGAGTGGAATGTGAAGCCGGCTTGCGTCTTATCTAGGTTTGAAAAGATGCCGTAAAGCGTCTTGTTCTTGAATGGTTTTAAAGAGCTTGGGGTGATTGTTCGTCTAACAGAGCTTGCACGCGCTTTTGAATCCTGCGCATTTGTGGAGTGTAATCCAAAGCTGTTTCATCAATCTTAAGTGCCAAGTTTTGAACGCTCTGTTGCTTCCATGGTAATGGCTAAGTTTCAAAAAAAGGCACTGTGAATTGTGTGGTGGTTATAAGCAGGGGCAGTTTATTGAGTGGAATGTGAAGCCGGCTTGCGTCTTATCTAGGTTTGAAAAGATGCCGTAAAGCGTCTTGTTCTTGAATGGTTTTAAAGAGCTTGGGGTGATTGTTCGTCTAACAGAGCTTGCACGCGCTTTTGAATCCTGCGCATTTGTGGATAGTAATCCAATGCTGTTTCATAAGCTTTAAGAGCAAGTTTTGGACGCTCCGTTGCTTCCATGACAACGCCAAGTTCAAAAAAAGCACTATAATTGCGCGGCTCAAGTTCAAGAGCATGGTTGAGATCAAGCAGGGCAAGTTTGAAATCGTTCAGTTGAATGTGAATCCAAGCGCGTCTTATCCAAGCTTCAGAATGAGTAGGTAAAAGTGCAAGAGCATTGTCAATATAATCAAGCGCAAGTCCATAATCGTCGCTGTTGAGTGCATTTTCGGCCCATGACATTAAAAGATCAATCGTCTCACTCCCCGATTGGGACCATAAATGTTGAAGTTGTTGACTGATCTTTTTCGCTTTAGCAACATCAGCACAATATTTCAACTCTTTGAGTAAACGTGAAATTTCTGCTTCTTTGCGCTGCTTAACTCTGTCAACATGGGAAAGCTGCTCTTTGTCAAGATCTTCAAGAATAACCGCCGAGGAATCAGAATCGGAGGGCGTTGAGGAAGGGGGAGGAGAATTGGGAATAAGATCATCTAACGGTAAAAGCGATTGTGGAGAAGGCCGATCTTCAGGAAGAGAAGGAGGATTTTGCCCATAGCTCGAGGGAACAAAACAAAAAACGCCAACAAAAAAAAGAAAAAACGCGCGCTGAAAAATACAGAAAAAACGCAGCTGAAAAAATCGAAAGGCTTTTAAAAAAATAGAAGAATCCATAAAAACAAGCCCCCAAAAGATAAATCACCAAATATTATCAAATACTAGACTTGTAATCAACGGACTTATAACCAAAAAAACGCAATAAAATTTTTTTAAGCCTACAATCAAAGTAGGCATAAAAACATTGATCCTAAAGAAATTAGTCCTAAAAGAATTAGCCCTGACGTGCTCTAAAACGTGGGTTCGTTTTATTAAGAATATAAACACGACCCTTACGACGCACCAAACGATTGTTACGGTGGCGCTCTTTTAGTGCTTTAAGCGAATTTTTAATTTTCATCATATTCACCGTTTAAATAGTTTACGTAACACAATACTATAATACAATATTAAAACACGAAAATACAATATTACAACCCCAATAGACTGCTTACTCTATGAGCCTTGCATTGCGATATCGTACTTGCATGATAACATCACACGATACACTTTTTCACTGTGATCACAAAAAGAAAAGCGCACTCTTAAGGTACGCATTAACCACTTCATTAGCACAACGATAAGTGAAAATTGCAAAAAAGTAGGAGAGATTTAACAAGAAGTCTTATTCTTGTCAAGGGTATATCCCTTACAAATTCCTTAGGGTGTGTTAAGGGTTGGCCTTGAAGGTAAAAATTTTCTCGTAAAAAAAGGACACAAAAAAGCACAAAGAGTGGAAAAAAGTAAAAGCCTTGTCAGCTTTAAACAAATAAGCTCTGTTAGGGAGTGTTGAAAGATCAGGAGCGCTGTTGAGCCGTTGGATTGTTGAAGTGGTGTGGGTTTTTGTCGTTAAGGGCAAGGTGTGGCTTCTTAAAACGTAAGGGGCTTGTTTGTGGGGGCTCGTGAAGCCCTGTCAGGTGCGTGCGCCGGCTTGAAATGCTTGAAGTGGGGAGAAGAGGGGGAGCCGTTGGATTGTTGAAGTGGTGTGGGTTTTTGTCGTTAAGGGCAAGGTGTGGCTTCTTAAAACGTAAGGGGCTTGTTTGTGGGGGCTCGTGAAGCCCTGTCAGGTGCGTGCGCCGGCTTGAAATGCTTGAAGTGGGGAGAAGAGGGGGAGCCGTTGGATTGTTGAAGTGGTGTGGGTTTTTGTCGTTAAGGGCAAGGTGTGGCTTCTTAAAACGTAAGGGGCTTGTTTGTGGGGGCTCGTGAAGCCCTGTCAGGTGCGTGCGCCGGCTTGAAATGCTTGAAGTGGGGAGAAGAGGGGGAGCCGTTGGATTGTTGAAGTGGTGTGGGTTTTTGTCGTTAAGGGCAAGGTGTGGCTTCTTAAAACGTAAGGGGCTTGTTTGTGGGGGCTCGTGAAGCCCTGTCAGGTGCGTGCGCCGGCTTGAAATGCTTGAAGTGGGGAGAAGAGGGGGAGCCGTTGGATTGTTGAAGTGGTGTGGGTTTTTGTCGTTAAGGGCAAGGTGTGGCTTCTTAAAACGTAAGGGGCTTGTTTGTGGGGGCTCGTGAAGCCCTGTCAGGTGCGTGCGCCGGCTTGAAATGCTTGAAGTGGGGAGAAGAGGGGGAGCCGTTGGATTGTTGAAGTGGTGTGGGTTTTTGTCGTTAAGGGCAAGGTGTGGCTTCTTAAAACGTAAGGGGCTTGTTTGTGGGGGCTCGTGAAGCCCTGTCAGGTGCGTGCGCCGGCTTGAAATGCTTGAAGTGGGGAGAAGAGGGGGAGCCGTTGGATTGTTGAAGTGGTGTGGGTTTTTGTCGTTAAGGGCAAGGTGTGGCTTCTTAAAACGTAAGGGGCTTGTTTGTGGGGGCTCGTGAAGCCCTATCAGGTGCATGCGCCGGCTGAAATGCTTGAAGTGGGGGAAGAGGGGACGCCGTTGGATTGTTGAAGTGGTGTGGGTTTTTGTCGTTAAGGGCAAGGTGTGGCTTCTTAAAACGTAAGGGGCTTGTTTGTGGGGGCTCGTGAAGCCCTGGCAGGTGCGTGCGCCGGCTTGAAATGCTTGAAGGGGGGAGAAGAGGGGGAGCCGTTGGATGGTTGAAGTGGTGTGGGTTTTTGTCGTTAAGGGCAAGGTGTGGCTTCTTAAAACGTAAGGGGCTTGTTTGTGGGGGCTCGTGAAGCCCTGTCAGGTGCGTGCGCCGGCTTGAAATGCTTGAAGTGGGGAGAAGAGGGGGAGCCGTTGGATTGTTGAAGTGGTGTGGGTTTTTGTCGTTAAGGGCAAGGTGTGGCTTCTTAAAACGTAAGGGGCTTGTTTGTTGCGGGCTCGTGAAGCCCTGTCAGGTGCGTGCGCCGGCTGAAATGCTTGAAGTGGGGGGAAGAGGGGACGCCGTTGGATTGTTGAAGTGGTGTGGTTTTTGTTGTTAAGGGCAAGGTGGCTTCTTAAAACGTAAGGGGCTTGTTTGTTGCGGGCTCGTGAAGGCCCTGTCAGGTGCGTGCGCCGGCTGAAATGCTTGAAGTGGGGAAGAGGGGGAGCCGTTGGAATTGTTTCTTGTATTGGCTATACGCACATAATATCATGCCGATAGTTTCAAACGTCCCCTTATGAAAAATCTCATACCCTCAATATGGGTCATCAATAACTGGTAATCACATTAAATACGTCTAGAAATATGAAAATAAGGATTATGGTATTTTAATACCACGTTTTTCACGACTTTTTTTATTTATTAATTTCTTTATTACATTTTTGAATTGCTAAGTTTAGTCCTGTAAGCGCTTTACGGTACAGTTTTCGATATTTAATGGTAGAATAAACAAGCCAAACGGATAATGTTATTATTGCACAACCGACAATAATCCCTAGAATGCGCCCTAATATTATAGCTTCAGTCATTTTCTCTCCTTATTGTATTTTGATTAGCAACCGCTTCGTCTAGTTGTTTCATTACTTTTTTCAGTTTCTTCTTTACTATGATCCGTAGCACCAAAGAGATTGGTATCGAACCGTACAGAATTAATCCGCATATCAGCCCGATTAAACTTGCAGCATCCATTTGAGGTTTATCCGCATGGCCTAATATTGAGAGAAAAATGTATAAACAGACGCTTATAAAGATTATGAATATAAACTCTCTCAGTGAAACAACACCAGCCTTTAATGTTTCCTTAACTTCTTTTTGGATATCGAGGACTAAGTCCCATTGAGAAGATGTATCATTTTGTTCTTTTGGTGATGCATCTGATAGGTTTGGTTTTGTCATGTTGATATTCGTTTGTTTCTTGAAGGTTTTGTCTTTTGATAAAGCGAATAACTCAGTTTCTCAGACTATGTTTATGAAATGAAAAAAGATTTCTGTAGTTGTTTTAATTATAATACGAATGACTTGCTACGTCTGTAGCGCATCTTCCCTTTATTATTATGAGGCATGTACAATTTTTCGTGCCGCTGTATAAAAGATTCGTTTTGTGAGTACAATTATATTTTATGACTAAACTATAGGCGAAGAGGCATTTAATATTGAAGTGTTCATATTGGCTAGAATTTACTTAAGAGAAGCGTGATTGTTGATAGATCGGCACAGGAATCTTCGTCCTTGAGCGCGGTTAGGCGCGCAAATTTGAATAATGTAACTTTATAGGGGAAAGAACGAAGGCGATAGACATAACGGAGGTCACAAATATTACAAATGTTAAAGTGAGTGATATTTTAAGCGGTTGGTGTTTTAGCGTGTAAGCTAAATTTACGGTTTTCTTTCAGTGTGGAGTGTATGTACATCTGCTCTTTTAAGCCTTATCGCGAAATGAAATAAGGAGAGACGCTTCAAGCCCTAGAAAATACGACACAGGTAATATCGCCTTATGAGGGGAGAGAGGATATTGCTATGATGGATAAGCTTAGTACTGTAATTATATCTTTGACATGAAACTCAAGGGGTGGTGCGGAGCGGCGCTTGGCACTTTTGTGAAAGAATGAACACAAGAAGGGAGACTAGAGGCAATGAGAACGCATTGTTAGAATGCTCTCTATAGGCCGCAAGAGGTAAGTTTATCCTCTAAAGGTTGGAATTAAAAGGCTTAAAGATTGGCATTAAAAGAAAAATGAAGGGGCTGCGTATGTTATAGGGGAATATTTATGCTGTGGGAGGTGGAGGGGTAGTGAAGTTGGGGGTTGGTGGATTGTTTTGAGCCGTGGGGGGATATTTTTGAGAAAAGGAAGGGGAGAAGAGCTAGGGGGTGGAGTTGAAGGGTTGGGAGCGCTTGTTGTGCTGCTTGGATATTGGTGTGGAGTGAAGCTTTGTTTTTAAGGGCGGATGAGATGTTCGTGTAGGATGAAGCGGTTTGGAGGGGGAAGAGGTGATGTTTTTAAGAGAGAAGGAGCTTGTAGGAGGGCTTCACGCCCTTTCAGGGGAGAATTAAAAGGTTAGGGGCGCTTTTGAAGCCGATGGATATCGGTGTGGGGGGAGAGGTTGTTTTTTCAGTTCATTTAGGGGAAAAGTGTGAAAAAGTATTTGTATATATGTGGGCTTAAGATTTGTTGGCTGGTCCCAGTAATTGGATGATATGCCCCATTTTGCGGTTGGGGTGAACAGTGCTTTTGCCATATAAATGGATCGAGGTGCGCTCTTGCTTCAGAAAATATTTTAACGTGCTAAAATTGTTACCAAGAAGATTGGTCATTTGGCAATCGCTATGGCGATAGGGACTGCCTAAGGGAAGTCCGCAAATAGCACGGATATGCTGTTCAAATTGTGAAGTTATGCATGCCTTTTGTGTCCAATGACCAGAATTATGGACACGCGGTGCTAATTCATTCACTAAAAGATGACCATTCGTTAAGACAAAAAGTTCAATACAAAGAACACCAACATAATCGAGGGCATCCATGACTGTTACACTGATTTCTTGAGCTGCTTTTTGCACGTCAAGTGGAATATGTGATGGAACAAAGGACTTATGAAGAATACCATTTTTGTGTTGATTTTCAGGGCAGTCATAAAAAATATGTTCTCCTTGTTTTGTACGTGCCGAAAGAACCGAAATTTCCGATAAAAAAGGGACTATTTCTTCTAAAATACAAGGCTGTTCCTGAAAAGTCCTTAAGGCTTCGTCAAGGGTTTGTTCATCTGGGTGATCAAGCTTGATCTGGTTTTTTCCGTCATAACCAAAACGACGCGTCTTTAAAAGACCACGTCCGCCTAAGGTATCAAGAGCGGAAAGAAGAGAAGAAGAATTGTCAACAGCGTGCCATAACGCGGTGCCAATCCCTTGATCACGCAAAAATTGCTTCTCAAAAAGTCGATCTTGCGTGATCTCTAATGCTTTGGAAGAAGGATAAACAGGCTTACTCTTTTCTACATATTGAACCGTTTGAAGCGAAAGATTTTCAAATTCATAGCTGACAACATCACACTGAGAAATAAAATGATCTAAAGCTGATATATCGTCATAGGAGGAAACAATATGGTTGTTTGCTGTTTGAGCGGCTGGGCAATCGGCTTCAGGGCAAAAAATAACGGTTCGAAATCCTAATTCTGCGGCCGCTATGGCGAGCATCCGCGCTAATTGTCCCCCCCCGATTAAACCAATGACGCTGCCTGGAGGTAACATGGTGAAGGGAGTGGTGTTGGACGAGGTGGTGTTGGCTAAGGTGGTGTTGGAGGGAGTGGTGTTGGACGAGGTGGTGTTGGCTGAGGAGGTGTTGGACGAGGTGGTGTTGGACGAGGTGGTGTTGGCTAAGGTGGTGTTGGAGGGAGTGGTGTTGGACGAGGTGGTGTTGGATGAGGGGGGGGTGGAAAACGGTGCCATTTTAAACCTCCGTTACAGGCGTTTGGGCGACATTGGCTGTTTGTTGTTGACGCCAATCTTCTAATCGTTGGGCGAGATCATGGTCATAAACGGCCATAACGGCTGCGGCTAAAAGGGCTGCATTAATTGCGCCTGCTTTGCCAATTGCTAATGTGCCGACGGGTATCCCTGCTGGCATTTGTACGATTGAAAGCAAAGAATCTTGACCAGAAAGAGAGTGAGAATGCACTGGAACGCCAAAAACAGGAAGAGGAGTAAGGGCTGCTAACATACCTGGAAGATGCGCTGCACCCCCCGCACCGGCAATTAAAACTTTAAACCCTGCTTCTTTTGCTTCTTTGGCAAATTGATAAAGGCGTTCAGGAGTTCGGTGTGCTGAGACAATATGCGAACTATGAGAAATACCAAGATTCGTCAAAATATCTGCACTATGGCACATCGTTTGCCAATCCGATTGGCTCCCCATTAAAATCGCCACATCACATGATTTTTTCATCATTCTCTATCCTTTTCAAAGGTTCAATGCGATTCTTTATCATTATTTTTTTAAAGTTTTATATTCTTTTTGCAAAGCCAATTGATGACAGAGAAACAGTTATTTTTCAAATAAGGCGGAAAGCTAAAAATTTAAAGGGGATCTCGAGAGATGAAAAACTAAAGTATTGAAGGCATGAAGCACTTCTTGTGAGGGGGGAGGGCAATGTCACGGGGTGGCGTGGGACCCATGAGGCTGTTGAGCTTGCGGTATTGTCTTTTATTTAAGATAAGAGGGAAAAATGTATTGGGGAAAAGCCATTGATTATAAGTTTTTTTTAAAAAAATGTCTTATTTTTTATTTGCTAAAATAAACAAGATCACCATATGATATAAAATCTGTTGCAATTTGAAACATTGCTTATGAGAAAAAGAGATTTTTATGTCAAAAATGTGTTGCAAAATGAGGATATTCTTTTGAGAAAAAAAGAGATGTATATCTCTCGATTTCAAAGCCTATTTATTTTGTTGTTCAAGTGATTCTTTTGTGAGTGGGGGATATAATCTTTATAATTGTCGATATATCTTTAACAATGGCTGATATAAGGGGAAGCGAATAATCAACGCTTTTGTGCTTTTAACGCTTTTGTTGAGATGTGCTTCTGAGCGATTATATCGTTTTTTCACTTAAATATAATGGCAATATCAATCGCGAGTGACGAATTGTGAATAATAAATCCATGGTCTCTTTTTTGCCCAATTTTGTAATATGGTGAACGCTGAAATAAATAAGAGTTAAACAACGGATGTAAAGGAGATTTAAAAGCTATGTTTCTTCCATTTTTAATCGCTTTAGGTACTGCAGTAACGACTATGTGTGGTAAAAAAAATATAAGTTATGCTTTGTGGGCAATTTTATTCGTTGTCATTCTTCTCACTTTCAATCATCACGCAACTTCTACTTTAAATTTATCTTTTTGAGAGAATAGCCATGGAACATGTTGAACAAAAAAATCCTCACTTCGTCATCTTTATGAATACGCTAGGACTCTTTGGGTTATCTATTGTCTTGGTGGTGGCTTTTTATTATCAATTGGTAAAGTTTGAGTTACCTTGTCCCCTTTGTTTGCTGCAGCGCGTTGGATTGATGCTGGCAGGTTGTGGGTTCTTACTCAATATTCACCATAAGGTGAAAAATACCCATTATGGTATGGTTATTCTTGGTTGTATGGTAACCAGTGCTGTGGCAGCACGGCAAGTGTTTTTGCATATCACACCCGATGATTTAGGATATGGTTCAACGTTCTTTGGATTGCATTTTTATACTTGGGCTTTCATTATTTCTGTCCTTTGTATCTTTGCTGTCTCATTTGTCATGATTTTAGGCGAATTGGCACACAAGTTCAAAGAATTTTCTCCTTTTCCAGTCTTGAGTAAAGCGGCAAGTTTTTTATTTGTGTTTTTGATTGCGGCAAATTTGATTTCTACCATACTGGAATGTGGTGGTGGACAATGTGCCGATGATCCTGTAAGGTATGAATTGTTATCAAATTGGTTCCCTTCACAGTCTTGAAATTTTTTAATAATCCCTCATCATAATTTTTATTGTTAAAGAGGCGGAAATATTTAAGAATCCGCTTCTTTTTTATTTATTGGGAAGACATTTCAGCAAGATTGTTCGATAATCTGATCTTTTATACCAACGCTGGCTTTTATGAGCGCTGGCGATTGATATTTTTTTAGCGAAGACTTGTACTGTGAACCTTTTATGCTGTCTTTTGAGAGAGATGAAGGGATTGATTGGCTTGGAGGCGTTTGTAGAAGAAGCCCCGGACTTTTGAACCGCGTAGGTTAAGAAGCCTCGTTTTTTAAAGGTGTATTAACGATAAAAATTTTTTGTTCTTGATTTTTCTTAACATTGTGTTAAATTGATCTTTGTATTCATTTTGGTGCTTCTAAAGCGTTTTTATTGCTTCTAGAGGGATTAATTTAAAATTTTGAAAGTTATGTGAATAATTTTCTGCAGAGGTTTGTTTATTAGAGGCAAACCTTTTTTTTTATCTAAGTTTTAGATGTTTTCTTTCAGTGTGAAGCCTTTTTTAGAAAAAGGTAAGCGTCTTGATGATGACTCTCTTCTTTATTAATATATTGATTTATAATAATAAATAACCATTTTTTAACGTGAAGCGCGTTGCTGAATATAATAAAATTTCTCATCACCAGTTCTCTCATATTAAATCAATTAAAATTACTTGGCTTATACATCATAAGTGAGTGGGCCATGTGGGTCAAAACTGTACAAGAAAGGCATGCCTTTAATGAAGTGTCTCTTGAACCGAAGGCTGTCTGCAACATTGGGAGCTGGCAGAGTTTTTGTGATGATGCCGGCTTGTTCTTCTATAAGCGTAAACTTGTTTTTCCATAAGCGTAAAGATAGGGGGGGGCTGAATGGATTTTATACACTTCATGGGAGCTTACCATTCCTTTACGGGTAGCGTTTTGCAAAATGGGTGTGATGGAGCGTTGAGAGATCTTTCTTTAAAACAAGCGCGTGAATATGCAACATAAGTATATTCCTTTTGGCACGTTTTGTATTACGAAAAAATATTGACTTATAAGGATAAGTTATCGTTGCGGATGTTGAATGAGAAAAACGAAGAGCTTCTCTCATTTCAAACTTTCTTATAGTCAATTAATTAAATGTGCTCTTCTACGTTACAAAAAAGCACTGGGTGTAAATAAAAATTCTTTTAAAAGTCGTAAAATGCTTCTTATGACCCCTTTTGATCGTTAGAATTTTTCGAAAAATTTTATGCTGCTCAATACAATAATAGGGCGGTTTATATCTATGATTTAAGTGAAAATAGGGGGATTTAGATGAAAAGGGAGGCGAGTTTTTAATGACAGTTGTTGAAAACGTTATTGTGTAATGCATTTTTTACAGATTTTCTGCTTTCTGTAAATACGTAAAAGCGTAAAAACAGAAATATGTAAAAAAGGAAGCTGGGACTTTATGTGGGGTGTATGATTTTATCATGGCATGGAATGTGGAGAGAAGATTGGGGTGTGGGGATGAAGAGTTTTATGAAGGGGGGGAAGCTTGGATGAAGAGGCGGGTGTGTTGACGAGAGAGGAGAGAGGGTGTGGGGAAAGTTGTTTTTGAAGTGGGATTGACCGGTGCTTTGCGTGATCTTACTTTAGGGTGGTGAAGGGGCAAGAATATTTTAAAATAGGACGTATCTGTCGCGTTTGATGCAACATTATCCTTTGTGGTGTCGTGATCTGAAATCAGCAGGGGAATTGGCTAGAGTAAGAAGCTGTATTGTTGACAAACCTATGTTTACAAAGTGGTGCGGGGGGGAATTTGAAAGTTTCATTTGGCTGCTTTCTGTAAATGTGGAGAAGCATCAAACCGTTGATCCGTAAAATAAAAACGTATATCCGTAAAATGATGCGGAGGATTTATGCTTTGTGTGCGCTTTTGCTTAATCAGAAATCAACCATAAGATTGCTTTTTGTTTTTTCGGCTGGAGCTCTCTAAAATTTTTCAAAAGGGTGTGTTCTTTTTCGCTGTATGTTTCTTGATCATAGTGTGCGGCATGTGTTGAAAGATTTTCTTTTGTGGCAATATCTGCATAAAAAAAGCTTATGGGAACATCCAGTTTTTGGGCGATTTTGAGTAAACACCCTGCGCTTACACGATTGAAGCCTTTTTCATATTTTTGGATTTGTTGGAAACTGACACCTAAATAGCTTCCTAATTCTTTTTGGGAAAGTCCCATGGAAATGCGTCTATGACGAATTCTTTTGCCTATCAGAATATCGATAAAATTTGGATTTTTGGTTTGCACTTCAAGCCCCCCTCCGGTTGCGAGCGCCCTCGCATTGGTATTCCGGGAGTCAAAAATACTGAACCTAAATCAGCTTTTTGCTTTTAGTGCTCATCGCACCTGGACATAGCAAAAACTCCCGGAATTCCGGGATACCCACAAAAGTGGGATAAATTCATGTTTTAGGTTTCGGGTTTTTGATCCCCTATTGATCGTTGCGTAGACGACCAAAATTACAGTATTCATTTATAAGGCAATTTCAGAAAATTGGCAAGAGAAATCAAAATAATCTCAAAGTCTATAAGATTGGGTACTTTTTAAAAAAGTGCGAAATATGGATTATAAATCGCGTCTTTTGCTTAATCAGAAATGTCGATAAAATTTGGATTTTTAGTTTGCACTTCAAGCCCCCCTCCGGTTGCGAGCGCCCTCGCATTGGTATTCCGGGAGGTTGGATTCACTGAACTTAAACAGTCTCTTGTTTTTAGTGCTTAAAGCACTTGGACATAACAAAAGCCCCCGGAATTTCCGGGATACCCGCAATGCGGGATAAATTTATGTATTAAGCTTTCGGGCTTTTAGCTCCCTATTTGATCGTTGCGTGGACGATCAAAAACACGTGCTTATCAATAAAGTAATTTCAGGAGATTGGCAAGAAAAATCAATATCCCATAAAATGGCGTGATTTGGAGGGGTATGGAGTGCTGGTTTGAATTTGACTTAAGGGGGTATATGAATGGAATAATATTAATTGTTACTCTTTTGCTTAATCAGAAATCAGCCACAAGATTGCTTTTTGTTTTTTCGGCTGGAGCTCTCTAAAATTTTTCAAAAGAGTGTGTTCTTTTTCGCTGTATGTTTCTTGATTGTGGTGTAAGAGAGTGTCTTTTGTGGGAAGATTTTCTTTTGTGGCAATGTCTGCATAAAAAAAGTTTACGGGAACTTCTAGTTTTTGAGCGATTTTGAGTAAACACCCTGCGCTTACACGATTGAAGCCTTTTTCATATTTTTGGATTTGTTGGAAACTGACACCTAAATAGCTTCCTAATTCTTTTTGCGAAAGGCTCATTGAAATGCGTCTGTGGCGGATTCTTTTACCTATCAAAATGTCGATAAAATTTGGATTTTTAGTTGGCACTTCAAGCCCCCCCTCCGGTTGCGAGCGCCCTCGCATTGGTATTCCGGGAGTCTAAAAGTACTGAACCCTAGTCAGCTTTTTTGCTTTTAGTGCGGAAACGCACCTGGACATAGCAAAAACTCCCGGAATTCCGGGATACCCACAAGAGTGGGTTCAATTGTACGCTAGGGTTTAGGGCTTTTAGTTCCCTGTTGATCGTTGCGTGGACGATCAAAATTACACTTTAAGTGATAAAGTAATTTCAGAAGATTGGCAAATGAAAATAGTTTTTATTTATAAACTTTATTTTTTAATGAGAGGCTTTCCGCCTCTCAAACTCTCCGGAACGCTCACCAAAATCATGAGATCAGACCCGCGTTTAATGAGGGGACTAACAATCCTAGGTTCTTAAGGTCAAGGAGACCATTACATGGCGCCTAACGGCGTCCTTGACCCCCAGAACTTAACGGCTTGTTTTGTCCCTCTCACGCGGCTCCGAAATCATGATTAGAAGGGGAGCTTAAAAACGTATATTCGTGAAAAAGGAGTAGAGGATTTGTGCATTGTGTATGCTTTTGGCATGGCATGGAATGTGGTGAGATAAATGGGGGAAAGAGTTTTTGTGAATGGAGTGGTAAGCTGGGATGAAGCCTGCGGGAGATTGAAGGGAGAAGAGAGTGTTGTGGGGGCGGAATAGGAATGAACAGACTAAGGGGTAAGAGGCGGTGGTGCGAAGGGATGCGTGAAGGATGGTGTGAGGAGATAGCGCTTTGCTTTTATGGTACTTGATGAAGTGGTGTCATTTGAGGGGGGCTGAAGTCCGTGAATGTGGGGTGATCTGAAGTGCTTGGGGAGATTGGCTAGGCAAGAAGCTGGGGTAATACTATTGTTTATAGAGTGGTGCGGTGTGGAAGTTTCATTTGGCTTTATTCTGTAAATATGTAAAAGCGTGAAAACGTATATTCGTGAAAAAGGAGTAGAGGATTTGTGCATTGTGTATGCTTTTGGCATGGCATGGAATGTGGTGAGATAAATGGGGGAAAGAGTTTTTGTGAATGGAGTGGTAAGCTGGGATGAAGCCTGCGGGAGATTGAAGGGAGAAGAGAGTGTTGTGGGGGCGGAATAGGAATGAACAGACTAAGGGGTAAGAGGCGGTGGTGCGAAGGGATGCGTGAAGGATGGTGTGAGGAGATAGCGCTTTGCTTTTATGGTACTTGATGAAGTGGTGTCATTTGAGGGGGGCTGAAGTCCGTGAATGTGGGGTGATCTGAAGTGCTTGGGGAGATTGGCTAGGCAAGAAGCTGGGGTAATACTATTGTTTATAGAGTGGTGCGGTGTGGAAGTTTCATTTGGCTTTATTCTGTAAATATGTAAAAGCGTGAAAACGTATATTCGTGAAAAAGGAGTAGAGGATTTGTGCATTGTGTATGCTTTTGGCATGGCATGGAATGTGGTGAGATAAATGGGGGAAAGAGTTTTTGTGAATGGAGTGGTAAGCTGGGATGAAGCCTGCGGGAGATTGAAGGGAGAAGAGAGTGTTGTGGGGGCGGAATAGGAATGAACAGACTAAGGGGTAAGAGGCGGTGGTGCGAAGGGATGCGTGAAGGATGGTGTGAGGAGATAGCGCTTTGCTTTTATGGTACTTGATGAAGTGGTGTCATTTGAGGGGGGCTGAAGTCCGTGAATGTGGGGTGATCTGAAGTGCTTGGGGAGATTGGCTAGGCAAGAAGCTGGGGTAATACTATTGTTTATAGAGTGGTGCGGTGTGGAAGTTTCATTTGGCTTTATTCTGTAAATATGTAAAAGCGTGAAAACGTATATTCGTGAAAAAGGAGTAGAGGATTTGTGCATTGTGTATGCTTTTGGCATGGCATGGAATGTGGTGAGATAAATGGGGGAAAGAGTTTTTGTGAATGGAGTGGTAAGCTGGGATGAAGCCTGCGGGAGATTGAAGGGAGAAGAGAGTGTGGGGGCGGAATAGGAATGAACAGACTAGAGGGGGAAGAGGCGGTGGTGCGAAGGGATGCGTGAAGGATGGTGTGAAGGAGATAGCGCTTTGCTTTTATGGTACTTGATGAAGTGGTGTCATTTGAGGGGAATCTGAAGTCCGTGGGTGGGTGATCTGAAGTGCTTGGGGAGATTGGCTAGGCAAGAAGCTGGGGTAATACTATTGTTTATAGAGTGGTGCGGTGTGGAAGTTTCATTTGGCTTTATTCTGTAAATATGTAAAAGCGTGAAAACGTATATTCGTGAAAAAGGAGTAGAGGATTTGTGCATTGTGTATGCTTTTGGCATGGCATGGAATGTGGTGAGATAAATGGGGGAAAGAGTTTTTGTGAATGGAGTGGTAAGCTGGGATGAAGCCTGCGGGAGATTGAAGGGAGAAGAGAGTGTGGGGGCGGAATAGGAATGAACAGACTAGAGGGGGAAGAGGCGGTGGTGCGAAGGGATGCGTGAAGGATGGTGTGAAGGAGATAGCGCTTTGCTTTTATGGTACTTGATGAAGTGGTGTCATTTGAGGGGAATCTGAAGTCCGTGGGTGGGTGATCTGAAGTGCTTGGGGAGATTGGCTAGGCAAGAAGCTGGGGTAATACTATTGTTTATAGAGTGGTGCGGTGTGGAAGTTTCATTTGGCTTTATTCTGTAAATACGTAAAAGCGTAAAAACGGAAATGTGTAAAAAAGGAAAAGGCTTTATGTCGTTAGAGGCGTTGTGGTTAATGGTACGCAATGTATAGGGATCGTGTTTTCGAAGGTAGGAAGAACAACATAAATGGAAAGAGTGGCTTAGAGGAAGCGTGTGAAGAGAGAGAAAATGGGGAAGGCTGTATGGGAAATGCGTAGAGTATGAAGTGTGGGGCAGTGAAGCATGTTGTGAATGGTGTGTGAAGAATGGAGAAGGTTTTTGAGAAAAGGAAGGGCTTCTGGCGTGGGGGAGTGGTGTTTATCTGAAGGGCGCATGTTTAAGGTGTGGAAGGTGAGGAAAAGTTGGAGAGAGGATGATTGTGAGTAAGTTGTGGAGGGATTAGTCAGAGGTGTTGGGAAAATGCTTTAGGGGAAAAAATTAGCGTAATTTCTTGTCACACTGAAACCAAAATCATCATAAAAATTGAAGGAAATTAGCGGGTAAAATTGGTGAAAAAAAAGTTTTTATTCTTAAGGTGTGGGATGACGTTTTTTGAGAACATGAGAGAGTAAACTTGAAAAACCTTTCCCTTTTTGTGGAATTTTTATTCACAAACTTAAGAAAATAGGATATGAACGCTGGAAATAACGCGCAGCTTAACAAAATATGTGCACTGTAAAGGAAATGTTTGTTTATGTCAAAAGAAGAAGTTTTAGAATTTTCTGGTATCGTTACTGAACTCTTACCTAACGCGATGTTTCGTGTGAAACTGGAAAATGATCATGAAATTATTGCTCATACCGCTGGTAGAATGCGGAAAAATCGTATACGGGTGTTGGCCGGTGATAAAATCATGGTGGAAATGACACCTTATGATTTGACAAAAGGGCGTATTACATATCGCTATAAGTAGCCTCGTGGGTGGCTTGCACTTTTTTCTAAAAGCTATCATATTATTTCTATTATTTTTTAACAGTTTTTTAGTTTGCTTTTCATGAGTGAAAAAAGGGGAGTGTTTGAAGAGCCTTGAAAAACTGTAAAATCGATGCGGAAAAAGGATAAGGAGATCAATAGCGCTTAAAAGGGAGGCTAAAGGGGCGCGCTTAAAAGGGGGTGAGAGGGAAGTCAATTGTGAAGGGGTGGAAATGAGAAATATAAGAGAGTGGGGGGAAAAACGTTTGGCAGATACTCTTACAGAAGAAATTCATTTGGTGCTTGCCTCCGCTTCGCCAAGGCGTTTAGCGCTCTTGGCACAAATAGGGATTGATCCCCAGCAGGTTTATGCAAGCGATATTGATGAAACGCCAAAATTAAAAGAACATCCTGCAAACCTTGCCAAACGTTTGGCAAAAGAAAAAGCACTGAAAGCCCAAAAAATTTTGCGCTGGTACAGTCAGAATGGTCAAGACGAGTTGCAGAATGGTCAAGAAAAATTACCTGGACAGAAAATGATTATCTTGGCGGCTGATACGGTGGTGGCTGTTGGGCGGACCATTTTCCCCAAACCAGAAAGCGAGGATGAGGCTTATGAATGTTTACGATACCTTTCTGGGCGTTCGCATAAGGTCTATGGTGCCATTTGTGCGCTCAATGAACGTGGAAAAATAACCGTAAAATTGGTTGAAAGTCGTGTTCGCTTTAGACGCTTAACCTCTGCCATGATGAAGGCTTACCTTGCTTCAGGAGAATGGCAAGGGAAAGCGGGTGGCTACGCTATCCAAGGAAAAGCAGGGGCTTTTGTTGTCCATATCACGGGTTCTTATTCTAATGTTGTGGGATTGCCTTTGGCTGAAACAGCCGATCTCTTGACCGCTTATCACTATCCACTTTTCACTCACTGGGCTGAACAAACGCATTAGAAAAACTCTAAGGTAAGATCAATGCAAGGTGAAAAGCAACAAAAAGAGAAAAGCAAAAATGAAAAAAAAGCAACAGAAGAAAAGTTAATGAAGAAGCCAATGACAAAGGTGTGCCAAGAACAAAAAGAGCTAAATTTGCAAAAAGAGACCCGTCCTCCGCATCCTTGTCCTATTTGTGGTCAGATGTCACAAAAATCTTCTTATCCTTTTTGTTCCACACGGTGCCGAGCTATTGATCTTAATCGTTGGCTTTCAGGCTCTTATATTTTACCACCCCCACCACAAGTAAGTGATGAAGAAGAATAAAGAGTTCTCTTGAGAAAAGAACGCTAAAGCGTTTTTTGTGTGGAAACTGAAGGGGAGGCGCGCGGGATTATCGTAAATGTATTTAAGAGCTGGATTAACGGCTTGCTTATTATCGTCATTCGCAAAGACGCAGATTAAGTTCAATCAACGATGGAAGTTTTAATACATATCTAAGACTTATCTCCAGAGGTTTTGTTTACCATGGATAATTATAAATTGCTTTGTTGCATGAAGGTCGATGGAGCTTTGTTGCGTGAAAGTTGTTGGTGCCTTTAGGGTGTGAGGAAAAATTGATAGTTCAATCAGTATTGCTAACAAAAAAGAAGGGGTGCGTGTTTTTGTGCAAAGAGACGGGGCAGTAAAAAATCGCTTGTTAGTGCTTTGTTGCGTGAAAGTTGTTGGTGCCTTTAGGGTGTGAGGAAAAATTGATAGTTCAATCAGTATTGCTAACGAAAAAGAAGGGGTGCGTGTTTTGGTGCAAAGAGACGGGGTAACAAAAAATAGCTTGTTGGTGCTTTGTTGCGTGAAAGTTGTTGGTGCCTTTAGGGTGTGAGAGAAAAATTGGTCATCTAATCAGTATTGCTAACGAAAAAGAAGGGGCGCGTGTTTTGGTGCAAAGAGACGGGGCAGTAAAAAATCGCTTGTTAGTGCTTTGTTGCGTGAAAGTTGTTGGTGCCTTTAGGGTGTGAGGAAGAATTGATCATCTAATCAGTATTGCTAACGAAAAAGAAGGGGTGCGTGTTTTGGTGCAAAGAGATGGGGCAGTAAAAAATCGCTTGTTAGTGCTTTGTTGCGTGAAAGTTGTTGGTGCCTTTAGGGTGTGAGGAAAAATTGATAGTTCAATCAGTATTGCTAACGAAAAAGAAGGGGTGCGTGTTTTGGTGCAAAGAGACGGGGTAACAAAAAATAGCTTGTTGGTGCTTTGTTGCGTGAAAGTTGTTGGTGCCTTTAGGGTGTGAGAGAAAAATTGGTCATCTAATCAGTATTGCTAACGAAAAAAGAGGGGCGCGTGTTTTGGTGCAAAGAGACGGGGCAGTAAAAAATCGCTTGTTAGTGCTTTGTTGCGTGAAAGTTGTTGGTGCCTTTAGGGTGTGAGGAAAAATTGATAGTTCAATCAGTATTGCTAACGAAAAAGGAGGGGCGCGTGTTTTGGTGCAAAGAGACGGGGCAGTAAAAAATCGCTTGTTAGTGCTTTGTTGCGTGAAAGTTGTTGGTGCCTTTAGGGTGTGAGGAAGAATTGATCATCTAATCAGTATTGCTAACGAAAAAGAAGGGGTGCGTGTTTTGGTGCAAAGAGATGGGGCAGTAAAAAATCGCTTGTTAGTGCTTTGTTGCGTGAAAGTTGTTGGTGCCTTTAGGGTGTGAGGAAAAATTGATCATCTAATCAGTATTGCTAACGAAAAAGAAGGGGTGCGTGTTTTGGTGCAAAGAGATTGGGCAATAAAAAATCGCTTGTTAGTGCTTTGTTGCGTGAAAGTTGTTGGTGCCTTTAGGGTGTGAGGAAAAATTGATAGTTCAATCAGTATTGCTAACGAAAAAGAAGGGGCGCGTGTTTTGGTGCAAAGAGACGGGGCAGTAAAAAATCGCTTGTTGGTGCTTTTGCTGGGTAATGGCGTGGTGTCATTTGGCGGTTGGATTGATTATATCGTGATTTTGACCGTATCTGTGTTCACGTGGAAAGCTGATCAATATGATGTCGCTTTTATTGGAGCGGCAACATTATTACCTGGTATCGTTCTGTCTAAGCCAATTGGAATGTTGGTAAGTCACCGTTCTATGATCTATTGGTTGCGGGCGTCACTGCTGTTACGGGCACTCTGTACTGTCGGTTTATTGATGGCGACGAGTCTGCAAGGATTTATTATACTGGCAGTTATTCGAGCGACATTCAACAGTCTAGCCATGCCTGCAATTTCCGTTCTCAGTGCAAATTCGGTGCCTGAAAACGGACGGACTCGTTACTATTCTGTGCTTAACATGATCAATAGCGCGGCAAAGATGATAGGACCTGCTTTGGGGAGTGCTCTGTCTGTACTTTTATCAGATACCTATACTTTATTGTTTTCTGGATTTTTGACATTGCTAGGCTTTATGGTGTTTTGTTGTCTTGGTGCACAACCTGTCTCGTCGCTCATGATAAAAACAGCGAATACCATAAAATCAAAGCAGAGGCTTTATGGGACAACTTGGTATGCCTATGTGGCGGTGATGTTTGTGTATTTTGCCATGATCTTTATGGTGAATAATCAGTTGCCGGTTATTCTTAGTGCAATGAAAATGAATAAACAGGCTCTTGGGATGCTGGTATCGGCTTCGGCAATCGGTAATTTTCTCTATGGATTTTGGAGTGTGAAACAATCAAAGCATAAACCCCTTACAGGCAAAATATCAGAGTTGTTAATGCCGGCAATGTCAACAATGATTGGTTTTGTCATGATCTCAGTGTGCTTTTTTTACTTTGATTTACTCCGTATTGAGACTTTGTTGCTCTGTTTTTTCCTTATTGGAATGGTTAGCGCTTACTTTTCCATATCTTCTAACGTTTATCTGGTAAGCAATTTCAATGAACAGATTGAATTGGCTTCCGGATGGGTGCAGTCTATACAAAATTTAGCTATGTTGGTGGCGCCCTTTGTTGGAGCGTTTGTTTTAGGTCACACTTCGGCTGGAAAATTGTTCCTTCTTTCTGGATTGAGTGGATTATTCTGTTTATTGGCTATCAGGATATTGCTGAACCGTTCTTTGTTAATTGTTCGATCTCAATGATTGGCTCATCAATAAAACAAATGTTTTAAATCATTTTTCTGAGATTTAGAGGACGTGGAGATAATCCAACATAGAGCAGCTTTTTTGACGTTATAGGTTTAATCTTTGATTTTTACTTAAACGCTCATATGTTTTTTTCGGGGCTTTGCCTTCTTGATACGGTTCCACTGTCTCGTAAACGCAATAGGGGGCATGGTTTTGAGCGACAATGTCATTTTTGTTTAACTCCGCTTTGCTACGAATAGCCAAACTTAAAAAACTCAGCTGCCAATCCTTAATCAGCTTGACTTGAAGCAATAATGGAAACAGAAAACGAGGAGCTATAGTGTGAATTATCTTATATGCCGTAAAATATCATTCTTGGAGGTATGGTGATATCAGGTATGGGAAACTTTAGGCAGGGGGTATGTTGATTGTTGTGCTTTTGCTTAATCAGAAATCAACCACAAGATTGCTTTTTGTTTTTTCGGCTGGAGGTCTCTAAAATTTTTTAAAAGGGTGTGTTCTTTTTCGCTATAGGTTTCTTGATCACGGTGTGGGGTATTTTCTTTTGTTGAGATATCTTCTTTTGTAGCAATGTCTGCATAAAAAAAGCTTATAGGAACTTCCAGTTTTTGGGCGATTTTGAGTAAACATCCTACGCTTACACGATTTAAGCCTTTTTCGTATTTTTGGATTTGTTGGAAACTGACACCTAAATGGCTTCCTAATTCTTTTTGGGAAAGGCTCATTGAAATGCGTCTGTGGCGGATTCTTTTGCCTATCAAAATGTCGATAAAATGTGGATTTTTAGTTGGCACTTCAAGCCCCCCTCCGGTTGCGAGCGCCCTCGCATTGGTATTCCGGGAGGTTGAAAATACTGAGCTCAGTCAGCCTTTTGCTTTTAGTGCTTACCGCACTTGGACATAGCAAAAGCTCCCGGAATTCCGGGATACCCGCAAAGCGGGATAAATTTATGTACTGAGCGTTCGGGTTTTCAACTCCCTATTTGATCGTTGCGTGGACGATCAAAAACACACTTTAAGTGATAAAGTAATTTCAGGAGATTGGCAAGAGAAATGAAAATAATTTCAAAGACTATAAAATTGGGTACTTTTTAAAAAAGTGCGAAATATGGATTATAAATCGCGTTTTTTGCTTAATCAGAAATGTCGATAAAATGTGGATTTTTAGTTGGCACTTCAAGCCCCCCTCCGGTTGCGAGCGCCCTCGCATTGGTATTCCGGGAGGTTGAAAATACTGAGCTCAGTCAGCCTTTTGCTTTTAGTGCTTACCGCACTTGGACATAGCAAAAGCTCCCGGAATTCCGGGATACCCGCAAAGCGGGATAAATTTATGTACTGAGCGTTCGGGTTTTCAACTCCCTATTTGATCGTTGCGTGGACGATCAAAAACACACTTTAAGTGATAAAGTAATTTCAGGAGATTGGCAAGAGAAATGAAAATAATTTCAAAGACTATAAAATTGGGTACTTTTTAAAAAAGTGCGAAATATGGATTATAAATCGCGTTTTTTGCTTAATCAGAAATGTCGATAAAATGTGGATTTTTAGTTGGCACTTCAAGCCCCCCTCCGGTTGCGAGCGCCCTCGCATTGGTATTCCGGGAGTAACAAGTACTGAACCCTAGTCAGCTTTTTGCTTTTAGTGCGGAAACGCACCTGGACATAACAAAAACTCCCGGAATTCTAAGGATATTCGCAAAAGTGGGCTCAATTGTACGTTAGGGTTTAGGGCTTTTAGTTCCCTGTTGATCGCTGCGTAGACGATCAAACTTACGATATTTATTCATAAGGCAGTTTCAGAAGGTTGGCAAGAAAAATGAAAAATTTTCTATTCTGTTATACCGTAAAACGGCGCTATTTGAAGGAGGAGTGAAGAGCTTGAATATTCAGGGTAGGGCTTGATTTGTTGAGCCTGGTGAAGTGCTGTCTTTTTTGGGGGGTGGAGACTGTAAGGTACTAGGCAAAAAGCTGGGTTCGTTTTCAGAACAGTGTTTACAGTGCAGCGCGGGTGGTGATGTGGAAATTTTATTTGGCTGACTTCTGTAATAACGTAAAAGCGTGAAAACGTATATCCGTAAAATAATGCGGAGGATTTGTACTGTGTGTATGCTTTTATCATGGCGTGGAATGTGGTGAGAGTAGGGGGATGCATTTGTGAATGGAGCGGGGAAAGCTGGGATGAAAAGGGGTGTTAAGTGCGTTTTCTGGAGAAGAGTATGTGGAGAATATTGGGAGGAAGGGCTTATTTGTCTTGTCTGATGAAACAGCATTTTTTGATATGTGGGATAGCCATATGAAATAATCAGCAGGGGAATCTAATAGACAAGAAAATCAGATTTTTGCAGAGCAGTGTTTACAGAGCAGTGCGTGGGGTGAATCTTTCGTTGGCTATTTTCTGTAATGATGTAAAAGCGTAAAAATGTGAATCTGTAAAAGTGAAGAGGAGGATTTATGGATTTATGCATTGTGCGTGTTTTGGGGGCACGTTGGGTTTTTGCATGGATGGGGTGAGATAAATGGGGAGAGAACGAGCTTGTGAATCGAGGAGGGAAGCTGGAATGAAGAGTGCTGTAAGTCGTAAATGTTTGATGGGAGAGAAAAAGGAGTGCGTGGAATGGGAGAGTGCCTATGGACAAGGGGGAGGGTGTGGATAAGAGGTGGGGGTAGTTTAAAGGGATGCGTGAAGGGATGGTGTGAGGGTGATAGAAGAGGGAGGGTGAGGCTTTTATTAAAGGGTGCTGTGGTTTTGAAAGGGGGTGAGAATGGAGAAAATACGCTGGAAAGTATGATGATGAGGTGAGCTAATTTTGGGGGCACGTTGGGTTTTTGCATGGATGGGGTGAGATAAATGGGGAGAGAACGAGAGCTTGTGAATCGAGGAGGGAAGCTGGAATGAAGAGTGCTGTAAGTCGTAAATGTGTGATGGGAGAGAAAAAGGAGTGCGTGGAATGGGAGAGTGCCTATGGACAAGGGGGAGGGTGTGGATAAGAGGCGGGGTAGTGCAAAGGGATGCGTGAAGGGATGGTGTGAGGGTGATAGAAGAGGGAGGTGAGGATTTTATTAAAGGGTGTTGTGGTTTTGAAAGGGGGTGAGAATGGAGAAAATGCGCTGGAAAGTATGATGATGAGGTGAGCTAAAGGGATGAGAGCAGGGCTCGAAAAAATAACTGGGAAAGGGAGCCGTGGTGGGGAAATGAAAAAAAACTTTCTCACCCCCAGTTGTTTTCAAAGGGGAGTGAGGGGCTTATCAAGAAGAAAAAAGCTAGTTTCTTTTCATAATCTTCCAAGTTTTTCCATCAGACATATACATAATCTTTTGACCTGTGGTTATCTTTTGTGTGCCGTGAGTGGTGTGAAGCGTAGAACTGAAAGCCGCTAGATGATCTATAAAGATTGATTTCCACTTAAATGAATCAGGAGATGGCAAAAAGATATTGGGTGCCCAAGAACGATTTTTTGAACGAATAACGACAAGCTCTTTTTGTTTCAAAACGTTAGAAATTGTTTCTGCAGACAGATCTTTCTCATTGGAAATTTGTATTTCTGGTTTAGTAGTAGGCGAGGCTAAACCTCCAAAGTCGCTTATACTTGTCATGCAAAAGTTGGATGTACATGATGTTTGGATGAAGTCAGAATCTTGACACTTTCCTTGATTAGAAGCTTTCAGACTCCCTTCGTGTAGCTTGTTTTGTTTTATGCCTTGAGGCTCAAAAAAAATCGAACTTTGCGGACTTAAATCATAACAGGAGGAGAGATGTCTCTTCCAACGAGAATGGTCTTCAACAAAACTTGAAGATTTACGGAGTTGTCCAAATGTATTTGGTACTTCTATGGTCCCAATATTCACTTTTTTACCCGTTATAAAATCGACTACTGTCGCTGTAACTAGATTTCTATTTTTTTCAACATATAATCGATATCTGCGTCCCATCTCCCATGGAAAGTTAATTTCACATCGTACTCCTGAACCTTCCTGAGTAAAATGCTTACATGTATTACCCTTCCATCCAGTTGCATTCCAGATAGAAAAATGAATGGTACGGCCGCTCCTGTTGAAAAAACCAATTTGTCCACTTTTTCCATTTTGGAATTCAAATTTATTTCCCCAGAAATAGATGGAGTTAGGCCCACCATCGTAATTTACTTGCTGGGTGAAAACAAATAGATCAAATGATGCATTTTTAAGCCATTCATGCTCTATTGTAATAACTTTGCCGGCAAAAACGGCATAGCTTGGTTTACTTATCAGAAGGAATAAAAGTATTAAAATAACCTTTTTTACAGTATGGTACATACTCAAATCCTCTATCTTAATAAAAATAGTGTAACTTTATAAGTATTAAAGCACATATTCAATGTTTTGTTAAGTAAAATTAGAGAAAATACTTTAATGTTTACTCTAAACTATATGCTGTAAAGACTACTTTGTTTAAAGTGTTTTTGCATGCTCCTTTTCTGCTGTTCAAATTTAAGTTTAATGGTGGAATTTAGGGGTGATGGTTTAAAAAGGGGAGTGATGATGGGGGTATAAGAAAAGTTGCGGTTTTTATTTAAAATGATAGCGTATTTTTTTTCTCCCTCTTGCTATGAGGCTTGTAGAAACCCATATTCTTTTTAGCACTATGGTTCTTCTTCTTGCTGCTTTTTTCGCGGTGTTTTTTAGAGGCTGGAAAATCCTTTCTGGATGTTTCTTTTGTGGAATATTGGAGAGGTTAAAGTGTGGTGATGGCTTGAGATTTAAGGAAAAAAAATGAACTTGGAAAAATATAGCGAACGCGTGCAGGGTTTTTTACAATCAGCACAAAATAGCGCTCTTGCTTCTGATCATCAGCAGTTTATGCCGGAGCATTTCCTGAAAGTGTTGTTAGACGATTCTCAAGGATTGGCTGCATCGCTTATCCAAAACGCTGGTGGTGATCTTACTCTTATTCAAAAGGCGCTAAAAGAAGCACTTGATGCTTTGCCTAAAGTGCAGGGGGGAAATGGACAGCTCTATCTTTCGCAGCCATTGGCAAAAGTTTTCGCGCTGGCTGAGGATATTGCGAAAAAAGCCGGTGATCAGTTTGTGACCGTGGAGCGCATGTTGCAAGCGCTGATCATGGAAAAGACCGCAAAAACAGCCGATATTTTAACAAGTGGAGGATTGACCCCGCAAGCGCTTAATCGGGCAATTAATGCGCTGCGGAAAGGAAAAACAGCAACAAGCCCCCATGCTGAAGGACAATATGATGCCTTGCAAAAATATGCCCGGGATCTCACAAAAGATGCCCGTGAAGGAAAACTCGACCCTGTGATTGGGCGGGAAGAGGAAATCCGCCGCACTATTCAGGTGCTTTCACGGCGGACCAAAAATAATCCCGTGTTGATTGGTGAGCCTGGGGTGGGGAAAACAGCTATTGTGGAAGGGTTGGCATTGCGCATTGTTAATGGCGATGTACCTGAAACTTTGCGGGATAAACAGCTTCATGCGTTGGATATGGGAGCGCTTATCGCTGGTGCAAAATATCGTGGGGAATTCGAAGAGCGCCTTAAAGCGGTGCTGGCAGAGGTGCAAGCCGAAAATGGACAGATCATTTTGTTTATTGATGAATTGCACAATCTTGTTGGCGCTGGAAAATCTGATGGTCCTATGGATGCTTCTAACTTGTTAAAACCTGCTCTTGCACGCGGAGAACTCCATTGTGTGGGCGCTACTACGCTCGATGAATATCGAAAATATGTCGAAAAAGATGCTGCTTTGGCACGCCGCTTCCAGCCTGTCTTTGTACCTGAACCCTCTTTGGAAGATACTATTTCTATCTTGCGCGGTATTAAGGAAAAATATGAACAACATCACAAAGTGCGCTTGGCTGATAGTGCTTTGATTGCGGCGGCGCGTTTGTCTAACCGCTATATTACAGATCGCTTCTTGCCGGATAAAGCTATTGACCTTATCGATGAAGCGGCGGCGCGTTTGCGCATGCAGGTCGATTCAAAGCCGGAAGAACTCGATGCTGTTGATCGGCGTATTTTACAGTTGAAGATCGAACGGGAAGCTTTGAAAACAGATGTCGAGCCAACAGCAAAAGAACGGTTGAAAAATGTGCAGGAGGAACTCAAAACATTGGAACAACAGTCCGCTGAGATGACAAGTGCTTGGCAGGCTGAGAAACAAAAATTAGGGCATGCTGCTGATTTGAAAAAACAACTCGAAGAAGCCCGTAATGCTTTGGCTATTGCACAGCGTGATGGACAATTCCAACGCGCTGGAGAGCTCGCTTATAGTGTCATTCCTGAACTCGAAAAACAATTGAGTATCGCGGAAAATGATGACCAACAAAATCATCTCGTTGAAGAGACGGTTACTGCTGAACATGTGGCGCGGATTGTTTCACGCTGGACCGGTATTCCTGTTGATCGAATGCTGGAGGCAGAACGGGAGGCGCTGTTGCGGATGGAAGATGAAATTAGCAAACGTGTGATCGGTCAGGGAGAGGCTGTTCAAGCTGTTTCTCGTGCTGTACGCCGCGCGCGTGCAGGGTTGCAAGATCCCAATCGTCCGCTTGGCTCTTTCATGTTTTTGGGTCCTACTGGTGTGGGGAAAACCGAATTAACCAAAGCTCTTGCCGCTTTTCTCTTTCAAGACCCAAATGCCATGTTGCGCATCGATATGTCGGAATATATGGAAAAGCATGCCGGGGCGCGGCTGATTGGGGCACCTCCTGGATATGTTGGATATGAAGAGGGGGGGGTGCTGACTGAAGCTGTACGTAGAAGACCTTACCAGGTCATTCTGTTTGACGAAATTGAAAAAGCACACCCTGATATTTTTAATCTCTTGTTGCAAGTGTTGGATGAGGGACGCTTGACTGATAGTCAAGGACGTACCGTCGATTTTCGCAATACCTTGCTGATTATGACTTCTAATCTTGGTGCTGAGTTTTTAACTGCTTTGCCTGAAGGGCAAACAACCGATCAGGCAAAAAATGATGTTATGAATGTCGTTAAAGCGGCTTTCCGTCCTGAATTTTTAAACCGTATTGATGAGATTATTCTCTTTCAAAGGCTGCAACGTCACGATATGGAAGCGATCGTCGATATTCAGATAGAACATTTGCAAAATTTGCTCAATGAACGCAAAATAACTTTGCAAATCGAGCCAGAGGTGAGAAAATTTCTTGCCGATAAGGGCTATGATCCGCTCTATGGTGCGCGTCCCCTTAAACGGATTATCCAAAAAGAAATTCAAGACCCACTGGCGGAAAATATCTTATTTGGAAAAATTCATGATGAGACGACGGTGAAAATTACAAAACAAGGAGATCGGTTGGAATTTTTGCCTGAAGATTAAGTGTGGAAAAATTCACGCTATAAAGGGCGGTGATAATCCTATTATGTGATAAACACCGCTCTTTGAGGCGTGCTGATTTAGAAAAATTCACGATGAGACAGCGGTATTTTATTGCAAAGCAAAGGGAGTGGCTGGTGTTTTTGCATGTTAAATCAGCGTTTTCGAATATCGTAGGATTCTTTTACTTCTGTTTGTCGTGAAAACTATTTTCTTGCAATTTTATAAGTGAAGTCACAAGCGGGATTGCTTTATTGCTTTGTGCGTAAAAACGTTAGAGAGAAATGCCGTTTATCCGCCGTAAAACATTGCTCTTTGAAGGGGGATGGGGAGCTGATCTGAATTTGACTTAAGGATGTTTCGTTGTTTGATATATTAACAAATAATGTTGATCGTTGTGCTGTTGCTTAATCAGAAATTAGCCACAAGATTGCTTTTTGTTTTTTCGGCTGGAGTTCTCTAAAATTTTTCAAAAGGGTGTGTTCTTTTTCGTTATAGGTTTCTTGATTGTGGTGTAAGAGAGTTTCTTTTGTTGAGAGATCTTCTTTTGTGGCAATGTCTGCATAAAAAAAGTTCATAGGAACTTCTAGTTTTTGAGCGATTTCTAGTAAACATTTGGCACTTACACGGTTTAAGCCTTTTTCGTATTTTTGGATTTGTTGGAAACTGACACCTAAATGGCTTCCTAATTCTTTTTGGGAAAGCCCCATGGAAATGCGTCTATGACGGATTCTTTTGCCTATCAAAATGTCGATAAAATGTGGATTTCTAGTTGGCACTTCAAGCCCCCCTCCGGTTGCGAGCGCCCTCGCATTGGTATTCCGGGAGTTAAAGGTACTGAATCCGAGTCAGCTTTTTGCTTTTAGTGCCAAAGCACCTGGACATAGCAAAATCTCCCGGAATCCCGGGACACCCGCAAAGCGGGTTCATTTTTACGCTCGGATTTAGGACCTTTAATCCCTCTTGATCGGTGCGTAGACGATCAAAATTACACTTTAAGTGATAAAGTAATTTCAGAAAATTGGCAAGAAAAATCAAGAATTTTCTATTCTATTATGCCCTAAAACATTGCTCTTTGAAGGGGAGCTGGTTTGAATTTGACTTAAGGGGGATATGAATGGAATAATGTTGATCGTTGTGCTGTTGCTTAATCAGAGATTAGCCACAAGATTGCTTTTTGTTTTTTCGCTTCGAGCTCTCTAAAGTTTCTCAACAGAGTGTGTTCTTTTTCGCTATAGGTGCATTGATCGTGGTGTAAGAGAGTTTCTTTTGTTGAAAGATCTTCTTTTGTGGCAAGGTCTGCATAAAAAAAGTTTACGGGAACTTCTAGTTTTTGGGCGATTTCCAGTAAACATTTGGCACTTACACGATTGAAGCCTTTTTCGTATTTTTGGATTTGTTGGAAACTGACACCTAAATAGCTCCCTAATTCTTTTTGGGAAAGCCCTATTGCAATGCGTCTGTGACGGATTCTTTTGCCTATCAAAATGTCGATAAAATGTGGATTTTTAGTTGGCACTTCAAGCCCCCCTCCGGTTGCGAGCGCCCTCGCATTGGTATTCCGGGAGTTAAAAACACTGACTTGACTCAGCTTTTTGCTTTTAGTGCCAAAGCACCTGGACATAGCAAAATCTCCCGGAATTCCGGGATACCCGCAAAGCGGGATAAATTTATGTGTCAAGTCTTCGGGTTTTTAATCCCTATTGATCGTTGCGTAGACGATCAAAATTACACTTTAAGTGATAAAGTAATTTCAGAAGATTGGCAAGAAAAATCAAAAATTTTCTATTCTATTTATGCCATAAAACACTGCTCTTTGAAGGGGTGTGAAGAGCTAGAATATTTGAGGGCAGGCCTTGATTTGTTGAGCCTGATGAAGTGTTGTCGTTTGAGGGGGGTGTCTGAAGACTGTAAGGGTACTAGGCAAAAAGCTGGGTTCGTTTATAGACTATTGTTTATAGAGTGGTGCGGGGTGGTGAACCTTTCGTTGGCTTTGTTCTTTAAAGATGTAAAAGCGTAAAAACGTATATCCGTAAAAGTGAAGTGGGGGATTTATGGATTTATATATTGTGCGTGTTTTTGGTCACTTTGGGCTTTTGGGGGCGTGGAATGTGGTGCGAGAATTGGGGGAAGTGTCTTCGTGAATGGAAGTTTAGAGGAAGAGTGCTGTTAAGTTGTTAAGTGTGTGACGGGAGAGAAAAAGGGGAATGGAGGATGAAGAGAGTGCGCATGGATAGGGGGAGAGTGTGGGTAAGGCGGTGGTGCAAAGAGATGCGTGAAGGATGGCGGTTTTGGAGATAGGGCTTGATTTGTCGAGCCTGATGAAGTGTTGTCGTTTGAGGGGGGGGTGTCTGAAAATTGTAAGGGTACTAGGCAAAAAGCTGGGTTCGTTTATAGACTATTGTTTATAGAGCGGTGCGGGGTGGTGAACCTTTCGTTGGTTTCGTTCTGTAAAGATGTAAAAACGTATATCCGTAAAAGTGAAGTGGGGGATTTGTGGATTATATATTGTGCGTGTTTTTGGTCACTTTGGGCTTTTGGGGGCGTGGAATGTGGTGCGAGAATTGGGGGGAAGTGTCTTCGTGAATGGAGGGAGACGTTTAGAGGAAGAGGGGTGTTCAGTTGTTAAGTGTGTGATGGGAGAGAAAAAGGGGAATGGAGAATGAAGAGAGTGCGCATGGATAGGAGGAGAGTGTGGGTAAGGCGGGTATTGCAAAGAGATGCGTGAAGGATGGCTTAAGAAGATAGGGCTTGATTTGTCGAGCCTGACGAAGTGCTGTCGTTTGAGAAGTGGTTGGGTGTAAGCTTTATTTTGTGGGGAAAGTTGCTTTTTATTGTGGGATTGTAGACTAGTGCTGGTTGGGAATTTTCATTCTTTGAGACGTGGGGTGGAGGTCAATGTAATAATATGGAAGATTGTGATCTCATAATTTTTACATTCTTTCTTTTTTAAGATATTACTTGATATTAGAGTAAATGCTTATATCAAGAGGAGTATTTCTTTAAAAATTTTCACTTAACTTATTAAGCGATTTATTAGAATAAAAGACTCTTCTGAAGTTCATATCACCAATTGTATCGAAGGAAGTGTAACTTTAAGTGTAGAAAAGTTTAACATCGGATGGTTGATATGAATTTGTTTTTAAAAAAGAGTCCATTAGCTCTTTTTTGCTCTCTCTTTATTTCCAAAGTTGGAGATTATGCTTATGAAGTTGTTTTTATTTTACTGGTCTTAGAATTAACAGATAACACCTTTTTTACAGGTCTTGTGTATTTTTTTCGATTTATCCCTTTTCTCTTTTTTGGCCCTATAGGCGGTTGGTTAGCGGATAATTTTTCTTTGAAGAAAAATATGATCTTAAGTGAAGTTGTGAGATTATTAGCTTCATTGTTTGTTTTTATAACTTATATAACAGGTACGGCACATATCATTGTTCTTATTTTTGCAGCAATATGTACAACGATAGGAAGAAGTATTTTCCAACCAAGTTTTCAAGCTGCTATTCCCAGAATGTTTTCAATAAAAGATCTTACAAAGGCCAATAGCATTGCTCAAATTATCATGGAAACTGCATCCGTCATTGGCCCTTTGGTTTGTTCCATACTGCTTTTTTTTGCAAATAAATCGGCAGTACTCATTTTTGATTTTTTTACCTATTTTATATCTATTATCGTGTTATTTAATCTCATGAATTTAAATTCAAATGAGAATAAATCATTCAATTTTATAAAAATTTATCGAGAAACAGCTTCATATCTTAAATATATTTCTACAGAACATAATAATTTATTTATTACGCTCGTTGGCTCGTCGTTTGCTATTCTCTTTACGGGTGCAATTTTAAGATTTTTAATTCCAGCTTTTGTTCTCTCTATAGGGGGAGAGGAGAGCTTTGTGAGTTATATTTTTTCTCTCATGGCTGTTGGAACTATTGTTGGTGGTTTGTTATATAGTAAAATTATATTAAATATTACTTCGTTGAAGCTCATGATATTTTGGCTTCTTTATGGGGTTATTCTGTTTGTTATGCCCTTAGCTGCAGAAATTTATTTAAAATTCCTTCTCGTGTTAGCATTTGTTTTAGGATTTATTGGTGCCTTTGTGGATATTGGTTTAGTCTCAGCTATTCAATTATATTCTCGTCGTGAAGATTTTGGTAAGAGTTTTGGAACCTTTTCAACTTTAGCGAACTCTGCGGAAGCAATGTCTGGCTTTATTGCTGGACTTTTGGCTCTCGTGGGATTGTTAAGCTCTTTTTTAGCTATGTCCGCATTAATTATTTCCACCGGAATTATTGGCGTTGTAAAAATTAAGAAAAATAAAGAGTTAACACCTCTTAACACGACAGTCGATGACGACCATTGATATATTTTATATCTCCATGCCTTTTCTTTTTTCTAAAGACGGTTCGCTCATTATCTTATTCATGAGGTAAAAACACAGCTCTTTGAAGGGGGTGATCTGAAACGAATGAGTGGTCAGTGGTGGAAATTTGCTAGGCAAGCATTTGAATTCTTTACAGACCTTTGTTTATAGAGTGGTACGGGGTGGTGAACCTTTCGTTGGCTTTGTTCTGTAAAGATGTAAAAACGTAAAAATGTGAATCTGTAAAAGTGAAGTGGGGATTTGTGGTTTATATATTGTGCGTGTTTTTGGTCATGATATGGAGGGGTGAGAAGGATTGGGGGAAGTGTCTTCGTGAATGGAGGGGAAATGAAGGGTGCTATGCGTTGGTTTATGTAATGCAACACACCATGAAAGTAAGTATACATATACTATATGCTTTACATGTGTTTTTTCGTACTTTTAACATATATATTTTGTGTCTTAAACATAAGCTTTGAGTACTATGAGAGATGGTGGTCGTTTTTTTAACAAGCGAGAAAGTGATTAACTAATGCTTGATAGTAAAGCAGTATGTTGTTAAGGCTATTCTTTGAAAGGAGGCTCTTATTTCTGGTGTAGGAGCTTCTCAGAAGAGAATGCAATTAATAGGGGAGTTAAGATGTCAAAATATTTATTTCCGTTACCGCTTGTATTGGTGGCTGGTTGTGCATCTATCAATAATTATTCATCAAGTTATGTTAGTCCAAATATTACGCAAGATGATATAAAATTAATTGCTAACGATTTTGTTCGTAATCTTAAAAAACCTTTACCGTCCGCTACAACAACACTTATTGTGAAAAAAAATAAAACAGAAGACAACTTTACTCCTGTATTTATTAATCTCTTGCGACGGAATGGATATAACGTGATCTATACAGATCAACCAAACAAACAGCAAAATGGTGTAATCTTGACTTATCAAATAACGCCAATAAAGACAGGTATCTTGTCTATGGTTTCTTATGATGAGGTTGGAGTAACGCGTTATTATATCCGCACTTATAATCGATGAAACCCCTTTGCCGGTTTGTCTCAAAAAAGTAGATAATGAAGAAATGTGTTTCAGGGGAAGTGTTGGGATTAAATTAATCAATAAAAATTTGCAGATATGAAAATTGCATATTCAGATGACAATTATTCGTCGTCTCGTTTACAATTTCAGTGTTGTAACGAAGAAAGATGTCGTTTTATCTGTTTGCAATTCTTCATGTTCTATCTCAGTTATATAGCGCTTTTATCGTTTCTGTCTTATAGAAAATTACTTTCTGTTCTACGGCTCTATATGCCAATCTAATAGTCAGATCTAAACAATCAAATTCATATGAACTCTTTACAGAAATCTGTTGTTTGAGATTGTTGGAAAGGTGTTTTGTTTTTATCAAATTGTCGCGTGGTGGTTTGGGAGTTTCCTTTGGCTGCATTCTGTGAAGATGTAAAAGCGTAAAAATGTGAATCTGTAAAATGAAGCGGAGGATTTGTGCTTTGTGAGAGCTTTTATTATGGCATGGAATGTGGTGCGAGGATTGGGGGATGTATTTGTGAATGGAGCGGGGAACGCTGGGATGAAGAGTGCTGTTAAGTTGTGAGTGTGTGATGGGAGAGAAAAAGGGGGAATGGAGGATGAAGAGAGTGTGCGCATGGATAGGGGGGAGAGTGTGGGTAAGGCGTTGGTGCAAAGAGATGCGTGAAGGATGGCGATTTTTAAGGAGATAGGGCTTGATTTGTCAAGCCTGACGAAGTGCTGTCGTTTGAGGAGGGCGTCTGAAGACTGTAAGGGGGGTACTAGGCAAAAAGCTGGGTTGGTTTATAGACTATTGTTTATAGAGTGGTGCGGGGTGGTGAACCTTTCCTTGGCTGCGTTCTGTAATGATGTAAAAGCGTAAAAATGTGAATCTGTAAAATGAAGCGGAGGATTTGTGCTTTGTGAGAGCTTTTATTATGGCATGGAATGTGGTGCGAGGATTGGGGGATGTATTTGTGAATGGAGCGGGGAACGCTGGGATGAAGAGTGCTGTTAAGTGCGTTTTCTGGAGAAGAGTGTGTGGAGAATATTTGAGGGCAGGGCTTAATCAGTCTTGTCTGATGACACGGTATTCTTTGAGGTGTCGTGATAACCATATGAAATAATCAGCAGGGGAATTTGATAGACGAGAAATCAGATTGTTGCAGACCAGTGTTTGCAGAGCGGTGCGGAGTGGTGATGTGGAAATTTTATTTGGCTTACGTTCTGTAAAGATGTAAAAGCGTAAAAACGGTGATCTGTAAAATGATGCGGAGGATTTGTGCTTTGTGTATTGTGCATTTTTTTGTCATGGTATAATGATAGATCCATTGAGCACCCCTATCTTTACTCTTCATAAAAGAGCAAGCCGGCACTATCATTATATTTGTGCTAGCTCGTGGGTGTTGGCTACAGCCCTTGGCATACAGCCCTTGGCACTTGAGACGGTTCATAAGAGCCATTTTATTCCTTTCTTAATCGTTTTTTATCCATACGGGCTCTCCCCTGCTTTTGACGTGCAAGCGAGTGATTTTGATTGATTCAACATGGGAGGGATTTGAAATGAGAGAATCTTACGATGTTTGGAACTCTTAATCAGTATCAATAATGCTAAATTATTTCTTATAAATCAATATATTGTCATGGTGTCGAGGGGTGAGAAGGATTGGGGAGGTGAAGAGTGTGTGAATGGAGGGAAATGAAGAGTGCTGTTCGTGTGTTGGCTAGAGAGAAGAGTTTTGGAATAGCTGTGAACAGATTGCAGAGCTGATGTGTAAAGAGATGTGAAGAGATAAAAACTGTGGTTGGCTTTTATATTCTATGCGAAATTTAACAATTATATTTGCGTCTATATTTGTATGGGGGATATCCGTGAAATGGGTGTGAGAAGCATTGAGAGGTGTTTTTTTAATAAGTGGGTGAATGAGCAATACAATGAAAGCCTATTTAGGGGAAATCCTATTTTAGCTCTTGTTGTTTTAGACATTGTGTTTTGTATGAGGGGCATTTTGCAGGAAAGGTGTTTTGAGGGATGTGGCTCCCTTAAAGAAAAATACAAAAATATCAAAAGAAAAATATAAAAACTTGACAAGGTAAATGTAAAAAGGTATCATAATGATACAATCGGAATTGTGCGTTTAAATCAGAAGAGATCTCTTGATAAAATTCTGTGAGAGGGGTGGGGATGTTTTTCCAAGGTTTTGGTGTTTTTATCCTATTTTGAAGTTTGTTATCCTATGATGTCGTAAACCGGTGCCGTAAACCGTTTTTTTGAGATGTGGTGATATCAGGCGGCAAGGCTTTAGGCAGAGGGGAATATTGGCAAAGGATGTCGATTGATGCGCTTTTGCCTAATCAGAAATTAACCACTGTCTAATCTGAAATTAACCACAAAATTGCTTTTTGTTTTTTCGCTTCGAGCTCTCTAAAGTTTTTCAAAAGGGCGTGTTCTTTTTCGCTGTATGTGTCTTGATCGTGGTGTAAGGCATGTTCTTTTGTGGGAATATCTGCTGTTAAAAGGTCCGCATAAAAAAAGTTCATAGGAACTGCTAGTTTTTTAGCAATTTCGAGCAAACACCCCGCGCTTACACGATTTAAACCTTTTTCATATTTTTGGATTTGTTGGAAACTGACACCTAAATGGCTTCCTAATTCCTTTTGAGAAAGTCCCATTGAAATTCTTCTATGACGGATTCTTTTACCTATTGAAATGTCATTAAAATGTGAATTTTTAGTTTGCACTTCAAGCTCCCCTCCGGTTGCGAGCGCCCTCGCATGAGTATTCCGGGAGTTTGAAAGCACTGAGCTCAGCCAGCCTTTTGCTTTTAGTGCTGACAAGCACTTGGACATAGCAAAAGCTCCCGGAATTCCGGGATACCCGCAAAGCGGGATAAATTTATGTACTGAGCGTTCGGGCTTTCAAATCCCTATTTGACCGTTGCGTGGACGATCAAAAACACAGATCAATTCATAAGGCAATTTCAGAAGATTGGCAAGAAAAATCAAAATAATTTCAAAGACTATAAGATTGGGTACTTTTTAAAAAAGTGCGAAATCTGGATTTTTAGTTTGCACTTCAAGCTCCCCTCCGGTTGCGAGCGCCCTCGCATGAGTATTCCGGGAGTAGTAAAGTACTGAGCTCTAGTCAGCATTTTTGCTTTTAGTGCTTATCACACCTGGACATAGCAAAAACTCCCGGAATCCCGGGACACCCACAAAGTGGGTTCATTCTTACGCTAGAGCTTAGGGCTTTACTATCCCTTATTGATCGTTGCGTGGACGATCAAAATATCCTTTGAGTGATAAAGTAATTTCAAGGGATTGGCAAGAACAATTAAAAGATTTGCTATACGGTTATAGTGTAAAATAGGGATGTTTGGGGGCGGTAATCTGATGTTAGTAGGGGAATTTATTGGGTAAGAGGTTGGATTATAGTTTAAAACCGGTGCGGGGTGGAAGCTTTATTTAGCAGAGGAAAATTTGCTTTTTGAAGTCGAATTGTAGATCAGAGTTTATCTGGCGTGTTTGATGAAACACCATTCTTTGAAGTGTGGGATAGCCATATGAAATAATCAGCAGGGGAATCTGATAGACGAGAAATCAGCTTGTTGACAGACCCGTGTTTACAGAGGGGCGTGGGGATGACGGTTTTTGAGTTTCATTTGGCTTTTTTCTGTAATGATGTAAAAGCGTAAAAATGTGAATCTGTAAAATTATGCGGAGGATTTGGGCTTTATGTGGGCTCTTATCTTTTTGGGTGTGTCCCATTTTTTTTTAATTGTTGAATGCTTGGCAAATTTTGTTGCTGATTTTTATGTCATTTTTTGTGTTTGAGGTTTTGGTTTCTCTTTAGTTGGAAGGAACATGATGATGGTAGATGAACATTGTCTTCCCTTACGTCGAAGAGGGCGGAAAAAAGGGGCTTTAAATAAAACAACAAAGCGATTTAATGAAGCTCTTTTGACAGCGGCGGAGCAGGCTGGATATCACTATGGTGAAGATGGGCTGGTGTCTTATCTTCAGTATCATGCGTTGAATAATCCTGTTCCTTTTTTTTCGCTGCTGGCAAAAGTGTTGCCTCTTCAGGGGGCTGGAGAAGGGCAGGTTAAAACAGTTTCGCGTATTGAGATTGTACCAGTGAATGCAAAAAATAGCGAACCGGAGAAGTGTGATACTTCGATAACTAAGGTTTGAAGAAGGAGCTGTGATGTTTGGGCATTTACTGGAGAGCAGAATATTTCGGTGGGAGATATTGGGGCTTCCTATGTCGAGATGCCGGCTTTTATGGGCGATGACAGAGGGGCGTGTGCTGAAGAGGTGATACCCGAGAGGTACAATGCTTAGGGGGTGTGGTTGTTATCTACTGTTTTGGATTTTTGTGAAGGTTTGGTCTTTTCTCGTTATTGAAGGTGTGGAGATATCAAAAACAGTTTCGCGTATTGAGATTGTACCAGTGAATGCAAAAAATAGTGAACCGGAGAAGTGTGATACCTCGATAACTGAGGCTTGTGATATTGAAAAATGTTAGGCTGAGGTGGGTGATGTGGGGTGATGTCTTGCAAGGGGGCTGCTTTGGTGATTGCCTATCTTGAGGGGATTGAAGCGGAGGCTATCGTGCTTGTAGGCGCTCGTGATATTGGGAAGGGGCTTTGGTGAATGATGCCGTAAGGGCCCCCGTGTGCTGGAGGGAATTTGGTGCAGGGTATTTGTGTGGTGGATATGGAACAGTGTTTTGATGGGGGAGGGGCATGAAACTTGAGAGAAGTGTTATGCTTGCGGGATGCATGTGTTTTGGTGGGGGTATCTTGGGGGATAAAGTGTGAGGATTGGTGATGCTTGAGAGGCATGATATTGGAGGATGTTGGGCTTTGGATATGCCTGAGAGCCATGTGCTGAGGCTATGATTTGGTTGGGGGGATACCTTGCTTGTGGTTGGGGGATGACAGGCGCGGTGTTTGAGGGGGTGGGGCTTTTGTGCCTTGGGGGCTTGGGGCGCATAGGTGGGGTCAAGGGGATCTCATGCAAAAAAGTGAAATTTATTGAATATTAGGATGAAGAAAAGATAAAGCGCTGCTTTTGAGAAGGGCGTTTTTCGTTCAATTGCTCTTTTCGTTCAATTGCTCTGGGATCATTAAACTTGGGATAAGCAAAAGGGTGCAGCGCAATTATTGCTAAAGTATGAAAATTTATAATGACAACTGTTCAGAAAACTTCTCAAAAAATTGAGCAGAAAACGGCTCAAGTGGCTCTTATTCCAAAGCTTATTCCTGTCTTTACTGGAAATGCCGATGTGCGAGCCGCTTGGGGAGGACGGGGCTCTGGAAAAACACGTTCTTTTGCTTTGATGTCGGCTGTGGTGGGATATCGCCATGGAATGGCTGGAGAACGCGGGATTATTCTTTGTGCACGGCAATTTCAAAATTCTCTTAATGAAAGTTCTTTGGAGGAAATTAAACGCGCTATCGAGTCTTATCCTTTTTTACAAGACTATTATGAAATCGGCGATAAATATATTAAGTCAAAAGATGGACGGATTGTCTATGTGTTTGCTGGGCTTGATCGCAATATCGCAAGTATTAAATCAATGGGACGCGTTTTCCTTTGTTGGGTCGATGAAGCCGAGCCCGTGACAGAAACTGCTTGGCAAACACTTATTCCAACTTTGCGCGAAGAAGGAAAAGATTGGAATGCAGAATTATGGGTCACATGGAACCCATGCCATGAAAATGCAGCCGTGGAAAAACGTTTCCGAAATGTCGATAATCCTCATATCAAAGGGGTGGAAATCAATTGGCGTGATAATCCGCAATTTCCTGAAAAACTCAATCGTGATCGAATGGACGATTTGCAGCAAAGACCAGAGCAGTATAACCATATTTGGGAAGGCGAATATCTCCAAGCTGTCCAAGGGGCTTATTATCAGAAATGCCTGCTGGAAGCCGAAATGGAAGGGCGGATTACCACTGTTCCACGGGATCCTTTGATGCAGGTGAGAATCTTTTGGGATATCGGGGGAACAGGAGCAAAGGCCGATGCTACCGCATTGTGGGTGGCGCAATTTGTTGGACGTGAAATCCGAGTGCTCGATTATTATGAAGCCCAAGGACAACCTCTCTCAGAGCATGTGGGCTGGGTTTTTCAAAGGGGATATGAAAAGGCTCTTATGGTTTTGCCTCATGATGGCGCAACAAAAGATCGTGTCTATAATGTGAGTTTTGAAAGTGCCCTTCAACAAGCCGGTTTTCAAACCAAAATAATTCCTAACCAAGGAACAGGCGCTGTGAAAATGCGTATCGAAGCCGTAAGGCGGTTGTTTCCTGCACTATGGTTTAATCGTGAAACGACATGTGCGGGCAGAAAAGCGCTTGCTTGGTATCATGAAAAGCGCGACGAACAGCGCAATATCGGACTAGGGGCTGAACATGATTGGGCTAGCCATGGGGCCGATGCCTTTGGACTGATGTGTGTGGCTTATGAACAACCAAATGCTAAAGCGCGAAAAAAACCTTATCGCTCGTTTCACCATTCTCAAACTTCATGGATGGCTTTTTAATGAATAGTTCTACAGATTCTTCTTTTAATCAAATCGAAACGCTTGAAAATCAAGCTCTCTTTAAAAAACTCGTGGGTTGGTATCAGGATGATATTGATCATGTCGAAAAATGGCGAAAAAATGCCCAGGAAGATTACGATTTTTATAATGGACGGCAATGGAATGAGCAAGACTTGGCTGTCTTGCACGAACAAAACAGGCCGGTGATGACTTTTAACCGTATTGCGCCTTTAATTAATGCCGTGATTGGGGCTGAGCGCAATAATAAAAGGCAAGTGCAATTTATTCCACGACAAGAAGGCGCAGCCTTTGCTAATCAGATTCTGACAGGAGCAGCCGAATGGTTTCGCGATGAAGCCGATGGCGAATACGAAGATTCCGATGCTTTTCAAGATGCAATTATTTGCGGTATGGGCTGGACAGATACACGCCTTGATTATGAACAAGATCCCCAAGGAAAACCAATCATTGCACGTTTAGACCCGATGAAAATGGTGTGGGATGCAAGTGCTGTCAAGCCTAATCTTATTGATGCTCAACGCTTATGGTATATTGATGAAAAACCCCTTGCTGTGGCGCAGGAAATGTTTCCCAATGTTCATTGGAGTGACCTTAATGCTGATTGGGTTAAACATCAGAGCTTTTTACATTCAACCAGCGATGGGATGACACAAAGTTATCAGTCCGAGAGGGGGTATCAAGGAGAAGAGGGGAGCGGCTATCAACGTCCTAAAATGGTGACATTGGTAGAATGTCGCTGGTTTGAACGCGAGGTGGTTTATAAAGTTCTCGAGCCTCTAAGTGGAAAGTTTGTCGATTATTCAGAGCAGGATTTCCAAAATTTAAGCAAAACCTTTCCTCATGTCCAGGCAACAAGGTTGAACAGAAAAATTGTCAAACGGGCATTTTTAGGTAGAAAGCTGCTTGAAGCGCCTGATAAGCCTTTGGTTCCACCCAATCAATTGGGATGGGAGTGTATTACCGGTACTTTTGATAAGTTAAGCCGACAGTTTTACGGAATTGTGCGCCCTACAAAAGATCCGCAACGGTGGGCAAACAAATATTTTAGTCAAGTAATGCACTTGCTCAATAGCCAATCAAAAGGCGGCATTATGGCAGAACGCGATGCTTTTGATGATGATCGACAAGCCGTCGAGAGTTGGGCTAGAGCCGATAGCATTACTTGGTTGAAAAGTGGGGCTGTGTCTGGCGGAAGAATCCAACCTAAACCCGTGGCGCAATTTCCGCAAGGTTTTTTTCAATTGTTTAATGAAGCAAAGAGTGCTCTCGAACAGGTGACGGGGTTGTCTTCTGAATTTATTGGGACGCGAGCTGTCAATCAGCCTGGCATTCTTGAACAACAACGGCGACAATCGTCACTTAATCTTTTGGCTTCCTTTTTTGATGGGTTGCGTCGATATCGGCAACGACAGGGAAAAATTATTCTCTATCTTATTCAAAATTATCTCTCCGATGGGCGGTTGGTGCGTATTGCTGGTGATGAAAATGCCCAGTATGTGCCGCTGACACGCGAAATGGTGACAAGCTTGGAATATGATATTGTCGTGGATGATGCGCCAACAAGTCTTAATGAAAAAGAGCGTACTTTTGCACTGATCATGCAATTGCTTCCTTTGATGCAAAATTTTACAACGCCTGAGATTATGCTCGATCTTTTACGCTATTCGCCTTTACCGGCTTCACTTATTCATAAAATCGCTATAAAGGCGCAAAACTCTTTTCAAGAAGAGCAAAATGCTTCAGCGCAGATGGGGGGTAATGTGGGAACAGAGCAGATAATGCAGATGTTGCAGACAGTAAAGGCTCAACAATAGGACGCTTTGTCATGCGCGACTTCTGATAAACGCCATATATCATAAATTGCTTATCGATTTTCGTAGTGCATGGGCTCCCTTTTCTCAAAAGAACTGTTTTGTAGGGCAGGACTGTTGGGAAAAGTAGGGTGGAGAGGGAGGCTTGCCCGTCATGTGGGGTGAAAACATGGTGGGGATGGTGAGCGCAGAATGGGCTTATCGATTTTCGTAGTGCATGGGCTCCCTTTTCTTAAAAGACCTGTTTTGTAGGGCAGGACTGTTGGGAAAAGTAGGGTGGAGAGGGGAGTTTTGCCGTCATGTGGGGTGGAGAGCATTGGGGGGAATACTGGTGCTCAAATGATGGGAGAACATTGAGGGGATAAGTGCTTATGGGCTGTTTTATCTGAAAAATTTGATTTTATTGTTTAAAAAAAGAGAAGGCTAATGTCATGGATCAAGAACACTTAACGCCGGCAGAACAAAACCAATTGAAACAAGATTTTCTGGTCTCAACACAAGAGGGAGAAGATGGTGAAATTGCAAGAGAAGAAAAAACTCTTGAAGATAATTTTCAAGGGCAAGTGCATCAACAACAGTACTCTTCGCAAAAGGCTGGAAAAGAGGTTCAAGGGGGAGAAGATGTTCCACCAGATCCGCAAAAAGACTTTATGGGCTATATGCAATGGTTGGGAAAAACACTCCAAAAACAAGGGCTTGTACATGAAAAACAACAGCCTTCTCTTGCTCGCGAAGCAGAACAGTTGCATGCATTTTTTCAGCAGTCTGTTGCCAGTGTTAAACAAAAGCATCATGATTTTGATCAAGCAGCTGATTTTATTTATGAAACGCGGGCTAAACAGTTGGCAGCTTGTGCTTCGCTCTATCCTGAGATGGCAGATCCCCAAAATATTGATGCGATAATTGGTGATGAGTTGAAGCAGATCTTGCGCGATTGTGCGCAAAAAAATCAAAATCCGGCTGAAGTGATTTACTCTATTGCACAAAAAATTGGCTACACAAATGTTCCCAATAACATGGGTGAAAATTTACAGGAAAGACACAATTCTGCACGTACTCTTGCTGCTTATAACGGCTTGACGCCAAATGGGCCGATTTCTTTGGATATGCTTGATAAAATGTCAGAAGCAGAGTTTAGCGCTTGGGTTACTGATCCTAAAAATAAAGCCGCTTTTAATCGTTTAATGGGGGGAAGAGAATTTTAAAAACAAGAATGTGGCAGGTGTTTTTTGCGGGAATGTTAAGAGGCTTTTGGCGCAGAAGAATGCGGGAGTGTTTTTTGCGGGGAATGTTAAGAGGCTTTTGGTGCAGGAGAATGCGGGGGGTGTTTTTTGCGGGAACGTTAAGAGGCTTTTAGCGCAGGAGAATGCGGGAGTGTTTTTTGCGGGAACGTTAAGAGGCTTTTAGCGCAGGAGAATGCGGGAGTGTTTTTTGCGGGAACGTTAAGAGGCTTTTAGCGCAGGAGAATGCGGGAGTGTTTTTTGCGGGAACGTTAAGAGGCTTTTGGCGCAGAAGAATGCGGGAGTGTTTTTTGCGGGGAACGTTAAGAGGCTTTTAGCGCAGGAGAATGCGGGGGAGTGTTTTTTGCGGGAATGTTAAGAGGCTTTTGGCGCAGGAGAATGCGGGGGGATTTCTCAAAGCACGGATGTGGTGAGGAGAGCTCTTATAAGGAGGAGGCAGACGCTAACAGAAATTAGATAAAACTCACGAACAACCTATTCACCATCTGAAATGAAATGTGGTGTTTTGAGCGCCCGGCGCTTTGCCGGGTTTTTTTATGTCAAGAAAACTTTTAGAGGATAAAATGACCGTAACTTATATCGGACTTAATGACCCAATGGCAGTGCGCACATGGTCTAAATTACTAAACCAAGAAGTCTCAAAAGCACTTCCAATTGCGCCGTTGATTGGAAATGATTCAAACAGTATCGTACAATTAAAAGATGAAACTACGAAAGCAAGTGGGGATGCTATTAGCTTTAATTTGCGTGTGCAGTTGCTAGGCGATGGGGTGAGCGAAGGGCAGACATTGGAAGGCAATGAAGAAGCTTTACAGTTTCTCAATGATCGCTTGGCAATTAATGAACTCGTTCATGCTGTGCGTGTCAAAAATGAGGGAACGATTGATCAACAACGAATTCTCCATGATTTGCGCACCGAGGCAAAAAATGGTTTGGTTGATTGGTATGCAGATCGTCTGAGTATGATGTTCTTCATTCAAGTTTGCGGGTATACCGCAAAAACAATTAACTTTGAAGGACGCACGATTACCCTTAAACCAGTTCATTATGGGTTTAATGCGCCAACGGCACCAACCAATAAACGTGTGGTACGTCCTAATGATAAAGCAAAAGATGAGGACTTAAAAGAAGACGATGTTTTTGATCTCAGCTTGATTGATAAAGCAGTTGAACGGGCTAAATTGGCAAATCCTAAAATTAGACCTGTGCGGATCGATGGGGAAAATGTTTATGTGCTTTATCTTCATCCAACCCAAGTGACACAATTGCGAACCAATACTGATGCGGGGCAATGGCTCGACATTACTAAGGCAATCTATAGTGGAAGTCGTATCAAAAATCCGCTCTATGATGGGTCTTTGGGCATGTATAATGGTGTGGTTTTGCGCGAAGCTGAACATATTACCGAAGGGGTCGAAGCTGGAACCGCTAACAAAGCTGTACCAAATGTGCGGCGGGCTGTTCTGCTTGGTGCGCAGAGTGCTGTGATTGCTTTTGGTAAAGATCGAGGAGCAACACGCTATAAATTGGTGGAAGAACTCTTCGACTATGAAAGAGAATTCGGGGTCGCAGCAAAAACCATTATCGGTATGAAAAAAACTTGCTTTACCTTGCCAGGAAGTACGCAAGGGGCTCAGGATTTTGGCACTATCGTCATCCCAACTTATGGAGCGCCAGCTTAAAGCGAACGCTTGCTCTCTTCCCCCAACAAGAGGGATCTGTTGGGGGAAAAATTTAAAATGCTTCCAGAAACAAGGACAGGCTTATGACCACTTTATCCACTGATCCCCAAAATCTAAACCTTACACATTCAGACCATTCTAAAACTTTTGCTTATATGGTCGCGCTTATTCAAGATGAAATTGACGATACAACAGCGGAATATTCCCTGCAAATTCAAGATTCAATTTTTACGGCTTTGCGTTTGTGTGAACGCGAACCCTTTTTCTTTAATGAAAAAAGAGAAAGGACGTTTAAAACACAAAGTGGTAAAACATGGTATGGGCAAGAAGAGGGGGTTTTTATTGAAGCAGAAAAGAGTTTGGAGGGCGTCTTTTTAGTAACAAAGAGTGCAATACCAACAAAGTTGTTCTTTAAGCCCTTGGAAGTGTTGCATCAACAATATGGTATGCATCCTGCGCTAGGAACGCCATTCTTTTATACCTACCTTGATCAAAAAATAGGACTCTTTCCAACACCAGAACATCTGGAAACTGTACAGCTTTCTTATGCTCCTGTTCATTTTGCCGATGAACAGCTGAAAGAGGATGATAACCCTTGGTTGATTTATGCTTTTGATCTTATTAAAGCACGGGCAAAATATGAACTTTATAAAAATATTCTTAAAGATCCTGAATATGCCGCCGTTTCTTTCAGAGATTTTCAAGAACAGCTTCAAGCTTTGCGCATTGAAACATCGCGCCGAAAAGGTTCTTCAAAGATTCGCCCAATGCGTTTTTAAAAAGTTCATTTCAAATCGTTTATGGCTGGCGTTGAAGGTTGGTTTGGCACTGGTGGCTGGTTTGTCACTTATGGCTGGATTTGCGCGTTGGGTGTTGATGGTGAAGGGCTGGTGGATGGCGTTGGGGTGGCCATTATTGATGGTATCGTTTTTTTTGGTGCGTTAAACAACCTAAGGTTGTTTATTTTGTTGAATTTTATGCCTTTAGAGTTTTAAGGGCTTTTGTGGTTTTTTATCCATAAGCCTTGGTATTTTGAATGGCACTGAGCTTTTCAAAGATTTTATGGGGGCTTTTGATGGCTCTTTCCCCCGTCATTGTGGGGGGTGATTGCGGGCAGTTGATTTTGGTTTGGCGCTGGTGGATGGCGTTGGGGTGGCTATTATTGATGGTATCGTTTTTTTTTGGTGCATTAAACAACTTTAGGTTGTTTATTTTGTTGAATTTTATGCCTTTAGAGTTTTAAGGGCTTTTGTGGTTTTTTATCAATAAGCCTTGGTGTTTTGAATGGCACTGGGCTCTTCAAAGATTTTATGGGGGTCTTGATGGCTTTTTTCCCAATCGCTGATTATCGACCCGATGTGGCGGATATCAATGGAATTTTTACCGATGAACTTGTTAATGTGCTCCCGGCGGATGGCTCCTATATCCCTATGCCAAGTTTTGAGCCTTTATCAGAGCCTTGTCCGGAGCCAATCTTAGGCACTCTTGCGGTTAAAACAAAAAATGGGGTTTCTATTATTGTCGGGACAAGAGATAAAATCTACTTACTTGATAATACAACAATGAACTGGAAAGATATTAGCCAAAAAGGAAAACCTTATCTGGCTAATGTTGATGCTCCGTGGTCTTTTGCTTTGTTTGGTGATTTTATCATTGCTGTGAATGCCAATGATAAACCACAAGTGATTGATATTAATCATGATAAAACATTTAGAAATTTAGGAGGAAATCCACCACAGGCAGGGATTGTTCGAATCTGGGGAGATTTCGTTTGTTTGATGAAATTAACCGAAAATCCAAGACGGGTTCATTGGTCTGGATTAAATGATGCTGAATTTTGGACCGTGGGAAAAAAAAGTTGTGATTATCAAGATTTTCCTGATGGCGGATTCGTCCAAGGGGCAACGGAGACAACAAATCCAATTATCTTTATGCGTTCTGCAATCTATGCTGGTTCTTTTATTCCTGGCTCTAAGATTATTTTTAGTTTCCAAAAAATCCACGATAAACGAGGCGCAAAAAATGCTGAATCAATTGTTTGTAGAGGCGATTTAGCATTCTTTGCCGATGAGGGCGGGTTTTATCAAATAACAAATGAGGGACAGATTATACCCATTGGGTTCGAAAAAGTCGATCGAACGATGACCGCAAAATCAAGGAAGGATAATCTGTACACTCTGTCTGCTGCTATCGATGGGGTGTATAATCGTGTTTATTGGATGGTTGATTCTGATGAGAATCTTCATAAACGTATCTTGCTCATTTATGATTGGGGATTGCAAAAATGGACAAAAGCTCTCGTCGATATCAAAATGATATTGCCTATTTTCTTAGCCGGAACAACCCTAGAAGGTCTTGATTTTGTGACTAAGAATATTGACGATTTGTCCTTTTCTCTTGATAGTAAAGCTTGGAAAAATGAATCGCCTATTCTGGGGGCATTTGATCAACAGGGGAGACTGGGTTCGTTTTCTGGGGGTCCTATGGCTTGTGTCGTGACATCACAAGAAATGGGGCAGACAAATGGCATGATAACACGGGTGAAAAATATTATGCCTCAAGTCAATAGTGGAAAGTTTTATTTGTCTGTGGGAATGCGCTTTCGACAATCTCTTGAAGAGGAAACTGTTTGGTTGCCAGAAAAACAGCCCTCTTATAATACTGGACAAATTCACTGTCGTGCAAGGGCACGGTTTTATCGCTTTAAATTGCGTATTCCTGAAGGGGTGAATTGGACTCATGTCACTGGATTTGATGTGGAATTGACGCGGGCCGGCATGCGATAGGCATGCCCTTTTGTAATACCATGCGATAGGCTCAAGCCTCTATTATTAAAGAACAAATGCCCCATAGGCTTCCCAAACCTTTATAAACAAAGGCACAATGCGATAAGCTGTGTCTTTATAATATGAAGAACAAGGTGGTGCGTTATGTTTCATGCTTTTCTGCGATAAAGGAAAAATAGGCTGCACCATGGTTTATTTTTATAAAGAAAAAAGTTCCCTCTTTGTTGTGACAAAGGGATGATGGGGCTTTTTTTCTTTTATTGTGCGGGGGGCATGGAATGCGTGAAGTATGCATGGGGATGCGTATTGCTCAAATGAGGGAAATGATAAAGCTAAAAGAGCTAAAATTATGATGCTTGAGAGTCAAGATTTATATTCTGCTCATCTGACAGAGCAGTGGCCATGGGGAAAAATAGCTCCCTATCAAGAGGCACTCAATGCTGCATTGAAAAAATATGCGCAGCGCTTTCCGGATGATGTTTGTCTGGAAAAAATTGCTGAAGAAATCGCTACAGGACAAGCACAATTGTGGCTGGTCTTAAAAAATAAAATCCAATTTAGTGCTTTTGCAATTACCAAAGTTGAAATAACCCATACGGGAAAAAAATGCGTCGTTCTCTCAGATCTTGCGGGAGAAGGAGGGCTGAAATTGGTCAAGTTGATTGATGAAGTCGAAAAATGGGCGCGAACAATCAATGCGGACGAAATGCACATGTTTGGAAGAACTGGATGGGCGAAAAAGCTCGCTCATCACGGATATTCTCGTAATCTTATTCAATATAGAAAGGTTCTGGGTTCATGAGTAGAAAAAAAACACCTCAAGTGCAGACAACAACACAAACAAATGCACCACCCGCTTGGGCTGCTGATATTCTTAAACAAGCCAGTGCTAACGCGCTTGGACTTTATAATAAAGGAATTGGCGGAAACGTTTATCAGGGAGAGAGAGTCGCTGGTCTTAGCAATATGACAAAAAATGCGCTAACTGGTTTACAACAAGCAGCTGGGCTCTATAACAATCCAACGGTAACGCAATGGTTGAATGCACCAACCAACAGCGCTACAAATCTTTCCGGTATGGCTAAGGGAAGCTGGATTGGAAGCAATAGTAAATTTAATACTGCATTGCAAAATGCTCTGAATAAAACTTCTGATGCGATTAATCAATCTATGTCTGGGGCAGGACGTTATGGTTCTGGCGCTCATACTGGTGTGCTGGCCGATGAGTTAGGCGCCTTGGCAACAAATGCTGCGGTACAGCAGTATAATCAAGATATTAATAATATGATGAACGCGAACCAGATGATTGATCGCTCTCAGCAGGATCAGGTTAATGCAGCAAATAGCTATTATCAAGGACAGAGTAATGCGCAAAGCAATGCTTTGAAAGGGGGTATGATTCAAGATATAAACCGCCAAAATGTCTTAGATGCTGAACGCCAAAAATGGTCAGAAAAAGATAATCAAGATTGGAACCGATTGCAAAGTTTGTTACAGGTAGGAACACAGGCTGCTGGAAATTACGGAACGACTTCAGGAAAATCCACGACAATGCCTTCTGTGACAAAAGATCCATTGCGTGATGCGCAGCAAGTACTTGGATTGGTCGGAGGAATTTTAGGGCTTTGTGATGTGAGAGCAAAAGAAAATATTATCCCTGTGGGGCAGAAAAAGGGATATCCACTTTATACCTTTAATTATAAGGGAAATCCACAACGTTATCAGGGCGTTATGGCGCAAGACGTGTTGCGTGTGAACCCTGAAGCTGTTTATGTCAATGCGAAAACAAAGTTATTGCATGTTGATTATGACAAAATAGGCCTGAAAATGGAAAAAATGAAAATGGAGAAAATGCCGGCATCTAAAAATAAAATTGCGGCTTTCTTTTCTTCATTTTTTGCTCGTTTTCCCTTTTTGAAAAAAGAGTATCTTCTATGAGCTCGATTTATGATTGGTCAATTGTTGCATCAGAAAATGCTTATGTCGACGAGAATATAAACTGGGCAGAAGGGCAACCGCCAAGCACAGTCAATGATAGTGCTCGCGCTATGATGCAACGCATCAAAGAATATTTGTTGGATAATGGGGGCGGGATTGAAACACAGTTTACTGTCGATGTGAAAAATGAGAGAACGTCACTTCGTTTGGCAACAAAGTCTTTTTTTGAGACTTATATGGATGGCATTGTTGTGCGCTTTAAAGCACAAGGCGTCAACAGAGGAATAACAAATATTTCTTTAAATCAATTGCTACCACGACCAACTTATATGGCAACGCCAGAGGGTATTATGCCTTTAAAGGGCGGGGAAATTCAAAAGGGGGGGCTTTATGAGATCGTCTATACGCGTGATATTGCCGGAAAAAATGCTGATGGCTGGTTTTTAACCAATCCTACTATAAAACTTCCTGAAATTCCGCCCTTTCCTCCTTTGCCTGAAACTTTTTCTTCTGGATTTATTGGGACTTTTGCTACAGAAAAAATACCCTCTGGATGGTTACTGTGTGATGGTAAAGAATATTCGCGAAGGAACTATGCTAATCTCTTTGCTGTTTTGGGAGAAACATGGGGAAAAGGAGACGGGAGAACAACATTCAATGTTCCCGATTTGCGTGGAATGTTTTTACGGGGGCTCGATAGTGGAAAAGAAATTGATAAAGGACGTCGCTTGGGAAGCCGACAAGAAGAGTCTTTTAAATCTCATACCCATGAAGGAAAAACAGATTCAACAGGTAACCACCAGCATAGTTATCCAATGATTGAAAAGGTAGTTTGGGATATGAATCACGGTGAATATTATAGAAATCTGGCTCAAATTTACAATAAAAATTTGTTGACAGGTCCTGCGGGAGAGCATGAACATAAGGTCTTGTTGCAAAAAACAGGGGGAGATGAAACACGTCCTGTCAATGTGGCGGTGGTTTATGCTGTCAAAGCCTGAGAATGAAAGCTGTGTGAGAGAAAGATAAAAATGCTTGCAAAATGTTTGTTATGAAAAAAAGTCTTATTGAATATAAAGTCTTATAGAATATATTGTGCAGAAAGTTTTGAGGCGCTTTAGAAAAAAAACTCAACTCTCTTTATTCTTTTATTTTTTGTGCTGCCTTTGTTGGATGCCTAAAGGTGAGTTTACCTATTGTTCTTTAGAGGATCAAGACAGTGATTATTAAAGGTAGGGAAAGAACAAAAAAAATTTCTTTATTCATGGCGTTTTTTGCTGAGGAATAAAGATTTTATCCCAAATGCCTCTCTCTTGTGGTATCGTGATCCATTGTTTCAAGTGCTGGGTTTAAACCGCTGCTGTGCGATGACAAAAAGCCCCTAGATAATTTTATCCTATTATAGCGTAAATACCGTCATTAAAACACTATTATTGAAGCTGGTGATATCAGTAAGATAGCTTAAAGTATTTAATACATTAGCAACTGTTCTGGGGAGGATTTGCTTGGTTAAGTATTATGCAAGTGAATCATATAAATAATGAGCAGATATGGAGCTCCTTCAGAGGAGTTGGATTGTTTACAAACCGATGTGGGGCTAAAACCTTTGTCCTTTGAGGGTGGTGGAAAGAGGTCAACGGATATGTTTATTTAAAGCGAGAAAAAGCAAAATGGAGCACTCCCTTTTTTGGCAAAGCGTGTAGGAAAAAAGCCACTCTTTGTTTTCAAAATGGGTGCACTGTTGGCAAGAGCAGCAGGTTGGCGATGCGTTGTAGTACATGGTGAGGCATTGAACTCTCTGAGATGGCATTTTGTGCTTATCAGGAAACTTCTTGAAACGGGATGAGAGTGATACGAGAAAAATCTATAAGACAATAGTTTGTTCCGTTGTGTTGTAAAATACCATTGTTTGAGATGTGGTTAAAATTTTATGCATGGGGTGTTTTTCATCTGTGCGTATTCCTAACGCAGCATTTTTTTGTAGAATAACTCTGGACAGGGGATACATTACAAGGATGCATTTGAAGGGGGAAGCCAAGTCAAATCTGTTAGATAAGAAGCCAGATTGTTTACAAACCATTGTTTATTGATTGGCATTATTTAAAGACCGGTGTGGGCTTTGTCATTTTGGGAAAGGTTGATACAGCATGCAAGGTGATCAAACATTTTTCTCTGATTATCAGGTGATAAAGTCAACATTTTAGGTGGAAAACAGAGTATAATCTAAAAAAATACCTTGTAAAAATTTTCGATGAGGAAATTTTTTTTTAAAGCCTTTCATATGGTTTTCTGAGGTTTTCTGAGGTTTTCTGAGGTTTTCTGAGG